>DATDMG010000459.1:0-34438 GCA_036518955.1 Kineosporiaceae bacterium | reverse complement strand
ACCACCAAGTATCTCGGCGGGCACGGGACGTCGATCGGTGGGGTGATCGTCGACGCCGGCACCTTCGACTACGGTCGGTACCCTGAGCGTTACCCGAACTTCAACCAGCCGGATCCCAGCTACCACGGGCTGGTCTACGCGCGCGACCTGGGCGCCGAGGGCGCCTTCGGTGCCAACCTGTCCTTCATCCTCAAGGCGCGGGTGCAACTTCTGCGCGATCTCGGTCCGGCGATCTCGCCCTTCAACGCGTTCCTGCTGGCGCAGGGTCTGGAGACGCTGAGCCTGCGGATCGAGCGGCATGTGGCCAACGCGCAGCGGGTGGCGGAGTGGCTGGAGTCCCGGGACGAGGTCGCGAGCGTCGCGTACGCGGGCCTGCCCAGCAGTCCGTGGTACGCCTCGGCGCGCAGGTACGCACCCAAGGGGCCCGGCGCCGTCCTTGCCTTCGAGATCAAGGGTGGGGTCGAGGCCGGCCAGCGCTTCGTGAACGCGCTCCAGCTGCACAGCCACGTGGCGAACATCGGCGACGTCCGGAGCTTGGTCATCCATCCCGCCTCGACCACACATGCCCAGCTGTCGGTCGAAGAGCAGCTCGCGTCCGGGGTGACCCCTGGCCTGGTCCGGCTGTCGGTCGGCATCGAGCACATCGACGACATCCTGGCCGACCTCGAGGGCGGATTCCGAGCAGCGAAGCGGGACTGAGGCGCATCCCGCGAACAGACGCGGGCCCCGCCCTGGGTAGTCGTCCCGGTCCATATCGGTACGGTGCGCAGCATTGCGTTGGGAGGACAGGTGATCGGGTTGCAGCGGACCTCGGCGGCGTCTCTCGCTGAAGATCTCGACCTCGCCGCGGTGCCACCGGTCACGGGCGCCTGGCGGGAGGGCGATCATCCGGGCCGTCGGCGTTTCATCGACATCGGCACCCTCGCGCTGGAGTGCGGCGGCCACCTGCCGCAGGTCCGCGTCGCCTACGAGAGCTGGGGGGTCCTCTCGCCGACGGGCGACAACGCCGTGCTGGTGCTGCATGCCCTCACCGGCGACAGCCACGTGGTCGGCGAGGCGGGCCCCGGGCATCCCACCGCGGGGTGGTGGGAAGGGTTGATCGGGCCCGGCCGAGCGCTCGACACAGACCGCTGGTTCGTCGTCGCACCGAATGTGCTCGGGGGGTGCCAGGGGACGACCGGGCCGTCGTCCTCGGCACCCGACGGGCGGCCGTGGGGGAGCCGATTCCCCTTCCTGACGGTGCGCGATCAGGTATCCGCGGAGGTGGCGCTCGCGGACCAGCTGGGCATCGGGCGCTGGGCGCTCGTCGTCGGGGGGTCGATGGGCGGTATGCGGGCGTTGGAGTGGGCCGTCAGCGAGCCGCCCCGGGTCGAGCGGCTCCTGGTGCTCGCCTCGACCCCGTACGCCACCGGCGACCAGATCGCCTGGAGCGCCTCCCAGCTCGCGGCGATCCGGGCGGATCGGGGGTTCCGCGGCGGTGACTACTACGATGCGGCACCCGGCGAGGGTCCTCACCTGGGTCTCGCTGTCGCCCGGCGGATCGCGCACACGACCTACCGGTCAGGCGGCGAACTGAACCTGAGGTTCGGCCGCAAGGCGCAGCCGGGCGAGCATCCGGTCGGTGGTTCGGGCCGATACGCCATGGAGTCCTATCTCGACCACCAGGCGGCGAAACTCGTCCGACGGTTCGACGCGGGATCGTACGTGGTGCTCACCGAAGCGATGAACTCGCATGACGTCGGCCGGGGTCGCGGTGGCACTCTCGCCGCGCTGCGCCGAGTCACCGCGCGGACAGCCGTGGTGGCCATCGACTCCGACCGCCTCTATCCGGTGGATCTCAACCGGGAGATCGCGGATGCGGTCCCCGCGGCCAGCCCACTGACCGTGATCTCGTCCCCGTACGGCCACGACGCCTTCCTGATCGAAACCCACGAGGTGGCTGCGGTGGTCGGGGAGCTGCTCGACCAGGCTCCCGAGTGAACGGCCACGCCGAGGCGGCAGGGCAGGCGGGGAGGGTGTCAGGGCGTTGTCGATCGCCGCGTCCCGAGGGCGTTGATCAGCGTGACCCGCAGCGCCGGCCACACCGAGCCGAAGGCGGGCAGCAGCGGAAGGCTCTCGACGGCCCCCAGCTCGAGCCAGCGTAGGTCGTCGCTCTCCTCGGTGCGGGCGGTCGGTGTCACGGGGCGGCGGGCCAGGGCCAGGACGTAGGTGTAGCTCCAGTCCACGTGGTCCACGCCGGGGTGCTGGCCCACCACGAAGAGGTCGGCCTCGACCACCCCCGTCTCCTCCCGGGCCTCGCGCAAGGCCGCCGCGACGACGTCCTCGTGGCTGTCGCGGGCGCCACCCGGGAGAGCCCAGCGGCCACCCTGATGGGTCCACCCGGCGCGCAGCTGCAGCAGGACCTCGACGGCTGCCTCGGGTTCGACGAACACCGGCGTGTCGGGGGTGGCGCCGGGTCGGCCGTCGCGTCCGTGGCGGGCCCGGCCCGCCACGGACCTGGCCAGCAGGAGCCCGGCCGCGCCGTGCCGTCCCCAGTGCCGCTGCCCGCAGCGACACTCCACCCAGCCGTTGCCGTCATGCAGGGTCACCCCACCACCGTAGGCTGCGACCGACGCTTCCGGTCGGGTGACCTTTCGCCCGGTGGCCCAGCGGAATCCCGGGGTACCGTTCACCAGCCGACGCCGAGATCGTCGATCGGCCGCCAGCGCACCGGAACATCGGCTCAGGAGGGTGACATGGCCGTCGTGGTGGGGTACGTGCCGACGGAGGAGGGGCGCGCCGCGCTGCACCGAGCCGCGCAGGAGTGCAAACTTCGCAACACCAGACTCGTGGTGATCAACTCCAATCGAGGTGGTAAGGACCTGGACGCCGCGGAGGCGGCCCGGTACGAGGAGGAACTGGACACCGTCCGGGCCGAGCTCGACAGCGCGGGGGTAGGCAACGAGGTGCGCCAGTTGGTGCGCGGTCTGGAACCGGCCGAGGACATCATCGCGGTGGCCCAGGAGGTCTCGGCCGACTTCATCGTCATCGGGCTGCGTCGTCGCTCGCCGGTCGGCAAGTTGATCCTCGGCTCGAACGCGCAGCGCATCCTGCTCGAGGCTCCGTGTCCGGTGCTCGCCGTCAAGGCCGGGAACTGATCCGCTGGAGCGGGGCGCGGGGTGCAGATCTGAGCAGTTCTGGACCGACACCTCTGCCGGTTCCCGATCGTCCCGGATACCTCATCCACCCTGCTCGTCGCGGAACAGCCGTACCGGGGGCGCGGGTTCGCCGGAATGCGGCACGATCGACGGCATGGCCCTGCACATCACCGGTGACGCGAACGCCGATGCTCTCCTCGATCGTGACCCGTTCGCCCTGCTCCTGGGCATGCTGCTCGACCAGCAGATCCCGTTGGAGAAGGCCTTCAGCGGCCCGGCCGTCCTGGCCCAGCGGCTCGGCACCGATCCGCTGGACCCCAGCGTCATCGCCCTGATGGATCCGGCGGCCTTCGCGTCGGTGATGGCCGGGCCGCCCGCCGTCCACCGCTACCACACCAGCATGGCGGGGCGGGTCCAGGCGCTGGCCGCGCAGGTCGTCGAGCGGTACGGCGGCGATCCCCGGGCCATCTGGGCGGACGCCGCCAGTGGGGCGGAGCTGACCGCGCGGCTTCGGGCGCTGCCCGGCTTCGGCGACCAGAAGGCCCGGATCTTCACCGCTCTGCTGGCCAAGCAGCGCGGGGTGCGGCCGCCCGGGTGGGAGGAGGCGGCGGGCGACTACGCCCTCCAGGGCCACCGTTCGGTCGCGGACGTGGTCGATACCGACTCGCTGATCAAGGTCCGCGAGGTCAAGCGCGCAGCCAAGGCCGCTGCTCGGGCGGGCCGGCGGTGATGCCGCCGTGACCTCCAGCCATGGTCCGGGCGCAGGTGTCAGGAGGGCTGCCGGGGCTCGGCCGGATCGGGGCCTCGCCTGCCACCGGTTCCGCCCATGCCGTGCAAGAATGAGCAGTTGACCGGCGGTCCCGGGCACAAGACGGCCTCCCCGACGGTTGAGTTCTATGTCCCACCGAAAGTTGGGCCCCGGAGTACCCGTGATCCGGGGCGCACCGGTCCACCCCAGCCACGACGAAAGGTTGTCCGTGTCGTCGGTTCCGACCTCCCGGCCACTCCCGCCTGAGTTCACTCACCCGGCTCTGCAAGACCTCCTCCGTCTCGGTACGACGCGGGGGAGTGTCGATGCCGCGGCGGTGCGTACCGCCTGCGAGGACGCCGACGTGCCCATGGCGCGGATGAAGGCCGTGCTCCGCGCCCTGGACGACGCCGGCGTGACGGTCGAGGTCCCGGCTGCCGCCGGTGCGCGACGTGCTGTGGCCGCCGCCAGCAGCCGCTCCACGGCGTCCACGTCCGCCTCCACGGCGTCCACGTCCGCCTCCACGGCATCCACGTCCGCCTCCACGGCGTCCGCTCCGGCGGCCAAGTCCGCCAAGCCGCGGGCCGCCTCCGCCAAGAAGGCGGTCAAGAGCACCCCCGACGCGACGGCCGAGCCGGGTGACTCCGCGGCCACGCCGTCGGCTCCCGACATCAAGCCGGCGTCGAAGGCGGTACCGGCGGCGAAGGCGGTGCCGGCGGCGAAGGCGGTGCCGGCGGCCGCGGCGCCTGCCGACGACGACCTCGCGGAGGGCGACGACCTCGCGGAGGACGTCGATCTCGCTCTCGACGAGATCGACGACGTGGTCGACGAGGCCGACACGGACGAGGGCGACGCGGACGTCGAACCCGATGCCGAGGTGGAGGTGGACGCCGACGACATCGTCGATCTCGTCGAGGGCGACGCAGCCGACCCCAAGGTCGAGGAGGAGGACGCGTTCGTCCTCTCGGACGACGATGACGACGCGCCCGCGCAGCAGGTGGCCACGGCCGGCGCCACCGCCGATCCGGTCAAGGACTACCTCAAGCAGATCGGCAAGGTCGCCCTGCTGAACGCGGAGCAGGAGGTCGAGCTCGCGAAGCGCATCGAGGCGGGCCTGTTCGCCGAGGAGCAGCTCAACGCGGGAACGAGGCTCGACCTGAAGCTGCGCCGCGAGCTGGCCTGGATCGCGGAGGACGGGCGCCGTGCCAAGAACCACCTGCTGGAGGCGAACCTCCGGCTCGTCGTGTCCCTCGCCAAGCGCTACACGGGGCGCGGGATGCTCTTCCTGGACCTGATCCAGGAGGGCAATCTCGGCCTGATCCGCGCGGTGGAGAAGTTCGACTACACCAAGGGCTACAAGTTCTCCACCTACGCCACGTGGTGGATCCGGCAGGCCATCACCCGGGCGATGGCGGACCAGGCCCGTACCATCCGGATCCCGGTCCACATGGTCGAAGTGATCAACAAGTTGGCCCGGGTGCAGCGGCAGATGCTGCAGGACCTCGGCCGCGAGCCTACGCCGGAGGAACTGGCCAAGGAGCTCGACATGACCCCGGAGAAGGTCATCGAGGTCCAGAAGTACGGCCGGGAGCCGATCTCCCTGCACACCCCGCTCGGCGAGGACGGCGACAGCGAGTTCGGTGACCTGATCGAGGACAGCGAGGCTGTCGTGCCGGCGGACGCCGTCAGCTTCACGCTCCTGCAGGAGCAGCTCCACTCGGTGCTCGACACCCTCTCCGAGCGTGAGGCGGGTGTGGTCTCGATGCGCTTCGGCCTGACCGACGGCCAGCCGAAGACCCTGGATGAGATCGGGAAGGTCTACGGCGTCACCCGGGAGCGGATCCGCCAGATCGAGTCCAAGACGATGTCCAAGCTGCGTCACCCGAGCCGGTCCCAGGTGCTGCGCGACTACCTCGACTGAGCCGCGCCCGTGCCGACCGCGTCGGGCGGCCGTGTCGGGCGGGTTCTTGCCCCGTTCGTCACGGCCGCCACCTTTGCCGTGGTCCTGGGGGTCCTGCTCCAGCTGCGGTACGGCTATCTGGCCGGCAATGACGATCATCTGGTGCTCTCCCTCCAGGGCCTGCAGTGGGCGCGCCCCGGGTTCCTCGTCGACGACTGGTTCGTCCGCTCCGCACCGCAACCGCACATCCTCTTCGACGGGGTGACCTGGTTCGGGGCGCGCATCGGCCACCTCTCGGGCACCTACCTCGCCTGGTGGTTGCTCGGGCTGATCGTCGGCGGCGCGGCGACCGCCGTCCTCGCCCGGGCCTGGACGCCGCGCGGCCAGCTCCCCGCGGCGGCTGCCCTGGCCGCGCTGCTGGCCCTGGGCCCGAACGTGGCGCTGGGCACCACGACGCCGGCCCTGCCGATCGCGCTGCCCCATGAACTCGGCGGTTTCCTGGCGTATCTCACCTCGGCGTTGCTGCTCACCCGGCGCCCTCGCGCCGCGGCGCTGGCGTGCGTGGCCACCTCCGTCGTCCACGTCCAGATCGGCGCCCTCGTGGCGGTGGTGTGCGTACTGGCCGTCGTCGCGGTCCGGTGGTCGGCGCGCGCCTGGTGGTGGTCGACCCTTGCGGGTGCCGTCGTCTCCGGTGGCGTCGTGGTCACCGTGCTCCGGCTGCGGCCGGTGGCGGCCGAACCGGGTGACTTCGTGCAGATCTGCCGGGAGGTGATCCCGTTCCATTGCGACGCGACCACCTGGTCGCTCGGTCAGCTCGGGTCGGGGTTCGCCGTCGTCCTGGCGAGCCTGCTGACGCTGGTCCTGGTCGGGCGGCGAACCGGGCTGCCGGTCGAGGCGGTGCCGGCCGAGGCGGTGCCGGCCGAGGCGGTGCCGGCCGAGGCGGTGCCGGCCGGGACCGTGCCGGCAGCGGCGGAGGCAGCCGAGCTGGCACCGGCCGAGGTGGCGGCGGCCGAGGTGGCACCGGCCGAGGTGGCGGTGGCCGAGGTGGCGGTGGCCGAGGTGGCGGTGGCCGAGGTGGCGGCGTCGCCGGCGGAAGCGCGCTCGGCCGCCCTCCGCACCCGGACGGACGGATGGCTCTGGACGGCCGTCGTGCTGGCTCCGGCGGTGGGGCTGACGGTCGGCGTGGCGGCGAACAGGTTCGGCGTCCCGACGCTGGGCCGGCTGGCGCAGAGCACGAACGTGTTCCGGCTGGCCGTGCTGGCGGTACCGCTGGGGGCCTGGGGGTTGATCGCCGGTTTCGCCCGGCTCACCCGAGTCCGCCGGCTGCTCTGGCTGCCGCCCGCGTTGGCCGCCGGATTCGGGTGGTTGGAGCCGAGGGACGGCAGCACCGCGCTGGCGGCGCATGGGGAGTGGGTGGTCGCGGTCCTTGCCGTCGCGGCCTGTGCGGTGCTGATCGCCTTGCCGTCCCGGCTGCCCGCCGTCGTCCGCGCGCTCTCGACGCTGGCCGCGGGGGTCGTCCTGGTGGTCGCGGTGTGTACCGTCGGCACGGTCCACTGGCGACCGTTCCGGCCTGGTTTCGTGAGCGAGCCCGCCCTGTGGGCGATGGGCCGCACGATCGCGCGAGATGTTCCCCCCGGCGGCGTCGTCGCCGCCCCGCCGTCGTATAGTGTGATCCGCCTCACATCTGGTCGGTCCCTTCTGGTGGACTGCAAGGCCGTGCCCTACGGCGGAGCGGCATGGCACGACTACCGGGCCCGGCTGGAGGCGCTCGGCGGTCGTGGCGCCTGCTCCCACGGGGGCGCGCCGTTCACCAACCTCCCGACGGCTGCCCTGCTCTCCGCGGCGCGGCGGTACGGAGCCGGCTATCTGGTGCTGCCGTCCTGGGACCGGCGCGTCCCGCAGGTGACGTCCGCAGGCTGGCGGGTGCTCGCGATGCCGACATCGCAGCGCGGGGGCATCTGGCTGTTCGCCGCGCCGGGGGCGCCCAGTCCGGTCCGGTGACCCGTGCCGACCCGTCGCGGGCGCGGGTGCCCGTTCCGGGGACGTCAGAGGCGCGGTGGCAGGACGGTCGTTCGGTCGCGCCCGCGCCGACCCAGCCGACGCCGGAGCCGCAGCAGGTCGAGCATCATGGCGGTGCTGTCGGGCACCCAGCGGATCCGCGACGCGCCAGGGCGTTGCTGCAGCGCCACGGGCAGTTCGACCGGGTCGTCGCCGTGCCGCGTGGCGAGCGCCACCAGCTCGGTGGTCATCCCGAAGCCCGGGATCGTCGTCTCGGCGACCAGCCGGCGGGCCAGGCTGCCCTCGATCACGAACGTGCCCTGGGTGTCGCCGACGTCGAGGCCGATCAGCAGGTGCCGGGCGATCCGGAAGACGCGGGTGGCGATCCGGCGGAGCCGCGTACGACGTACGCGTGAGCGGACGTGCGCCTTGCTGCCGATCGCGAACCGGGGCATGGACCGGCAGGCCAGGACCGCTTCGACGTCCGAGGCCCCGAAGGGCAGATCGTCGGCGGTGAGCAGGACCCGGTCGCCGCTGGACACGCCCACCCCTGCACGGTAGGCGGAGCCGATCCCCTTCTCGCTGCGCAACGCGATCAGCCGGGGCTCCTCCTGCCACTCCTTCTGGATCTTCTCGAGCAGCTCCCAGGTTCCGTCGTCGGAGCCGTTCTCGACAACGATGATCTCATCGGGAGCGCCCCCTGGCAGGCGGACCAGGGTGGCGAGCGTGGCCGGCAAGGTGTCGACGGCGTTGCAGGCGGGGACGACGACACTCAGCCGCCACGGTCTCGGCGGTGCCGACGTGGTCGTGGACGTCGAGGGACGGGTGTCCGGGGGAACCGGCGGGTTCATCGAGCGCGATGTTACGCCACCTTGCCCCGGATGCACGCCAAGATCTCACGCCTCGAGGTTGACGGGCGGGCAACGGCCGGAAGTGCAACAGAAAGTCACAGAGCGTAGCTGGCGTGTGGATCGTGGTACGTGCCACGATCGTGGCCGTCAGCGCTCGTCGAGCGCGGCGGTGCCGGGGGTGTCGGCAAGGATCGCCGTCTCGTCCTGGATGTCGGCGTCCGCGGCGCGCAGGGCTCCCTCGTGCGCCCGCCCGTGGTGGGCGCAGAAGAAGAGCTCTCCGCCACCCGGAAGGGTGACCCGGAAGTAGGCGCGAGCGCCGCAGCGGTCGCACCGGTCGGCCACGGTGAGGTGGGTCGGAGCGGCGGTTGCAGTCACGGTCGGGCCTCCTTCTGGCTCGGGCGCGTCACCACAGCCCGGGGTGGCGACTGTCCGCGTCAACAGTGAACCAGCCTCGCCGCTTCCCCGGGGGGGTGAGAAGGGGCCGTTCGCCCTGCGCGTAGCGGCCGGTAGGCTCCGGTGAGCAATGTCACGGCCAGGGCCGGCGGGCGGGACCGTCCGGACCGCGTGTCGCGCGCCGGGGGCGGCGGCCTGTCCGGGGCGGGCGGTACCCTCGATCACACGTACGAGAGACGTTGGTCGCCTCCCGTGTCCCACAATTGTCGGGTCTGCGTCCCGACCCTGCGAGGAGTTGCCGAGCGTGGCAGTTCAGCCCACCCGTACCGACAACCGAGCCGGCGGGCGGAGCGCCGGGCCCTCCGACTACACCGCTCGGCACCTGTCGGTCCTCGAGGGGCTGGAGGCTGTCCGCAAACGACCGGGGATGTACATCGGGTCCACCGACTCCCGCGGCCTGATGCACTGCCTCTGGGAGATCATCGACAACTCTGTCGACGAGGCGCTCGCCGGTCACTGCCACGCCATCGAGGTGGCTCTGCACCGGGACGGTTCCGTGGAGGTCCGGGACGACGGGCGGGGCATCCCGGTCGACATCGAGCCGAAGACGGGGTTGTCCGGGGTCGAGGTGGTGTTCACCAAGCTGCACGCGGGCGGCAAGTTCGGCGGCGGCTCGTACACGGCGTCGGGCGGCCTGCACGGGGTCGGCGCGAGCGTCGTCAACGCGTTGTCGTTGCGCCTGGACGTCGAGGTGGACCGCGGCGGCAAGACCCACGCGATGAGCTTCCACCGGGGCGAACCGGGCACCTTCGACGACCCACGGTCCGGCCCCGACCCGAACGCGCCGTTCACGCCGTTCATCGACAGGTCCCAGCTGCGGGTGTCCCGTGCCGCCCGGCGTGGGGTCACCGGCACGCGGGTGCGGTACTGGGCCGATCACCAGATCTTCCTCAAGGACGCCGCGTTCAGCTACGACGAGCTGGTCACCCGCGCCCGGCAGACCAGCTACCTGGTTCCGGGCCTGCGCCTCACGCTGCGTGACGAGCGAGGTGTGCCCGGCACGCCCGGGGAGCACGGCCCGCACGAGGAGGTCTTCGTCCACGACAGCGGCATCGGGGAGTTCGTCGAGTTCCTGGCGACGGACCCGCCGGTCACGGAGGTCTGGCGCCTGCAGGGCGAGGGCACCTTCAAGGAGACCGTCCCGGTCCTGGACTCCCGCGGCCACATGACGCCGACGGAGGTGGAGCGCACCTGTGAGGTGGACGTCGCGCTGCGGTGGGGCACCGGCTACGACACCGAGGTGCGCTCCTTCGTCAACATCATCGCCACCCCGAAGGGCGGCACGCACCTGGCCGGCTTCGAGCAGGCCCTGGTCAAGAGCTTCCGGCAGGTCGTCGCCGACAACGCCCGTCGCCTGAAGTTCAACCTCAAGGACGACAAGATCGAGAAGGACGACGTCCTCGAAGGTCTGACCGCGGTCGTCACCGTCCGGCTCGCGGAGCCCCAGTTCGAGGGGCAGACCAAGGAGGTCCTGGGCACGAACGCCGTCCGGGGCATCATGGCGCGCGTCGTCGACCGCGAGCTCACCGAGGTGCTGACCTCGAGCAAGCGCGTCGAGAAGCAGCAGGCCGGCGTGCTGCTCGAGAAGGTCGTCGGGGCGATGCGCACCCGGGTGACGGCGCGCCTCCACAAGGAGACCCAGCGGCGCAAGACCGCGCTGGAGACGTCGTCGCTGCCGACCAAGCTCAAGGACTGCCGCAGCGAGGACGTGGACCGGACGGAGCTGTTCATCGTCGAGGGCGACTCCGCCCTCGGCACGGGGCAGAAGGCCCGGAACTCGGAGTTCCAGGCGCTTCTCCCGATCCGCGGCAAGATCTTGAACGTGCAGAAGGCGACCGTCGGCGACATGCTCAAGAACGTCGAGTGCGCGTCGATCATCCAGGTGATCGGGGCGGGCTCCGGCCGCACGTTCGATCTCGAAGCGGCCCGTTACGGCAAGGTCATCCTGATGACGGACGCCGACGTCGACGGCGCGCACATCCGCACCCTGCTGCTCACGCTCTTCTTCCGCTACATGCGCCCGCTGGTGGACGCCGGCCGGGTCTTCGCCGCCGTCCCACCACTGCACCGCCTCGAGGTCGTCGGCTCGGGGGCGAAGAAGAACGAGGTCATCTACACCTACTCCGAGGCGGAGCTGCACCGGCTGGTCGCCCAGCTGGAGAAGCGTGGGAGGCGCTACAAGGAGCCGGTCCAGCGATACAAGGGCCTTGGCGAGATGGACGCCGACCAGCTCGCGGAGACCACCATGGACCCGCGGCACCGCACCCTCCGCCGGGTCCGGATGAGCGATGCCGCGGCGGCCGAACGAGTGTTCGAGCTGCTGATGGGCAACGACGTGGGCCCGCGCAAGGACTTCATCGTCGAGGGTGCGACCCGGCTCGACCGGGAGCGTATCGACGCCTGACGCGTCACCCGGGCGTCCACCCCCCGTCGCCGGCCTCGCCTCTGGTCGCCGGCTGGTGGGCGCCGGGTGGGCGCGGCCCTGCGATCGCCGGCCCGTCGGGTGTCGGGCCCGCTCGCGCCATTCATGCTGATCATGAACGTCCGGCGCCGTCATGGTGTGTTGCCGACAAATGTGCACGCAGGGCATTTTCAGCACCTTGATCTCCTGTAAACATGAGTGAAATTCGTGTTATTCCCCGGGCGTTGCCCGGCGATCAAGGATGACTGGAGGGACCCGATGACGTGTCCGCGCTCACCGGTCGGCGGCCGAAGGCCGTCGGGACGGCGTGCCCGCACCAGGGTGGCAGCGCTCGGCACCGCGCTCGTCGGCCTGCTGGCAGCCGGGCCGGCCGTGCCCACCCAGGCGGCCGTTCAGGCGCCCGCGCGCACCGCCTCCTTCTCGGCCGACGACTACTGCCTCGGCCAGTGCTCCGACATCCTGCCCGCGGGGGAGAACGGCGGCGCAACCCTGGTCGAGATCCTCGCGAACCAGGCGTTCGGCACCCAGCCGTCGCACGCCGACGACCAGCGGGACCTCTACGCGAACCTGGCGCTCGGCTACCCGAGCCTGACCAACGACACGATCAACACGTTCTTCAACGACGCCTCGCTGGACGTCGCACCGACGGACGTGGAGTCGGTGGCGACACCGCGGTCCGACGTGACGATCACCCGCGACAAGGCCACCGGGGCGCCGCACATCCGCGGGACGACGCGCTACGGCACGGAGTACGGCGCCGGCTGGGTCGCGGGGGTCGACCGGCTGTGGCTGATCGACGTCCTGCGTCACGTCGGGCGCGGCCAGCTGACGAGCTTCGCCGGGGGCAACGCCGACAACCGGCAGTTCGAGCAGAACTTCTTCGGGAAGGCGCCGTACACCGAGGCGGAGCTGCAGGCGCAGATCGACCGGATCGCGGGGTCCGGCCCGCGAGGCGCCCAGGCGATGGCCGACGTGACTGCCTACCTGGCCGGTCTCAACGACTACATCGCCCAGGCGAGGGCCAACCGCACCTTCCCGGGGGAGTACGTGCTCACGGGAAAGATCGACTCGATCACGAATGCGGGGACCATCCAGCCGTTCACCGCCACCGACCTCGTCGCCATCGCCGGCGTGATCGGCGCCCTGTTCGGGGCGGGTGGCGGCGGCGAGGTGCAGTCCGCGCTCGCCCTGCAGGCGGCCCAGGCGAAGTACGGGACAGTGCTCGGCACCCAGGTCTGGCGCGCCTTCCAGGAGCAGAACGACCCGGAGGCGGTCACCACGATCCACAACGGGGCCACCTTCTCGTACGGGCTGTCACCCACGAACCCGACCGGGGTGGTGATCCCGGACGCCGGGTCGGTCCGACCCGTCCCGGTCGTGTACGACGCGACCGGCACGGGCGTCAGCACGACGTCGGCGAGCAGCGGCTCGAGCGCGGCCAGCAGGAGCCGGTCGAGCGCCGGCTCGACGGGCACGGTCCTGGCGGGCACCCTCGCCTCCGCGCAGCACGGCATGTCGAACGCCTTGGTGGTGTCCGGCGGTGCCACCGCGAGCGGGCACCCGGTCGCGGTGTTCGGGCCGCAGACGGGATACTTCGCGCCGCAGATGTTGATGCTCGAGGAGCTCGACGGCCCCGGGATCCGCGCTCGCGGCGCGGCGTTCGCCGGCCTCAACATGTACGTCGAGCTGGGCCGGGGCCAGGACTACTCGTGGTCGGCCACGACTGCCGGGCAGGACATCATCGACACGTATGCCGTCCAGCTCTGCGACCCGAACGGCGGGACCGCGACGACCTCCTCGCGGTCCTACCTCTACCACGGCACGTGCACCCCGATGGAGGTGATCCGTCAGACCGACTCCTGGTCGCCGACCACCGCCGACTCGACCGCGGCCGGCTCGTACACGCTCACGGTGTTCCGGACGAAGTACGGGTTGCTGGAGAGCACCGCCACGGTCAACGGCGCGCCGGTCGGGTTCGCCAGCCTGCGCTCCACCTACCGGCACGAGGCGGACTCGGTGATCGGGTTCCAGGAGTTCAACGACCCGGGCTTCGTCACCGGCCCGGCCACGTTCCAGCAGGCCGCGGCCGACGTGAACTACACGTTCAACTGGTTCTACGTCGACTCCCGGCACACGGCCTACTACAACTCCGGGGGCAACCCGCAGCGCCGGTCCACGGTCGACCCCTCGCTGCCCATCGCGGCGTCCGCCGCGACGGAATGGGTCGGCTGGAACCCGGACACGAACACGCCCACCTACGCCGGGCAGTCGGCCCACCCCCAGGCCGTCGACCAGGACTACTTCACCAACTGGAACAACAAGCAGGCCGCCGGAGTCGTCTCGCCGGCGACCGGGGACGGTTCCGTCCACCGCGGCAACCTGCTGGACTCCCTGGTCAAGGCGGCGGTCACCAGCGGCACGAAGATCACCCGGGCGAGCCTCGCCCAGCTGATGATGCAGGCCGGACTGACCGACCTACGGGGCAAGCTCGTGCTCCCTGACCTGCTCGCGGTGATCGACACCGGAACGGTGGGCGACTCCGCCACCGCGACGGCCGTGAGCCAGCTGCGCAGCTGGCTGAACGCGGGCGCGCTGCGGACCGAGACCGCGTCCGGCAGCCACACCTACGCGAACGCCGACGCGATCCGGATCATGGACGCCTGGTGGCCGCTCCTGGTCCAGGGAGAGTTCCAGCCCAGCCTCGGCTCGGACCTGTACACCCAGCTCACCGCGATGCTCCAGGTGGACGAGGCGCCGGACGGCAACACCTCCGGTGGGTCCGCGTCCGTCGACAACCGCCGGCACAAGGGCTCGTCGTTCCAGTACGGCTGGTGGAGTTTCGTGGACAAGGACCTGCGCGCGGTCCTCGGCAAGAGCGTCGCGGGTGGGTTCCCGGCCACCTACTGCGGATCCGGCGTCCTGGCGGACTGCCGGTCGATGCTGCTGTCCACCCTGAAGGCCGCCGCCGCGACCGCCGGGACCGCGGTCTACCCGGCGGACCCGTACTGCTCCGCGGGCGACCAGTGGTGCCTCGACACGATCGTCCAGTCACCGCTGGGCGGGATCAAGCACAAGAAGATCGGGTGGCAGAACCGTCCCACGTTCCAGCAGGTGGTGGAGTTCCCGGCGGCCCGCGGCACGACGCTCGGCAACCTTGCCGCCGGCAAGACCGTGACCGCGAGCAGCGTCCAGTCCGCGTCGTACCCGGCGTCCGCGGCGGTGGACGGCGACGGCAGCACGCGCTGGTCGAGCGCCTACTCCGACGGCGAGTGGCTCACCGTCGACCTCGGGTCGACGCAGAGCGTGGCCCGGGTGGTGCTGCGGTGGGAGGCGGCCTACGGGAAGTCCTACACCGTCGACGTCTCCACCGACGGGCGCACCTGGACCAAGGCCGCCACCGTGACCTCGGGCAACGGCGGGGTCGATAACGTCCCCTTCACCGCTCGTAACGCCCGCTACGTCAGGATGACCGGCGTCACCCGCGGGACCAGCTACGGCTACTCGCTCTACGAGATGGAGGTGTACGCCGCGTAATCGGCGTCGGGCAGTGCGGTGGCCCCTCGCGTCCCCGCCACGGCACGCGCCCGGCCGTGCCATCCTGCCCGGATGGCTCCTCCCCGGCGGCTCCGCGCCGGCCTCCGTCCGCAGCGGGGGCGTGGTCGGAGCCGCCGGCGCCCCCCGGACCGGTCGGCTGCCGCCCGGCCCGGCCGTACGGCGCGGTGGGCAGGGCTCGTCGCGGTCGCGGGCTCCGTGGTGGTCCTGCTGATCGCCTCCCCGGCGGCGGCGCACTCGGTCCTGCTGTCCGCCAGTCCGGCCCCCGGGTCCGAGGTGCCCGCCGGGCCGGCCGCCGTGGTCCTGCACTTCAGCGAGCCGGTGGGGATCTCCGCCGGCGCGCTGGCCGTGCTCGACCCGACCGGGCGCCGGGTCGGGACGGGTGCGCCCGTCCAGGCTGCCGGTGATCCGGCCATCGTGCAGGTGGCCCTGCCCCCCGGTCTGCCGGCGGCGTCGTACGCCGTCCTGTGGCGGGTGGTCTCCGCGGACGGGCACCCCGTGAGCGGCGCCTTCTCGTTCGGTGTCGGTGTCCCGGCCGGTGCCACCCCGGCCCGGGCCGCGCCGGACGTCCTCGTCGGCGCGCTGCGCACCCTCGCGTCGTGGGTCGCCTACCTGGGCGCGGTCCTGCTGGTCGGGGTCCCTTTCTTCGCGCTCGTGGTCCGGCCGGCCGGCATTCACGACCCGCGCCTGGCCCGCTTGACCCGGCACGGATGGCGGGTCTCGGTGGGGAGCGCCGTCGCGCTCGTCGCCCTGCAGGGGCCGTACGGCGCCGGGCTCGGCATGGATTACGTCGCCGACGCCGACCTGCTGGGGGACACCCTGACCGGCCGGCCCGGCCTGCTCATGATCTTCCGTCTCTTCGTGCTCGGGCTCGCGGCGGCTGCGGGGCCCTGGCCGGGCGCCGAGTCGATCGGCGGTCTCCGCCGGAACGCCGCCGGGCTGGCCGTGCTCTTCCTGCCCACCTTCGGTCTGCTCGGTCACTCCGGAGCAGGGCCGCTCGCCGGAGTCGCCGCGGCCGCCACCAGCCTGCACCTGGCGGCCGCGGGCGTCTGGCTGGGCGGCCTCGCGGCCCTGCTCGTGACCTTGTCCGGGGTGAACCGGGCGGGCGCTGCGGACGGCGCCGGCAGCCCGAGCGGCGCGGACCGGGGCACCGCACCTGCGGACCCTCCGGTGCGGTGGCCGGTCACCGCGGCGATCGCCGTCGGCGTGCTGGCTGTCACCGGGACGTACCAGGCGGTGCGGGAGGTGCCCACCCCGGGCGCGCTGCCCGGGACCGGGTACGGCCGGCTCCTGCTCGCCAAGGTGGCGGGCGTCGCCGTCCTGCTGGTGCTCGCCGGCCTGGCCCGGCGGCGCCTGCCGGGACGGGCGGCCGGCGTGGGTGCGGTGGTCGCGGCGGAACTCGGCGTCGGGGCAGGGGTCCTGGCCGTGACCGCGGTGCTGGTGGCGGCGGTGCCGGCGAGTCAGTCGTACGACGCGCCGGTCTCGGTCGCGATCACCGCCCGGGACGTCGAAGGCCGGCCGCTCGCCGTGCACGTCACGGTCTCCCCGACCCGAGCAGGCCAGGAGACCTTCCGGCTCACCGTCACGGACAGTGGTGGCCGTCCCTCGCCGGTCATCGCCGCCACCGGGACCCTGGAGGCTCGCGGCCGCGGGATCGGCCCGATCCGCTTCGCGTTCCCCCCGGACGGCGCGGGGCGGGTTCGGGCGGTGGATGTCGCGGTCCCGACGGCCGGGTCATGGTCACTGACAGTGCAGGTGCGGACCGACCTGACCAGGGATTACTCCGGGACCCTGACCTACCCGGTCCGCTGATGCGGACGCGGGTGCCCCGTTCGGCCCAACCGCTCTCGCAAGTCGGCCCGCGGAACACGTGCACTGTGGCATCCTGGGCGGCCAGCCAACCCCCTCACGAACGAGAAGCAGGCTCATGGTCACGTTTAGTCACGAGCTTGGCGGCAGCTCCCTCGGTACCGCGGGATCCCGACTCCTCGGGTACCTGCCGCGGGGGAACCTGCTCGACGACACCGCCTGGCGCCGACGGCACACGTTGCTCCGCTGGCTGCTCGCTCTGCACGCCCCCGGACTGCTGCTCTTCGGGTTGTTGGAGGGGCGGCCCGGCTCGACCAGCCTGGCCGTCGTCACCCCGGTCGGCGTCTGCCTGCTGCTCTCGCACCTGGTGACGCGTCGGCGGCTGGCCTCGTTCTTCGTCACCGCGGGCCTGGTCTACTGCTCCTCGGCGCTGGTCGGCCTGTCCGGGGGGTCGATCGAGGCGCACTTCCACTTCTTCATCATCGTCGGCTTCATCGCGCTCTACCAGGACTGGGTCCCGTTCCTGTGGAACATCGCGTTCACCGTGCTGAGCCATGGGCTCGGATCCGCCTGGAGCAACACCCTGATCTTCAACCACCCGGCGGGGCAGCGGAATCCCTGGTTGTGGTCGCTGATTCACGGCGTCGCCGTGCTGGCCGCCTGTGTCGGGATGGTCATCTTCTGGCGCTACTCCGAGGACGAGCAGCAGCGGCACATCGCGCTGCGTACCCACCTCGCCGAGGCGGAGGTGGAGCGCCGGCGTTTCACCTCCGACCTGTTGGTCAATCTCGCCCGGCGCAACCAGAACCTGTTCCAGCGCCAGCTCGCCATCCTGAGCCAGCTCCAGGAGACGGAGCGTGACCCGAAGGTGCTCGCGGAGCTGTTCCGGCTGGACCACCTGGTGACCCGGGTCCGCCGCAACGCGGAGAGCCTGCTGGTGCTGTCCGGCGAGGAACCGCCGCGGGTCTGGCGGCAGTCGATCCCGCTGGTGGACGTCGTCCGGGCGGCCGTGGCCGAGACCGAGGAGCTCGACCGTGTCGTCCAGGAGGTCGACGAGGGACTCGCCGTCCACGGTCACCAGGTCACTCCGCTCACGCACCTGCTGGCGGAACTCGTCGAGAACGCGGCCCGCTTCTCGCCGCCCGGGACGCACGTCACGGTGCGGACATGGCCCGACGCGCGGGGCGAGGGGGCCTACCTGCTCACCGTCGAGGACTCGGGCCTGGGCATGCCGGCGGAGGACGTGGAGGCGGCGAACGCACTCCTGGCCGAGCCCCCGGACGTGGACCTGTCCACGTCCCGCCGGTTCGGCCTGCACGTGGTGGCCCGGCTGGCCCGGCGGCACGGGATCGGCGTCCGGCTCACGTCGAGCGCGTCCAACGGCGTCACCGCGGTCGTCACCCTGCCGGCCAGCATCTTCGTGCCTCGCCGGCAGGACGACCCGCCGGTGGGCCGGGACCGCCCGGGCGCCGACGCCGGGTCGCTGGCCCGTGCCCGGGAGATCGCCGACGCTCGCCGTCAGGTGCAGGGGGGAGGTCCGGGCCGGTCGACCTCCGGGAACGGGACCCTCGCCGCCCCGAGCGCGGCCATCCGCCATGCTCCGGAGGGCGGCTCGGCCGACTCCGCCTGACCGCTGACCGACCCCGGCGCCGGGATCAGATCGGCAGCCTGCCGTCGTCCCCGCCGTCGTCCGGGACGGACGCCGTCAGGTCGATCACGCCGTCGGTGGTCCGGGGTGGGGCGACGGTGGGCTGGGCGACCGGTCCGCCGACGGCCGCCACCGGCTGGGGGAGCGGGACGCCGGAACCGTCCCGCCGGGAGTCGGGCGCGGGCAGGGTCACCGGGACGCCGTTCGGCGCCGCGGCGAGCGCCGGGGCCGGCCCGGCCCAGGCGAGGATCAACCCGTCCTCGCCGCCCCGCATCCGGTGGCACCGGACGCCGCCCGTGGCGCGGCCCTTGCCCGGGTACTCGGCGAACGGGGTCACCTTCGCCGTACCGGTCTCGGTACCGGGCAGCGCCCCGGAGGAGCCGGCGACGGTCACCAGGACGGACGCCCACTCGCCGTCCTTGAGGCGCAGGTCGACGGTGCCGAAGAAGACGACCCGCGCGCCGCGGCCGAGGTTGATACCGGCCATGCCGCCGGCCGCGCGGCCCTGCGGCCTGACCTTGTCGGCGCCGAACCGCAGCAGCTGGGCGTCGCTGGTGACGAAGACGAGGTCGCAGTCCTCGTGCGGCAGCTCGACGGCGCCCACCACCTCGTCGCCGTCCTTGAGCGCGATGATCTCCCAGGCGTCCTTGTTGCTGGGGTAGTCGAGGGCGACACGTTTCACCACACCCGCCCGGGTGCCGAGCGCGACCCCCGCTGACCCGGGGGCCGTCGAGCTGAGCCCGAGCACGTGCTCGCCCTTCTCCAGCGCGACGAACTCGGTGACCGGCGAGCCGCCGGAGAGGGACGGCGCGGTGGACGTCGGCGGCAGGGCCGGCATGTCCAGCACCGGAAGCCGGATCATCCGGCCGGTGTTCGTCAGGGCGGCGACCTCGCCGCGGGCGGTGGTCCGGACGCAGGACACCACCACGTCGTGCCGCGCCCGTCGCGCGGGGTCGGGAGCCGGCAGCGGGGCGGCGGAACCGGTCCGGGCGAGGAGGCCGGTGGACGACAGCAGTACCCAGCACGGGTCGTCGGCGACCTCGAGCGGAGCGGTCTTGGAGGCGGTGGCGGCCTGTCCGGCCGACTCCAGCAGAACCGTGCGGCGCGGCGTCCCGAACGTCCTGGCGATGTCGGCCAGCTCTCCGGACACCACCTCGCGCAACCGGGCGTCGTCCTCGAGGATGGCGGTCAGCCCGGCGATCGTCTCCTCCAGGTCGGCCTTCTCCTTGTCGAGCTCGAGCGTGGAGTACTTGGTGAGCCGTCGCAGCGGCATCTCCAGGATGTAGTCGGCCTGTACCTGGGTGAGGTCGAACGCCGACCTCAGGCGCTCCCGGGCCTGGGCGGTGTCGTCGCTGCCCCGGATCACCGCGATCACCTGGTCGATGTCGAGGATCGCGATGAGCAGGCCCTCGACGAGGTGCAACCGTTCGGCGGCCTTGGTGCGACGGAACGCCGTCCGGCGCCGGACCACCTCGAAGCGGAAGTTGACGAACACCTCGAGCAGTTCGCGCAGGCCGAGCGTTCGCGGCTGGCCGTCGACCAGGGCGACGTTGTTGATCCCGAAGGAGTCCTCCATCGGGGTCAGCCGGTACAGCTGCTCCAGCACCGCGTCGGGATTGAAGCCGCCCTTGAGTTCGATCACCAGTCGCAGGCCGGACTGCCGGTCGGACAGGTCCGTGACGTCGGCGATGCCGCTGATCTTCTTCGTCTTCGCCAGCTCGGCGATCTTCTCGACAACCTTCTCCGGGCCGACCAGGTAGGGCAGTTCGGTGACGACGATGCCCTGCCGGCGCGCGGTGATCGCCTCGATCCGGGCGGTGGCTCGGGTGCGGAAGGT
This sequence comes from Kineosporiaceae bacterium, assembly GCA_036518955.1. Taxonomy (GTDB): domain Bacteria; phylum Actinomycetota; class Actinomycetes; order Actinomycetales; family Kineosporiaceae; genus DATDMG01. Next base: position 14,083 of record DATDMG010000459.1, on the reverse strand, counting down.
GCCGCGGCCGGTGGCGTACGCCTCCCGGATGCCCTCCAGGCCGATGATCTTTCCCCCGGGCGGCAGGTCGGGGCCGGGGACGAACCGCATCAGGTCCTCGAGCGTGGCGTCCGGATTCTTGATCAGGTGCCGGGCCGCACCGATCACCTCGATCAGGTTGTGCGGCGGCATGTTCGTGGCCATCCCGACGGCGATCCCGCTGGAGCCGTTGACCAGGAGGTTCGGGAACGCCGCGGGGAGCACTCCAGGCTGGGAGAGTTTGGGGTCGTTGGTGTAGTTCGGGACGAAATCGACGACGTCCTCGTCGAGGCCGTCGGTCATCAGCAGCGCCGGAGCCGCCAGCCGGGCCTCGGTGTAGCGGTAGGCGGCCGGTCCGGCGTCCAACGAACCGAAGTTCCCGTGCCCGTCGACGAGCGGCACCCGCATCGAGAAGTCCTGGGCCATCCGCACCAGCGCGTCGTAGATCGCGCCGTCGCCGTGGGGGTGGAGGCGGCCCATCACGTCCCCGACGATGAGGCCGCACTTGACGTGCGCCCGGTCGGGGCGCAGCCCCATCTCGGACATCCGGAACAGGATGCGCCGCTGCACCGGCTTGAGCCCGTCGCGCGCGTCCGGCAGGGCCCGCGAGTAGATGACGGAGTAGGCGTACTCGAGGAACGCCCCCTGCATCTCCTGCTCGACCTCGATGTCGACGATCCGCTCGGTGAAGTCCGGAGGCGGCGGTGGGGTCTTGGCGGCCATTCGGTCGGGCTCCTGGATGTCGCGGCCCGCTCGATCGGGCAGGTTCGGCGGGCAGTGTCGCCGTCATTGTCCCGTGCTGCGGCGCGTTCGGTGGGACCGGGGCAGGATCGGCGTGTGGACGACGTCGAGACCCGACTGCTGGCCGCCACCCGCCGGGTGGCGGCCGACGTCCTGGCGCCCCGGGCGGCCGAGGTCGACGCCGGCCAGGTGCCCCGCTCACACCTGGAGGCCCTCGCCGCGGCCGGAGTCCTCGGGCTGCACGCGCCGCGCTCGCTGGGCGGTGCCGGCGCGTCGCCGACGGTCGCCCGCGAGGTCGAGGAGATCCTCGCCGGCGCGGACCTGTCCACCTGGTTCGTGCAGGTGCAGCACCATCATCCGGTGCGGGCCCTGGTTGCCGCGGGGTTCGACGAACTGCTCGCCGACCTGGCGGCCGGGCGTCGGGTCGCGGGGATCGCGCTGGCGCACCTGCGCCGTCCGGACCCGCCGGTGCGGGCCGAGCGCGACGGCGGCGGCTGGTGCCTGGACGGCGTGGCGCCCTGGTACACCGGCTGGGGCCTGAACGACGTGGCCCTGGTCGGGGCGGTGACGCCGGCCGGAGAGGTGCTGCTGGCCCTGGTCCCGGCCCGGCCCGGCCCGGGCCTGGTGGCCTCCGCGCCGTTGCGGACGGCCGCGCTGCAGGCCGCGGTGACCGTCACCCTGACGTTCGAGCGCCACCACCTGCCGGGCGCCGACGTCGTCGGGGTCCGGCCCTACTCGCAGTTCGCCGCCGACGACGCCCGGCGCACCGCCAACGCCCAACCGGCGGTCTTCGGGCTGGCCGCCTCGGCGCTGCGGCTGCTGGAGCGGCGCGGTGCCGAGCGCGGCGAGACCGAGGCGGTGACCGCGGCCCGGCGGCTGGCCGACCGGTTGGCCGAGGTCCGCGCGGAGGCCTACCGGCTGCTGGACGACGTCCCCCCGGCGGAGCTGCTGGACCGCCGCCGCGAGGTGCGCGCCCACGCGCACCGGATCCTGGTCGACGCGACCACCGCCCTGGTGATCGCGGGAGCGGGTGGGTCGATGGTCGCCGGGGCGCCGGCCCAGCGGATGGCACGCGAGGCGCTGTTCCTGCTCGTCCAGGCACAGACCGGGCAGACCCGCCGCGCCGCGTTGCGCTCCTGGGGGTCGGCCTCCTGGGGGTCGGCGGGGGAGGCCGGGGGCCTCGCACCACGCTGACGGCGGCGCGCCGGAGCCAGGTCAGGCGGGGTGGGCGCCGGGCACGCTCTGCGTGCCGGAGCCGGGCCACGGCACCCCGAACCGCCCGTCGTGCGCCACCTCCGCCAGCGGGCGGCGTCCTCGGCGCAGCGACGGCGAGCGCCGGTCGGGGGCGGCGTACCCCAGGCTGACCACGCCCACGATGCGGCGGTCCGTCGGTGCGTCGAACGCCTCCAGGACGGCGATCCGGTCCTCCGGCCGGACCCCGAAGAAGCACGCACCGAGCCCGCGGTCCACCGCGCTCAGCAGCATGACGAACGCCGCCATCCCGGTGTCGACGTCCCAGTACGGCACCGGCCAGCGGTTCTCGTCACGGTCCGACCAACCCTTGTCGGGCTCGGCGTAGCGGTCGAGGTACCGCATCGGATCGGACAGGCAGAGGATCAGCACCGGCGCCGTCCGCATCCCCCGCAGCCACGGGTCCGGGTCGGCGTGCGGGTCTGTGGTCACCGCCCAGAACAGGGCTCGCTGCTCGGCGCTGCGCAGGACGACGAAGTCCCAGCCCTGGGTGTGCCCGGCACTCGGCGAGCGGCCCGCCAGGTCAAGGGCCTGGGTGATCAGCTCCGCCGGGACCGGCCGGTCGGGCTGATAGGTCCGCACCATCCGGCGTGCCCGGACCGCGTCGCTGAGTTCCATGCCCCGCCCCTGTCAGTGATCCTGATCGCACTGTACCCACCTGACCCGTTACTCCCGGCCACTCCGCCGCCCGGCCACGTCCGCGAGGTGGTCCAGGGCACGTGCCCGGAGTCGCTCCGGGCCATTCCCCCCCTCGTACCCTGGGACCGTGGACGACATCGACCCCGTGCCGCCTCCCGAGCCGCGCTACCCCGTGCACTGGGAGGCGGACGTCGTCCTCGTCGACGGGCACACCGCGCACCTGCGCCCGATCCGCCCCGAGGACGCCGACGCCCTCCAGCGTTTCCACCTCGCCCAGTCGCCGGAATCGGTGTACCTGCGCTTCTTCGCGCCGATGCCGAGGTTGTCCGAGCGCGATCTCCACAGGTTCACGCATGTCGACCACATCGACCGCGTCGCGTTCGTCGCGACCGTGATGGGTGAGATCGTCGGGGTCGGCCGCTACGACCGGGTCGACGACGCCAGCGCCGAGGTCGCCTTCAACATCAGCGACGCGCACCACGGTCGCGGTCTGGGCTCGGTGCTGTTGGAGCACCTCGCGGCGGCCGCCCGTGAGAACGGCCTGCACCGCTTCGTGGCCGAGGTGCTGCCCCAGAACCGGAAGATGATCGCGGTCTTCCGGGACGCCGGGTACGAGGTCAGCCACCACTACGAGGACGGCGTCATCTCGCTCGGCTTCGAGATCGACCCGACCGAGAAGTCGCTCGCCGTGATGGAGTCGCGGGAGCATCGCGCGGAGGCCCGCAGCGTGGGGGCGCTGCTGAACCCGAGCTCGGTGGTGCTGATCGGGGCGAGCCGACGGGAGGGCACGATCGGCCTCGAGCTGTTGGCCGACATGGTGGCGGCCGGGTTCGGCGGCGAGCTGCACGTCGTCCACCCCGAGGCGGAGGCCCTGCTGGGGGTGCGGGCGCACCGCCGGCTCCTGGACATCACCGGCGCCGTCGACCTCGCCGTGATCGCGGTTCCGGCCCCGGCGGTGCTGGACGTCGTCGCGGACTGCGCCGCCAAGGGGGTCCGCGGGCTGGTCGTCATCTCCGGCGGATTCGCCGAGGAGGGGCCGGCCGGTCTGGAGCGGCAGCGACGACTGGTCGAGGTGGCGCGGGAGAGCGGGATGCGCGTGGTGGGTCCCAACTCCTGGGGCATGATCAACGCGGACACCGCGATGCGGCTGAACGTCTCGCTCATGCCGGTGCTGCCCCCCGCGGGCCGGATCGGGCTGTTCGCCCAGTCCGCCGCGACGTCGGTGGCCGCGTTGGACGCGCTGGAGCAGCGCGGCCTCGGGGTCTCCACCTTCGTCTCCACCGGGAACCGGGCCGACGTCTCCGGCAACGACTGCCTGCAGTACTGGGAGGAGGACGAGCGCACCGACGTCGTCGGCCTCTGCCTGGAGAGCATCGGCAACCCGCGCAAGTTCTCCCGGATCGCCCGGCGGCTGTCCCGGCGCAAGCCGATCATCGTGGTCAAGTCCGGGCGGGCGACGTTCGGGGCGCCGCCCGGACACGCCGTCCGGCACAGCCGCGCCCCCGGCGCCGCGTTCGACGCGCTGCTCGCGCAGTCCGGCTGCATCCCGGTCGAGAACGTGCGCCAGCTCTTCGACGTGGCGGAACTGGTCGTCGCGCAGCCGCTGCCCGAGGGCCCGCGGGTGGCGATCGTGACCAACACCCACGGCCTGGCCGCCCTGATCGAGGACGCCTGCTCGACCTGGGACCTGCAGGTGAGCCGGCCGCCCACGGTCCTGCCCACGGTGGCCGCGTCGGAGCAGTTCCGCGCCGCGGCGGCCGAGGCCTTCGCCGCGCCCGACGTCGACGCCGTCGTCGCAGCGTTCGTGCCCCCGCTCGCCACCCACGCGGCGGACCTGGCCGAGACGCTGTCGAAGGTGTCCGCGGCTGCCCGGCAGCCGCTGGTGGCCTGCTTCCTCGGGATGTCCGGGATCCGCGAGGCGTTGGCCGTGGCCCGCGCCGTCCCGACCTATCCCAGCCCGGAGGAGGCGGTCCGCGCGCTGGCCGAGGTGACCCGGTACCAGGCCTGGCGGTCGAAGGACCGGGGGACCCGCGTCGAGCGCGAGGACTGCCGCCGGCCGGAGGCCCAGGCGTACATCGACGAGCTGCTCAGCCGGCATCCCGAGGGTCTCACCCTGGACCCGCGCCGGGCCGGGGAGCTGCTGGCCCTCTACGGGATCACGCTCTGGCCGGCCGTGCCCGTCACCGACCACCGGGACGCGGTGGACGCCGCGCGCCGGCTGGGCTGGCCGGTCGCCCTGAAGACCACCGCACCCCATCTGCGGCACCGCGTCGACCTGGGCGGCGTCCGGCTGGGCATCAACGGGCCCACCGAGCTGGCCGACCACGTCAAGGCGATGCACCGGGTGATGCGGCCGCTCGGCGGCGACGACCTGGTGGTCCAGCGGATGGCGCCGGGCGGGGTGGCGTGCGTGGTGCGGAGCGCGGAGGACCCGCTGCTCGGCCCGGTGGTCTCGTTCGGGCTCGGTGGTGACGCGGTGGAGCTGCTGGACGACGTGGCGCACCGGATCGCCCCGCTCACCGACGTCGAGGTGGTCGACCTGGTGGCGTCCGTGCGGGCGGCGCCCAAGCTGTTCGGCCACCGTGGGGCCCGGCCGGTGGACGTCCAGGCGCTGTACGACGTGATCGCCCGGGTGTCCCTGCTGGCCCAGGACCTCCCCCAGATCGCCGATCTGGAGCTGAACCCCGTCGTGGTCTCCGAGCAGGACGCGTCGGTGCTGGATGCGATGATCCGGTTGTCGCCCGACCAGGGGCGCACGGACGAGGGATTGCGCGAGCTCACCGTGGTCTCGTGACCTGGGGTGCGGCCGGCCACGAGATCAGCGGGCGCCGCCGGGCCGCGTACCGGGACGGTTGCGGAGGATGACAGGATGGGTACGTGCGTGAGCGACAGGGATCAGCGATCGGTGCGGTGAGCCCCGGCCTCCCGGTGACGTTGCGGTCCGAGGTGGAGCACGCCGGGTACTACCCGGCGCTCGTCCTCGACGCGCTCGACGTCGCGGTGGCCGGCGAGGAGGTCAGCGCGTACCTGGTCCACCCGGAGACCACCTTCGACCGGGAGGAGGTGCGTCGCCACGTCACCGTCCTGGTCCTGACCCCGACCCGGCTCGTCTTCAGCCATGCCGATGACCACGAGCCCGACGCGTTGAGCCCCGAGCCGTACGCCTCGGCGTCCACCGAAGCCGTAGCGCTGGGGCAGGTGCGGTCGGTGGTCCTGAGCCACGCCGTGGTGCACCCGGAGCGGCACCGGCCCGGAGCGACCCCGCGCGAGCTGACCCTGACCATCTCCTGGGGTGCTGTCCTCCGGATCGACCTGGAGCCGGCCGGGTGCGCCGACCCGGACTGCGAGGCCGACCACGGCTATACCGGGACGGCCTCCGCCGACGACATCACCCTGCGCCTGTCGTCCGACGCCGAGGGCGCGGACGCGGTGCGCGCCGCCGTGGCGTTCGCCCGGGCGTTGTCGGCGGCCACCGCAGGGCACTGAGTGGCCGAACCCGCCGTCCCGGCTGTGTCGGGCGTCCTCCTGGGTGCTGGCACGTCGACGGCGAGCCTCGCGGACGTCCTGCCCTCGGTGACGGCGGCCATCGGCTGTCCGGTCCGCGGGCCGTCAGTGATCGAACTGCCGGCCGCGCGCAGCGCCGTCGTCGTCCTGGTCGACGGGCTGGGCGAGACACTGCTGCTGCGCCGGGCCGGGCACGCGCCGTTCCTGCGTGACCTGCGCGCGCAGGCGGACCGCCCCGGAGCCTCGACGCCAGTGGTGGCGGCAGTGCTGACCTCGGGCTTCCCGAGCACCACAGCGACCAGCATGGGCATGCTCGGCACCGGCCGGCTGCCGGGCGCCCATGGGCTCGTCGGGCTCGACGTCCTCGATCCCGAACGCGACGTGCTGTTCAACGAGCTGGCCTGGGATCCCCAGGTCGATCCCCGGGTCTGGCAGCCGACATCCACCGTCTTCGCGGAGGCGGCGGCCGCCGGCGTCGACGTGGTGCGGATCGGGCCGGCCTTCTTCGACGGATCGGGGCTGACCGAGGCTGCGCTGCGGGGTGGTCGGTTCGTCGCCGCGGACAGCCTCGAGCGGCGGGTGGGCGCCGCGGTGGCGGCGACCCGCCAGCCCGGGTGCCAGCTGGTCTACCTGTACTGGGGGGACGTCGACAAGGTCGGGCACGTGTCCGGCAGCGAGTCCTGGCAGTGGGCCGACGAGCTGACCCAGACCGACCGCTGGATCGCCCACCTGGTGGAGCGGGTCGGGCGCGACGTGCTGGTCGTGGTGACCGCTGACCACGGGATGGTCGACGTGCCGGCCCACGAGCGGGTCGACGTGGCGCACGAGCCGGACCTGGCCGCCGGCGTGCGGCACGTCGGAGGGGAGCCGCGCGCCGTCCACCTGTACGCCCGGCCCGGCGCGACGGCCGACGTGCTCGCCGCCTGGCGGGAGCGGCTGGCGGGTCGGATGGAACTGCTCCGGCGTGACGACGCGGTGCGTGCCGGATGGTTCGGCCCGGTCGAGCCGTGGGTGCTGCCCCGGATCGGTGACGTCGTCGGATCCGCCCTGGGCGCCTTCGCCGTGGTCGACTCCCGGACGGCCCGCCCGGAGCTGCTCCGCCTGGTCGGGCTGCACGGGGCCCGCTCACCGCAGGAACAGCTGGTGCCGCTGCTGGCCACGCTCGGTATGGCAGCGGCGTCCTGATCCGCCCACCGGACGTCGGCGAGCCGGGCTACTCCCGCCGTGAGCCGAAGACGATGTCGTCCCACTTCGGGACGCTCGCCCGGCGGGCGCGGCGGGCGGCCGCACGGTCGGATCCGGTGACATCGGAGTCCCCCACGACACCCGTGGACGGCGGTCCGGCAGGCGGCGGTGCGGCAGCTGGCAGTGCGGCGGCTGGGGGGGCCGCAGGTGGCGGTGCCTGCTCGTCGTCCTCCTCGTCGCGGAGAACGGGTGCCTCGCGGTAGGGATCGGCGAAACCGTCGTCGTAGAGGTCCGGGGGGAGCCCCTCGCCGAGGTCGGTCAGGGCGAGGATCTCGTTGTCGTCGGCGAGGTCGGGCCGGGAGGCCGGTGGGTGCGCGGCGGGCAGGTCGTCGAAGTCGCCGCGCCCGGGCCGCCGCGATCCGGCACCCCCGTGCAGCGCGGCGTCCATGGGGTCACCGGTGAGCGAGCCGCCAGCGATCTCCGGGTCGCCCGGCGGGCTGGTCCGCTGCCGGCGGCCGCGGCGTTCCCGCAGCGAGTCGAGCAGGTCGACGGTGGCGCGGGCGAGGGCGGGGCGCGGGCCGTCCGCCGGGCGGACCCCGCCGTCCGCCTCCACGTCGTAGACGTGGTCACGCGAGGAGCCCTCCGCCGGGACCGGGTCCTGGTCGCGGCGGCCGCTCACCGGCGTCAGCCGGCGCGGACGCTGACCCGGTTCCTCGATGTCGTCGTCGGTGAGCCACCGGGCCTCGTCGTCCCGGGGAGTGACGTGCCGCAGTTGCGCGTCGTAGCTCCAGCAGGCCTGCCGCTGGCGCGACCCGGCGACGAACGTGAGCGCGACGATCCAGACGCCGTCCTCGGCCCGCCAGGCGTCCCAGGCCAGGACGTTCTCCTCGACGGCGCGCGCCGCGAGCCGCTCACCGACCAGCTCGCCGAGGGCCACCGACGTGCCTCGGGCGCCGCGCCGGACGCGCACGGCCTGCGCCTGCCGGACGACGAACTCGCGCTCGGCGATCACCGGGCCCTCGAACCGGCGGATGTGCTCCACGGGCAGCCCTGAAGCGACCGCGACCTCCTCGGCGGTCTGGCCGGCCCGGATCCGGGCCTGGATGTCCCGGGGCCTCAGCTTGCCCTCGGTCTGGATCTGCAGCTGGCCGAGACGCGCTCGGTCGAGCCGGACGGCCGCGCGCAGGGGATCGTCGACGAGGAGGAGGTACTTCTGCCCGTCGGCGGCCGACAGCACCAGGTGCTCCCCGTCGTCGTGCACGCCGACGAGCTTGAGGTCATGCATGCGTCACCCCTCCAGCCGCGTCTTGGCTCGACTGTGCCACTTACCCCGGAGGATCCGAAGCACCGTACCGGCGTGGCGCCGCTTCCTGCGAGCCCGGCGCGACGGCCTGGCGTGGGGCTTGGCACGATGACCACCGTGACGACTTCCCCGGCCCGGCCGTTCGACGGAGTGCTGCTGCTCTCCTTCGGCGGCCCGGAGCGCCCCGACGACGTGATCCCCTTTCTGCGGAACGTGACCCGTGGGCGTGACGTCCCGGCGGGACGGCTCGAGGCGGTGGCCGGGCACTACCACCACTTCGGGGGACGTAGCCCGATCAACGACCAGAACCGGGCGCTGCTCGCGGCCCTGCGCGCCGAACTGGACACCCGCGACCTGGACGGGCTGCCGCTGTACTGGGGCAACCGCAACTGGCACCCCTTCGTGGCTGACGCCCTGGCGGAGGCGGCCGCGGCCGGGGCCCGCCGGCTCGCCGTCCTGGTCACCAGCGCCTACCCGAGCTACTCCGGCTGCCGACAGTACCGGGAGGACCTGGCGGAGGCGCTCGCCGCCCCGGCGCTGGCCGGCGTCACCCTGCAGCTCGACAAGATCAGGAACTACGCCAACCATCCCGGCTTCGTGGCGCCGGTCGTCGACGCCGTGGTCGCGGGGCTCGCCCGGTTGCCCGGGGGCGGCCGGACGGGCGGCCGTGTGGTGTTCGTCACGCACTCGGTGCCCACCGCGATGGATGCGGCGGCCGGCCCGGCCGGCGGCGCCTACACCCGCCTGCACGAGGACGTCGCCCGCGTGGTGATGGCCGAGGTGGCCGACCGCCTCCCCGGGCACCCCGCCGCCACCGACCATGACCTGGTCTACTGCTCCCGGTCCGGACCGCCGGCTCAGCCCTGGCTGGAGCCCGACGTCAACGACCACCTGCGCGCTCTGCGGACGGCGGGGTCCACCGGCGTCGTCGTCGTGCCCGTCGGGTTCGTCTCGGACCACATGGAAGTCGCGTACGACCTGGACACCGAGGCTCGGGCGACCGCCGCCGAACTCGGTATGGCGTTCGTCCGGGCCGCCACGGTCGGCACCGACCCGCGCTTCGTCGCCGCGCTCGTCGACCTGGTGCTGGAGCGCGCGGCCGCGCTCCGGGGCGAGGTCCCGGCGCGCCCGGCGGTCGGCGCGCTGGGTCCTGGTCACGACCTCTGCCCGGCCGGGTGCTGCCGCAACCTGCGCGGCTGGCGCCCGGCCGCGGCGGGCGAGCCCGGGTCCGAGCCCTCGGCCGGTGCTCCGGCCGGTGCTCCGGCCGGCCCGGACGCCGCGCCGGGCCCGGCGGGTGCCCGGTGAGCGCGGGTGGAGCCACCGGCCCGGCGGCGGGCGTCCCCGGCCCGGCCGGCGGGCTGCCGGCCGGGGTGCGCGTCGTCGAACTGATGGAGCTCGCCGAGCGGGTCGCCCGGCAGGCCGGCGCTCTGGTCCGCGACCAGCGCCCGGCGCGCGTCCGGGTCGCGGCCACCAAGAGCAGCCCGACCGACGTCGTCACCGAGATGGACACCGCGGCCGAGGCGCTGCTGCGCACCCGGCTCAGCGAGGCCCGGCCGGACGACGGCCTGCACGGGGAGGAGCAGGGTCGCCAACCGGGCACCTCCGGGGTCACCTGGCTGATCGACCCGATCGACGGCACGGTGAACTACCTCTACGGCATCCCCGCCTACGCGGTGAGTGTCGCGGCGGTGGTCGGGGACTCGTCGGTCCCCGGTGCGTGGCGGCCGATCGCCGGGTGCGTCCACGGCCCTGCGACCGGCGAGACCTGGACCGCGGGCTCGGGCCTGGGCGCCTGGTTGGACGGCGAGCGACTGGCCGCGCAGGAACCGCCCGAACTGGCCCACGCGCTGATCGGGACGGGGTTCGGCTACCAGCCCCGGCGGCGTGCCCGGCAGGCGCGGGTGGTGGCGGACCTGCTGCCGAGGGTGCGCGACATCCGCCGGATCGGTTGCTCCGCGATCGATGTCTGCATGGTGGCATCCGGACGGCAGGACGCGTTCTTCGAGCGCGGCCTGAACCCCTGGGACATCGCGGCCTCCACGCTCGTCGCCACCGAGGCGGGGGTGTCGGTCCGAGGTATCGACGGTCGGCCGCCCGGCGACCACATGGTCGTGGTGGCCCGGGGGCCGTTGGCCGACGTGCTCGTCGGCGAGCTGGAGCGGCTCGAGGCCGGCGGGGACGAGCAGATTGAGGGGCGCGACACGCGCGACTGATCGCCGGAACGGGCCGGAACGCCCGTATGATCACCTTCGTCGAACGGGTACCCCGGGGGCTGGAGCCCGATCGGCGGCAGGTCACGGCGTGTCGAGATGGTGTCGACAGGCCGCGCCGGCGAACCGGATGACCCCCCTTCGCCAGTCGGTTAGCCATTGCGGCGCCATTGGTGCACAATCCGTCAGCCGTGGGGCACAAAAGCCCTCGGCGGCGCGTTACAGGTGCGCCCGGCCGTGCGGCGGGCGCGGGAGAAATCCCTTGACCTTGCCCTGCTGTGCCCGCCCGACCAGGGGCGGTCACCGTTCGGCACGGATCGGGCACGAAGTACGGCGATAGACAGCAACCACACACCGGAGTGACCCACATGGCAACGGATTACGACGCACCTCGCAAGACGGACGACGAGCTCAACGAGGACTCGATCGAGGAGCTCAAGGCGCGGCGTGTCGACAAGGGCTCCAGCACGGTAGACGAGGACGAGATCGAGGCGGCCGAGGGGTTCGAGCTGCCCGGGGCGGACCTGTCGAACGAGGAACTGTCGGTCCGTGTCCTGCCCCGGCAGGCGGACGAGTTCACCTGCTCCAGCTGCTTCCTGGTGCACCACCGCAGTCAGCTCGCGAAGGAAGTCGGTGGCCAGCCGATCTGCCGGGAGTGTGCGGCCTGACACCGGGCACAGGCCCACGGCCGGGTGGTCCGGGGCCTGCGGCCGGGTGGTCCGGCGCCACCGCGGCGGGTGACGGCGAGCGGGTGACGGCGAGGTGGCGCCTGGTCAGCCGGCCCCGCGATGCTCCTGCACGGCCTCGAGCAGGCGTTGCGGGTGCCGGCTGGAGACGAGCCAGTAGGGCGTGGGGTCCTGCGGGTCGACCAGATCGAGCCGCAGGCCCGTGCGGATCCAGCCGCGCAGGCACAGGTAGGCCCGGGCGTCGAGGTCGGGTCCGGCGGCCTGCCGCATCGCGGCGGCGTCCAGCACGGTGACCTCGCCGACCAGGTGCACCGGCACGTGTGCCCGGCGAGCCACGAACTCGCCGCCACGGACGCCGACGACGGGGGTCGCCGACAGCATCAGGCCGGCACCCGCGGCGGCTGCGACCCCGAGCGTCACCAGGGCGGGCGCCGACCCGAACGGCGCAGCCACCGCCGCACAGAACCCGGCGAGCAGGAGGAGGGCGAGCCACACCCCGGCCGACGGCCAGAGGCGCTCCACCCGGGACGGGGGTGGGGTCGAGGTGGGCACAGACCTCAGCCTGCCACGTCCCGGGCCGCTCGGTGGTGCGGGTGCGGTGCACCGATACCCTGACGTGGCCCGGGCCGCCAGGGCCGGGACCGGAGGGGGAGAGCGTGGAGGTGTCGCGAGCCGTGCCGATCGACGTCCTGCTGGTTCGGCTGGACCCGCAGCTGCCGACCCCCGGCTGTGCCCGGCCCGGCGACGCGGGCGCGGACCTGTGCTCGGCGGTGGACGTCGTGCTGGCGCCCGGCGAGCGCCGGACCGTCCCGACCGGGGTCGCGATCGCGCTGCCACCGGGCTACGCCGGGTTCGTGCATCCGAGATCCGGGCTGGCTGCCCGGCACGGGCTGACGATCGTGAACGCCCCCGGGACGGTCGACTCCGGGTACCGGGGTGAGATCCGGGTGACGCTGCTCAACACCGACCGTACCCGGTCGACCGCGATCTCCCGGGGCGACCGGATCGCCCAGTTGGTGGTGCAGAGGGTGGAGCAGGTGAGGTTCGTGGAGGTCGACGAGCTGCCGTCGTCCGAACGGGGGACGGACGGGTTCGGGTCGACGGGAGGATTCGCGGGGGCGGGCGCCTCCGGGAGAGGTGAGGCACAGTGAGCCTGTTCCGACGTCGCGATCGGGCGACCGACGACGAGCGACCGGTCGGCGCCGAGGCCGAGGAGTCCACGGCGGATGACGGTGTCGACCAGGCCTGGGAGGGCGCGGACGACGCCGAGGAGGCCGACGAGGACGAGGGTACCGATCGCAGCAACGGGCCCTGGGACGTGAGCGAACGCCCGGACGCCGAGGGGTACGTCGATCTCGGCGGCATCCGCCTGCGCGGCCGGGACGGCATGGAACTGCGGCTCGAGCTGGACGAGAGCACGGGCGCGGTGTCGTCCGCGACGATCCACCTCGGCCGGTCCGCGGTGCAGCTGCAGGCGTTCGCGGCGCCCCGGACGGAGGGCATCTGGGGCGAGATCCGGGCGGAGATCGTGGCTGGTATCCAGCGCCAGGGCGGCCAGGCCGACGAGGTCCCGGGGCCGTTCGGCCGGGAGCTGATCGCCCGGATCCCGGCCCGCAGCCCGGATGGCCGGACCGGGCACACCCCGGCTCGGTTCGTCGGTATCGACGGCCCCCGGTGGTTCCTGCGCGCGGTGTTCCACGGCGAGGCGGTCCACCGGCCGGAGGCGGCGGAGGTCCTCGAGGAGGTGGTGCGCGAGGTGGTCGTCGTCCGGGGGCCGGAGGCGATGCCCCCGCGGGAGCTGCTGCCGCTTCGCCTGCCGGAGGCGGTGGGCCAGCCGGCGGAGCCGGAGGGCGAGAACCGGTACGACCTCAACCCGTTCGAGCGCGGCCCGGAGATCACCGAGGTCCGTTGACGCCAGAATGCCCCGATCGGCACCGGGCGGCGGTGACGTACGCTGGGTGCATGCGTTCCGAGCAGCGATCCCGGCTGCGCCAGGCACTCTCCCGATTGGTGGCCCCGCAGCAGGAGGTGCACGCCGAGCTGGAGCAGGAGCGGGCGGCGGAGCTGGGGGGCACGCCGATCGCGCAGCTGCCCCTACGCCGTCCGGCCACGGTGTGCGGCACCTTGCGATCGGTGACGCTCCGGCCGCGTGCCGGCGTGCCGGCGCTGGAGGCCGAACTCTACGACGGCAGCGGATGCCTGAACGTGATCTGGCTCGGTCGCCGGCAGATCGCCGGGGTCGAGCCGGGCCGGCGGATCCGCGTGCACGGGATGGTCACCGAGTCGGAGGGGAACCGCGCCGTGTTCAATCCGAAGTACGAGCTGGTGCCGAGGAACCATGACTGACGCGGCGGGGCGCGGCCTGGCCGCCGCGGTCGCCGAGCAGTTCTCCTTCGAGGAGTCGATCGGTGGGGTGCGCGGGCTGCTCGAGTCGGTGGTCCCGATCCTCGTCTTCACCGGCGTCTACGTGGTCACGCACGGGATCCCGGAGGCCTCGGCGGCCGCGGTGGCGGTATCGGTCGCGGCGCTGGGCCTGCGGATGGTCA
>DATDMG010000458.1:0-9790 GCA_036518955.1 Kineosporiaceae bacterium | reverse complement strand
ATTCATCACCCCTGTGCAGGCGGTCTCGATCCCTCAGAACCACCCGCGCATGAGGGCGCATGGAAACTGCCGCTCCTTTCTCGTGGGAGGATGTTTTCCGGCCTCAGAACCACCCGCGCATGAGGGCGCATGGAAACTCGGTGGACGACGGCGCCCCCTCACGGGCAGCGCCTCAGAACCACCCGCGCATGAGGGCGCATGGAAACTTGGCGGCCCGGGCAGCCTCCTTGCGCATGACCGCGTCCACCTCAGAACCACCCGCGCATGAGGGCGCATGGAGACAGGTCCAGGTACTCGTAGTAGAACTCGTCCAGCTTCAGAACCACCCACGCACCAGGGCGGATAGAAACCTGGCAGCCGTCAAGTGATCCCGTAGGGAACGGCCGATCACCCACGGTGGGGGGGTCGAACGCGCTCCCGGTGGGGATCAGGCCAGGATCAGGCCTGGGGAGATGCGTTGCACTGATTCATGACGGGGATCACGACGTGTCCGCCCGCCTCTGGCCGCAACGACAGCCCGAACCACCGGTGCGGAGGTGGATTGGCAGATCATCCGGCCCAGCCCATCAGGCAAAGGAAAACCCGGCCCACGAAGGGGCCGGGCGGTGTGTAGCACATCATCGCACCGCCGAATGCGGCGGTCAACGGACGTCAACGAAGCCCCGGCTGACCGCCCCGTCGATGGCCTTGCCCCCTCAAGCGCCCGCATAACAGGAGAGCTATCAGTGATGCCCACGGGAGGATCGAGATCATGAAGGTTGACCAGCTCCATCAACAGCTCCTCGACGCCGTCGCGTTGCAGGGGACGCGTGCTCTGTTCCGCGTCAAGGCGACCTACCAGCCGGCCGGGGGTCCGGGGAGCAAGGTGTTCCCGCCGACCTACCCCACCTCCCCCGGCCAGCCGCCGTACGTTCTGGAAGAGCGGGTCGTGAACGGTGAACTGCGCCGCGACGTCCTGTTGGACTCCACGCCGTCGCAGGCGAATCGGGCGGAGGAGGCGTTGCTGCGGGCGCACCGGGCGGGGGTGCTGCAGGTTCCGCTGCTGCAGGTGGAGCATCGGGGTGAGGCGCCGGTGGTGTTGACGTCGTTGGAGTTCCCGCACCGCTACGCGGATGCGTATCTGCGCGACAGCTTGCTGGACGGGCAGCCGTTCGACAAGACGGAACTGGGGCGGTCCCTGCTCGCGGCGTCGCTCGCGGATGCCACCGCGCTGTACGCGCACGACCCGGGGTCGCTGGTGTTCGGCGCATGGAACAGTCACCGGAAGGGTCGGCAGCAGAAGTTCCCGCGCGTCTACGCCAGCGAGGTGCTCGGCTGGGATCCGGTGGTCGGGGCGCGCAACGCCGGGCGGATGGATCCGCTGAACCTGCAGGGCGCGCAGAAGCCGGTGAAGTCCGGCGAGGGCTGGGACTTCGCGCCGGTGTCGACGAAGGTTCGGGGCGAGAAGCTCAGCGAGATCGGGCACGGCAACGTGGCGCCGAATGCGCAGCACGGAGGGGTGACCATCTCGTCCGCTCAACGGGTGGCCACGGTGTCGCTGGCCGGTCTGGACCGGATCGGGTTCGGCCCGGCAAGCCACGAGGCGGCGGTTGCGGCGCGCGTCGTCCTGGCTGCGTACGCCATCGTGGCGGATCGGCTGGCGTTCGGTGGCTCGACTCTGTGGCTGCGTAGCGGGTGCGAACTCGTGCTGGAGTCCGAACGCGTCGAGTGGGTGAACCGCGGCGGCGACACTGAACCCCTCGACGTCCCCGCAGACCTGGCCGTCGACCTGTTCGGGCTGGCCGTGGAGTACGCGGAGAAGCACGACCTGCGCCTGTCGACGACGACGGTGAGCCTGACGCCGTCGACGTCTCTGGCGCAGGCCATCGACTTCAGCCTCACGAAGGCGTCGGCGGAGGAGAGCTGAGCGGTGGGACTGGTCATCACGGTCGAGTTGCTGACCGGCAGCTATGACGCCGCGGACGTCGGGGATCGCGAGAACGCCGAATGGCCGCCCCACCCGGCGCGGCTGTTCTGTGCGCTGGTGGCCGCCGCCCGGGGGGATGCGGATCGGGTGGCGCTGCGCTGGTTGGAGGAGCAGCCCGCGCCGGTCATCGTGGCCGCGGGCCAGCCGCAGGAGAGCCGCCTGGCCGCCTACGTGGTCACGAACGTGTGCTCCGACCGGGGCGGGAGCCAGACCCACCCGGGGCGCACCAACGGGCTGAAGTCCCGCGTTCGCGCCCTGCCCGCGCACCCGAAGGTCGTCATGCACTGGCCGGGGCCGGTGGAGCCGGACGTCGTCCGGGCCCTGGACGACGTCGCGCGCCGGATCCCCTACCTGGGCCGGTCCACGGGGATCGCCCTGGTGGCCGCCACCGCGACCGCCGAGCCGCAGCCGGAGCCGGAGCCGGACGACGACGGGCTGCCGGTCTACGAGCCGTGCGACCTGCTCCAGGCCGAGGTGTCCGTGCGGGTGCCGTACCCGGGGTTCCTGGAGGATCTGGACGTCCAGTTCGAGGCCGGCCGGCCCGGGTGGGAGGTGGCCCGCTATCGCGGCTACCGGCGCCGTCCGCCCCAGGCCGACCCCGAGCGGACCGGCCCCGAGGGGACAGCGACCGCGGACGCGATCGTCCCGCCCTCGGTGTACTGCGACGTCCTGGTGTTCCAGTTCGCCGGGTGGAAGCCCCAGGCCCGCCTGCTGGTCCGGTTGACCGAGGCCTTCCGGTCGGCGGTGCTGAAGGCCGCGGGCGACCGGGCGCCGGCGGTGTTGCACGGTCATGGCGCCGACGGGCGCCCGCACGTGGCGTTCCTCGCGCTCCCCGACGTCGGCGGCCAGCACTCCGACGGGCACCTGCTGGGCCTGGCGGTCGCCGTCCCCGAACTGCCGGACGCCGAGCGCACGGCGGTGCTGCGCGCCGTCCTCGGGCTGCGCCGGCCGGACCTCAACGCCGTGATCGAGCTCTCCGTCCCCGGGCTGGGCGTCGCCGAACTGCTGTACGCACCCGGGTTGGTGCGGCCGTGGGGTGCCTCACCGGAGCGGTGGCGGCTGGGCAGCCGGCAGTGGGTGACGGCGACGCCGGTGATCCTGGACCGGTACCCCAAGCGGGGCCGGCCGGTGGAGGAGCTGGTGCGCGCGGGGCTGCGCATGGTCGGGCTTCCCGAGCCGGTCGAGGTGCAGGTCAGCCGCGAACCGCTGCTGCCGGGCGCGGCCCGGCTGCTGCCGTCGGATCTGCCCCGGCAGTCCCGGGAGCGGCTCTTCCAGCACGTCGCGGTGACGTTCGACCGCACCGTCCACGGGCCCGTCCTCGTCGGCGCGGGCCGGTACCTCGGCGTGGGCCTGTTCGCCCCGGTCCCCGGGCGTGGCGACGATGCCTGAGTCCTCGATGACCCCGGCATTGGCGGCGTCCGACTTCGCCGCGTTCTTCACGGCCGTGCACGGCTACCAGCCGTTCGCCTGGCAGCAGGCACTGACCGCGCAGGTGCTGGCCGAGGGCCGGTGGCCGGATCTGGTCGACGTCCCCACCGGGCTGGGCAAGACCTCGATGCTGGACGTCGCCGTGTTCGTCGCCGCCGTCACCGTGGGCCGACCGGGCGCCGAGCGGATCGGTCGACGGCGCTGCTTCCTCGTCGTCGACCGGCGCATCGTGGTCGACGAGGCGCACGCGCACGCCCTGCTCCTGCAGTCGCGGTTGGCGGAGGCGGAGCGCACCGGTGATCCCGGCGTCCTCGGCCGGGTGGCCGCCGGGCTGCGGGCCTACGCCCCGGACGCCGGATCCGGACCGCTGCTGCCGGTGACCCGGATGCGGGGCGGCACGACGTGGGCGGATGCCTGGCTGGACCGGCCCGACCGTCCCGGCATCGTGCTCGGCACGGTCGACCAGGTCGGCAGCCGGCTGCTGTTCCGGGGCTACGGGGTGAGCGACCGGCGCCGGCCCATCGACGCGGCCCTGACGGGCACGGACGCCCTCCTGCTCGTCGACGAGGCGCACCTGTCCACGGCCCTGCTCAGCACCCTCACCGCCGCCCAGGAACGGGACCGGCTGGGCCTGCCGCTGCCGGGGCTGAGCGTGGTGCGCCTGTCGGCCACAGCTGCCCCGGCCGAGCACGTCTTCACCCTGGACGTCGAGGCGCACCGCACCGACCCACGGGCCTGGCAGCGGCTCACCGCCGGCAAGCGGCTGGCGACGCTGCAGACGTCGGCCAAGGACTGCCCCCGCGTGCTGGCCGAGACCGCCGTCGACCGGCTCACCAGCCTGGCCACCGGCCAAACTCCGGGCGGGCAGGCCCCGGTGGCCGCCGTCGTCTGCAACACCGTGGACCGGGCCAGGGCCGTGCACGCGCTGCTGGTCAAGCTCCTGGCCGGCCGCGCGGCCGCGATCGAGGCGGACTGCGAGCTGCTCATCGGCCGGTCGCGGCCGATCGACCGCCCCGAGCTGCAGGACCGGATCCTGGCACGCTTCGGCACCCGCCGGGAGCCGTCGCCCCGGGCCGCCGTCCTGGTGGCCACCCAGACGGTGGAGGTCGGGGTGAACCTGGACGTCGACGTGCTGGTGACCGAGTCGGCGTCCTGGGACGCCCTGGTCCAGCGGCTGGGCCGGCTGAACCGGCTGGGCCGGCACGCCGAACGGTTCCCGGGCAGTGCCGCGGCGGAGGCGGTCGTCGTCCACGACGGGCAGGACAACGGGCCGGTCTACGGCGCCGCCCGCGACGCGACGTGGCAGGCCCTGCGCCGGCTCACCGGCGACGGCACCGTCACGATCGACGTCGCGCCCCTGGCGTGCCGGGCCCTGTCCGGCACCGACCTGGCCGGGGAGCAGGTCACCCGGGCGCCGGCCGGCGTCCCGGTGCTGCTGCGGCCCACGCTCGACGCGTGGGTGCAGACGGCACCGGTCCCGCTGAACGACCCGCCGATCGAGCCGTTCCTGCACGGGTTCGACCAGGGCCTGGCCGGGGTCCAGGTGGTCTGGCGGGACGGCCTGGTCAGCGACGACCCGCTGGACGACCCCTTCGACGAGGACGGCGCCCAGCTCGCCGCCGGCGAGATCGACGCCGTGCTCACCCAGTTGCCGCCGCGGACGGCGGAGATGGTCGAGGTGCCGTTCCTGGCGGTCCGGCAGTGGTTGAGCGGCCAGGCACCGGACGCCGTGAGCGACCTGGAGGCCGGACCGGCCGCCGACGGGCGGACCCGGCAGGTGCGGGAGCCGTTCCAGGCGCTGGCCCGGCGTCCCGGTGGGCAAGCGCGCCGGCGGCGGTCCGAGCCGGAGCCGCAGACCCCGACGTCGTGGTGCTGGGTCACGGCCACCCAGGTGCGCCCCGGCGACGTCCTCGTCGTCCCCACCGAACGCGGCGGGCTGGACGCCTACGGCTGGGCGCCGTCCGAGCGCTCGCGGGTGCAGGACGCCGCGGAGAGGGCGACGTTCCTGCCTCGCCGTGGGCGCGCCCAGGGCGTGCTGCGGTTGGACCGGGGCCTGGGCGACCGGCTCGGGCTGGCCGCGCCGGCCCGAGCCACGCTGGTGGAACTGATCGACGGCCTGGCGGACGACGACGAGGACCGGCCGGAGTCCGAACGGCTGCACCACCTCGGGCGGGGCCTCGCGACCCTACTCCCCCACGACCCGGCCCCCGGCTGGAGCCCGCACCTGTGGCAGGCCCTGCACCGGTGGGCGGCCAGCGGCCGGCTCCGGCTCCTCGACCCCACCGGCGCGCGCACGGCCTTCACCCCGGGGGACGACCAGATCCGCGTCTGGGGATCCCTGCTGACCGGACCCGTCCCAGCTGACCACGGCGGCAGCCCGGACCCCCAGGTCGCTCCGGACCGGGACGACGAGGAGGTCGCCGCCAGCTCGGTGGGCACCGGGCGGGTCACCCTCGCCGTCCACCACGCCGCGGTGCGGGAGCGTGCCGAGCGGATCGCGGCGGCGCTCGGCGTGCCGGACGACGTCCGGGCCGTCCTGGCCGACGCCGCCGGCTGGCACGACCTCGGCAAGGTCGAGGAACGGTTCCAGATCATGCTCCACGGCGGCGACGCCTGTGAGGCCGCCCTCGCGCCGGAGCCGCTGGCCAAGTCGGGCCTGGACCCGGCCGACCGGCTGTCCTGGCGGCGCGCCGCCGATCGCAGCGCGCTGCCCCGGGGTGCACGCCACGAGGCCTGGTCGGTGGCCCTGGTGGCCGAGCACCTGCGGAGCCTGCCCACCCCGTACCCGGGAGACGTAGACCTGCTGCTGCACCTGGTCGCCAGCCACCACGGGTACGCCCGTCCGCTCGCCCGGCTCGTCACCGACACCGATCCCCGGCCGGTCGAGGCCGTGGTGGACGGCGAGAAGGTCACCGCCCCCTCCGAGCACACGGTCGACCTGGACCATCCGGCCCGGTTCGCCCGGCTCAACGAGCGCTACGGCCGCTGGGGGCTCGCGCTGCTGGAAACGATCGTCCGGTGCGCCGACATGACGGTGTCCGAGGAGGGATCATGACCGCCCTGCCACTGCCGGCCCTGGACGGCGGCACGCCGCTGGGATTCCTGGCCGCCCTCGGGGTGCTGCGCCTGGTGACCGAGCACGGCGAGTACCAGCCCCGGTTGGCCTGGTCACGGCAGGACGGCATCGCCGTCCTGCACGACGCCCACGCCGACGTCGACGGACTGGTGGCCGACCTGTCCGCCGTCGTCACGGGCATCCCGGACGCCGGGGTGCTGCCCGGCATGCCGGCCGACGTCCCGCCCCCTGGCGAGGCACCCGACAAGTTGCGCCTGCCCCGGCCGGACCTCGCCCGTTACGCGGCGGGCGTGTCCCGGGCAGCCGGGCCGGCCGGCGAGCGGTGGCTGTCCTCGCTGGTCACCGATCTCAGCCTCGACGACAAGCAGCGCGCGGACATCAGCCAGTTCGCCGCGCCGTCCGGCAAGCAGTCGATGCGGACGATGCTCGAGAAGCCGCTGGCCAGGGTGCGCGCGAACCCGACCCTGCTCCGGGAGGCGCTGGTGTCGTGGCGGCGGTACGCCGGGGTCAGCGGGGAGTACCTCGACCACCGGGTGCTCTTCGACGCGGTCGACGCCGCCGACGGCAAGCCGGCCGAGCGCGGCGTCCCGGGCGCCACCTGGCTGGCGCTGATGGCCTACCCGCTGATGCTCACCACCGGCCTCGGCGGCCAGCCGCGCACCACCTGCTGGCAGGACCTGGGCCGCGGCGCGCGGCGGATGGTGTACCCGCTGTGGTCCGCCCCGCTCGACGTGGACGGCGTCCGCGCCGTCCTCACCCACCCCGTGCTGCAGGGAGCCGCCCCCGGGGCGCCCCCGGCGGAGGCAGGCCCGCTGAGCATCTTCCGGGTGTGCCACGCGGAGCGGCGGCGCATCCCCGGCCGGACGTTCGCCGGGGTGCTGACGCCGGTCACCACCCCGCCACGAGCGCCGCGCCGGACGGCGCGGGCGGCGGCTCCGTCGCGATGACCGCAGCCCGCCCGGACGTCGCCGGGCTCCCGGAGACCGTGCCCGCCCGGATGGTGAACGAATTCGTATACTGCCCCCGGCTGTTCTACCTCGAATGGGTGCAGGGCAGGTTCGCCACCAGCGACGACGTGGAGGAAGGCCTGTACGTCCACCGCGTCGTCGACGAACCCGGAGGCGACCTGCCCGACCCCGACGACGACCTGGAGCGGTTCGCCGGGAGGACCTCCCGGTCGTTCTGGGTCACCTCGACCGAGCTCGGGGTGAGCGCGAAGATCGACATTGTCGAGGTCGGCAGCGACGGTCTCGTGACGCCTGTCGACTTCAAGAAAGGTTCACCGGACCGCCACGGCAAGGCATGGCCGTCCGACGAGATCCAGTCAGGACTGCAGGCCCTGCTGCTGCAGGAGGCCGGGTACCGGGTCGAGCAGGCAGAGATCTGGTACGCCGAGACGAGGCGCCGGGTCGTCGTCCCGATGGACGCAGACCGCCTCGCCGAGATCCGCCGCGTGCTCGGGGAGCTGTGGCGCACGGCCGCCCGCGACGAGGCACCGCCACCGCTGGAGGACAGCCCCAAGTGTCCGGGATGTTCGCTGGTCGGGCTGTGTCTCCCGGACGAGATCAACGCCCTACGGATCCGGGACCGCACACCACGGCGGCCGCGCGGCGTGATGGCCGCCGACCCGGACAACCGGCCGGTGTACGTGATGGAACAGGGCGCCGTGGTGGCGGTTCGCCGCGGCCGGCTGGAGGTGTTCAAGGAACGTGAGCACCTGGGCAACTACCGCCTCATCGACGTCAGCCAGGTCTGCCTCTACGGCAACGTGACCGTCACGCCCCAGGTCATCCGCGAACTGTTCGCCCGCGAGGTACCGGTGTGCTGGTTCTCCTACGGCGGATGGTTCACCGGGATGGCCGAAGGGCTGCCCAGCAAGCACGTCGACCTGCGCCGCGCGCAGTACAACGCACCACCGGATCTACTTCTGGCCGCGGCAGGACGCATGATCGAAGGGAAGATCCGCAACAGCCGCACCCTGCTACGACGCAACAGCAAGACCGATCCGGGCGCCGTCGTGGACCAACTGCGCGATCTCGCCGAGGCGGCAGCCCGGCCGCCCGGTTACCCCTCCCTGCTCGGATTGGAAGGGACCGCCGCACGGCTGTACTTCTCCCGCTTCACCGGAATGTTCACCGCGAATACCGATCTGGACGTCGGCGCGTTCGACGACAACGGACGTGCGCGGCGTCCGCCACCCGACCCGGTCAACGCCCTGCTCTCCTTCGCCTACGCCCTCCTCGTCAAGGACCTGACGGTCACCCTCACGACCGTGGGATTCGATCCGTACCTCGGAGTCTTCCACCGCCCCCGGTACGGCAGGCCCGCCCTGGCCCTCGACCTCGCCGAGGAGTTCCGGCCACTGATCGCGGACAGCACCGTCGTCCAGGTCGTCAACAACGCCGAGATCAGGCCGAGCCACTTCGTCCGACGCGCCGGCGGATGCCAGCTCACCCGGGACGGACGGCGCGCGCTCATCAGCGCCTACGAACGGCGCATGGCCCATGAGATCAAGCACCCCGTGTTCGGCTACCGGGTCAACTACCGGCGCGCCCTCGACGTCCAGGCTCGCCTCCTGGGCGCCCACCTCACCGGCGAACTCCCCGAATACACCCCATTCACCACGAGGTAGCCGTGGCACGCCGACGATTCCTGATCGCGTACGACATCTGCGAGCCCAAACGTCTACGCCAGGTCTGCAAGACCATGGAAGAGTATGGGGAACGGCTGCAGTACTCCGTCTTCATCTGCGACCTCAGCCGGAGCGAACTGGTCCACGCACGAGCGAAGGTCGAGCGGCAGATGGAACTGTCGGAGGACTCCGTCGTCATCGTCGACCTCGGCGACACCGACAGCGCCCGCTTCACGTTCGTCGGCCAGCGCCGTCCCCTGCCCGACCACGGACCCCGGATCCTGTGATGCGAGCGGTCCAGTGCCCCACCAGCCACGCTCGAGCGCTCGCACGCAGTTCAACGGCCGTTTCTCCGGCTATCGGCACCAATGCTGGCGGTTGGCGGCCCCGGCTCGGAGGGAGCGCTCGCAGGACGGCGCGTCGCAGCAGGTCAGGCGGTACAGTCTTCGCGAGCCCTCTTCCCGGCCGACACGGCCGGGCTCCGTAGCGGCAGGTCGATCCCGATCACCGAGGCGTCCGGGTGCCGCTCCCTCTTCCCGGCCGACACGGCCGGGCTCCGTAGCGGCGGCCTTGGTGACAAGGGCCTCGTGCAGGGCAATGGGCCTCTTCCCGGCCGACACGGCCGGGCTCCGTAGCGGCCAGGTCGCCCGGATCATGTCGACGATGCCCGCGAGGTGCGGGTCCTCTT
>DATDMG010000457.1:0-2901 GCA_036518955.1 Kineosporiaceae bacterium | reverse complement strand
CCCCGTCAGGTGCGGGCCTGGCAGGCGCACGCGGCCGAGGTCACGGCGCTCGGGTTCGCCGCGGACGGCGGGGCGTTCGCGACCGTGGACTCCGGCCGGACCGTCACGATCTGGGACGCCGGGAGCATCCACCCCCTGCGCAGGCTCGCCCACCCGCTGCGCGTCGAGGGCCTGGCCTGGGCGCCGGTGGCAGGCTCGCTGGCCACCGGCGCCCAGGACGGCGTGGTCCGGGTCTGGGACGCCGCGACCGGCGCCGTCCGGCAGCCCCTCACCGGCCACACCGGCTGGGTCACCGCGGTCGCCTGGTCCCCGGACGGCCGCGTGCTCGCCTCCGCCGGCCTCGACCTCACCCTCCGGACCTGGGACGTCGCCGCCGGCTCCAGCCCGTGGACGGTCCAGGTGAACGACGGCGCCCCGACCGCGGTCTCCTGGTCCCCGGACGGGCTCGCCATCGCCTCCGCCGGGGAGGACCGGACCGTCACCGTCCACCGCGCCGCCACCGGCGCCGTCCTGACCACCCTGCGCGGTCACGCCGGTGGCGTCACCGACGTCTGCCACGCCCCGGACGGCCACGCCGTGGCGACCGCGGGCCGCGACGGCACCGTCCGGATCTGGAACCCCGGCAACGGCACCCTGCTGCGGACCCTGACCGGTCACCACGGCGCGGTGACCGCCGTCCGCTACGCGCCCGGCGGTGCGGCGCTGGCGTCGTCCGGCGCCGACGGCTCGGTCCGGGTGTGGGACGCCGCCACCGGCGCCGCGGCCCGCACGCTCACCGACCAGGGCTCCCCGGTCACCGCCCTGGCGTTCAGCCGGGACGGCGCCCTGCTCGCCACCGCCGGCGCCGACGGCACGGTCAGGATCCGGGCCGCGGCCACCGGGGCGACGCTGCGCAGCCGGGCACCGGTGGCCGGGGCGGCGTACGCCGTGGCGTTCTCCCCGGACGGGCGCACCCTGGCCACCGCAGGCGCCGACCGCACCGCCAAGCTGTGGGACCGCGGCAGCGGGACCCTGCGCCGCGCGCTGGCCGGCCACGACGGGGCCGTCAACCAGGTCGCCTTCGCCCCGGACGGCGCCACCGTGGCGACCGCGGACGTCGGCACGGTCCGGCTGTGGGACCCGGCCGGCGGGAGCCTGCGGCGAACCCTCGCCACTCCGGACACGGCGGGCAAGGCCGTCTACGGGTGCGCCTTCACCCCGGACGGCCGGACGCTGCTGAGCTGCGGCGTCGGCGCCCTGCTGATGATCTGGGACGCCGTCGGCGGCCGGCTCCTGCATACCGTGACCGGGCCCGACGGCACGATGGCCGCCCTGGCGCTGGCCCCGGACGCCGGCCGGGTGGCCACCGCGACGGCGAGCGGGACGGTCCGGATCTGGGCGGTCGCCGACGGCCGGGCACTGCAGGTGCTCGAGGGGCACACCGGCTGGGTGCTCGCCGTCCGCTACACCCCCGACGGCCGGAACCTGGTCAGCGCGGGGGACGACGGCGTCGTCCGGGTCTGGAACGCGGCCACCGGAGCCCCGGTGCGCGATCTGCGCGGGCATGCCGGGCGGGTGACCTCGCTGGCCGTCTCCCCGGACGGCAGCCTGATCGCCAGCGGCGGGGGGGACGGGACCGTCCGGTTGTGGGACACCGCCACCGGGACGGCCCGGGACACCCTGACCGGCCACTCCGGCGAGGTCTCCGGGGTCACCTTCAGCCGGGACGGCGCGGCGCTGGCGACCGCGGGGACGGACGGCACCGTGCGGGTGTGGGAGCTGTCGAGCGGGGGAGGCTCGTGATGGATCCGCTGCGGGAACGGGACCCGCGCCAGGTGGGCCGGTTCGCCCTGCTGGGGCGGCTGGGCTCGACCGGGACCGGCGCGGTGTTCGCGGGCCGGTCGCCGTCCGGGCGCCAGGTGGCGGTCACCGTGGTGCACGACCACCTGGCCGCCGACCCGGCGTTCCGGGACCGGTTCGCGCGCGAGGTGGCGGCAGCCCGCCGGGTCGGCGGCGCCGGGACCGCGGAGGTGGTGGACGCCGACGCCGAGGCACCCCTGCCCTGGCTGGCGACCCGGCTGGTGGACGGCCCGTCGTTGGCCCGGCGGGTGGCCGGCGAGGGCCCGCTGCCCGCGGCCGAGGTGGCGCGGCTGGTGGCCGGGGTGGCCGAGGCGCTGGGTTCGCTGCACGCCGCCGGCCTCGTGCACGGCAGCCTGACGCCGGCGGCGGTCGTGCTCGCGGACGACGGTCCCTGCCTGGTCGACCTCGGCATCGCCCGGTCGCCGGAGGGTACCCGCACCAGCACCGGCGAGCCGCCGGCCACGTTCGAGTACCTCTCCCCGGAGCAGATCCGGTCCGAGCCGGTGACCCCGGCGACGGACGTCTTCGCGCTCGGCGGGCTGCTGACGTTCGCGGCGACCGGGCGGCCGCCGTTCGGCACCGGCCGGCCGGCGACCCTGATCGACCGGATCGAGCGGGCCGACCCGGACCTCTCCCGGCTGCCGGACGACCGGCTCCGCCGGCTCGCCGCCGCGTGCCTGGCCAAGGACCCGGCCGCCCGGCCGGCGCCGTCCGACGTGCTGACCGACGTGCTCGCGGAGGTCACGCCGGCGACCCCGGCCCGGCGCGTCGCTCCGGCGACGCCCGGCGACGGGCCGGTCGCCCTGACGACCCCGGTCACGCCCGTCACCCCGGTCACCCCGGTCACCCCGGTCACCCCGGTCGCGCCGGCCGACGACCTGCCGGGGCCGCGCCCGCACCGCCGCGCGGTGCTGGCCGCCGGTGTCCTGGCGACCGGCGCCGGCGCCGCGGCGGTGGGTGGGTGGCTCGCCGGCTGGTGGTCGACGGCGCCGCCCCGGCGGGCGGCCGGGCCGGCGTCCCGGACCCTGCCCGGCCACGTCGGTCACGTCTACGGGGTGGCCT
>DATDMG010000456.1:0-19628 GCA_036518955.1 Kineosporiaceae bacterium | reverse complement strand
ACGACGGCTCGTTCCAGGTCGCCGTCAACGTCCGGCAGGGGGCCGACGGCCGCCTCGTCGGGATCGACGGGTGGTGCGAGTGCGGGCGCGCCGTGCCCTGCGCCCACGCCGTCGCGCTGCTCCTCGCCGGCACCCCGGCGGGCGGCACCCCGGCGGGCGGCCCCCCTGCGGCCGGCGACGCCGCCGACCAGAACGCCGCCGACCAGAACGCCGCCGACAAGAACGCCGCCGACCGCCGTCCGGCTTCACGCCCCGTCGTCGTGGAGCGGCCGCGGTCGTCGTGGGAGCAAGCCTTGACAGCAGCGCTCACGTCGCCGCAGGCCGGTCCCCGGCGGCACTCAGGGTCGCAGCGTGCGGTGGCCGAGCCGAGCACCCCCGTGATCGCCCTGCAGTTCGAGCTCACCGGCGAGCCGTTCGGCGTGGTCGGCGTCCGCCCGGTCGTGCCCGGCCGGAGCGGGGCGTGGGTCCGGTCCGGGGTTTCCTGGGCCTCCCTGCAGTATCCCGAGTACCACCTGCGGCACGTCCCGGCGCGCCAGGTCGACCTGCTGCGCGAGCTGGCCGCCCTGGCCGGGAGCGCGCACCAGTACTACGAGAGGGTGGTCACCCTCGGCACCATCGCCAGCCGCCGGGTGTGGGACCTCCTGCTCGAGGCGCAGGAGGCCGGCCTCCCCCTGGTGATGGCGGGCCGTGCCGCCGAGCCGGTCCGGGTGCACGCCGAGGCCGCGACCCCTCGGGTGGACGTCGGGCACGACGGGGGCGACCTCGTCGTCCGCCCGGTGCTCGACCTCCCGACGCTGCGCGTGCCGCCCTCGCACCAGGTGCTCGGAGACCCACCGCACGGCGTGCTGTGGGCGGCCGGTGGCTCGGGGAGTGGGCTCGACCTGGCCCGGCTGGCGGTACCGCCGCACCCGATGCTGGCGCGCCTGGGGGCGAGCGGTCCGCTGCGCATCCCCGCCTCCGACGAGGCCCGGTTCCTCGACGAGTACGTCGGGCAGCTGCTCCAGCACGTCGAGGTGGTGTGCGGCGACGGTTCCGTCGAGCTTCCGGCCCCCCGGCCACCGGTCCTGCACCTGACGCTGGCACGGCCGGGCGGTCACCGCCTGAGGATCGTCTGGGCCTGGCACTACACGGTCGGCACGGTCCGGCGCGCCGAACCGCTGGCACTCCCGTCCGGCGTGGTGCCGTCCGGCCGCGATCCGGCCGCGGAGGCGCACACTCTCGAAGAGGTCTCGGCCCTGCTCGCCGCGAGGGTGCCCGGGCTGCCGCAGGTCTCGCCCGACCCGGCGCGCCGGGTCGCCGAGGCCGAGCTCGACGGCATCGACACGGCCCGCTTCCTGTCCGACGCGGTCCCGGCCCTGCGCGGGCGGTCGGACGTCGAGGTGGAGGTCGACACAGCGGTTGCGGCCGCCGCCTACCGGCAGGCCGACGAGGCTCCCGTGATCCGGTTCGCGGCCGCCGACGATCAGGCGGCGGGGCCGGGCACCCAGGACTGGTTCGACCTGTCCGTGACCGTCACGGTGGAGGGTCACGACGTTCCCTTCCAGCGACTCTTCGTGGCGCTGGCGCGGGAGGAGAAGCACCTGCTCCTGGACAACGGCGTCTGGTTCAGCCTCGAACGGCCCGAGTTCGCCGAGCTGGCGCGGATGATCACCGAGTCGCGGGAGCTGCTCGACGCGCCGCCCGCCACCGTGCGGCTCAGCCGGTACCACGCCGGGCTGTGGGACGACGTCGAGCGCCTGGGAGAGATCGTCGGGGGCCCGCGGGTCGAGGCCTGGCGCGCGTGCGTCGAGGCGGTCACCACCGCCGTCGACCTGCCGCGCCACAAGGTGCCGCTGGGCCTGACGGCGACGCTCCGGCCGTACCAGGTGGCCGGCTTCGCGTGGCTCGCCACCCTCTACGACCTGCGACTCGGCGGGATCCTGGCGGACGACATGGGGCTGGGAAAGACGCTGCAGGCGCTGGCGCTGATGGTGCACGTGCGCGATCGGGGCCGGACCGACGCGCCGTTCCTCGTGGTGGCGCCGACCAGCGTCGTGGCGAACTGGGCCACCGAGGCTGCCCGTTTCGCTCCGGATCTGCGGGTGGCGACGATCACCCAGATGGCCGCCCGCCGAGGCCACGACCTCGCCGCCGCTGTCGCGGGCGCCGATCTGGTCGTCACCTCGTACACGCTCTTCCGGCTCGAGTTCGAGGAGTACCGCACCCGCACCTGGGCGGGCATGGTGCTCGACGAGGCCCAGAACATCAAGAACCACCACTCCGCGGGCTACCGGTGCGCCCGGGACCTCCCGGCCGACGTCAAGTTCGCGATCACCGGGACGCCGATGGAGAACCACCTGATGGAGCTGTGGTCCCTCCTCTCCATCACCGCCCCGGGCCTGTTCGCTCGGGCGGACCGGTTCACCGAGTACTACCGCACTCCGATCGAGCGCTCCCAGGACGGCGAGCGGCTCGCCCAGCTCCGCCGTCGGATCCGCCCCCTGCTGCTGCGGCGCACCAAGGACCAGGTGGCCCGTGACCTGCCCGACCGGCAGGAACAGGTGATGGAGCTCGCACTGAACGCCCGCCACCGCACGATCTACTCCCGGTACCTGCAGCGGGAACGCCAGAAGGTGCTCGGCCTGCTCGGTGACGTCAACCGCCACCGGTTCGAGATCTTCCGGTCGCTCACCCTGCTCCGGCAGGCCAGCCTCGACGTCTCGCTCGTCGACCCCGCCCACGACGCCGTGCCCTCCACGAAGCTCGACGCGCTGGTCGAGCAGCTGGAGGGCATCGTCGCCGAGGGACACCGGGTGCTGGTGTTCAGCCAGTTCACCCGCTTCCTGGGCAAGGCGCGTGCCCGGCTCGACGCGGCCGGCATCGAGACCTGCTACCTCGACGGGTCCACCACGAACCGCCCGCAGGTCATCTCCGACTTCCGCACCGGCACGGCACCGGTGTTCCTGATCAGCCTGAAGGCCGGCGGCACCGGCCTCACCCTGACCGAGGCGGACTACGTCGTCCTGCTCGATCCCTGGTGGAATCCGGCGACCGAGGCCCAGGCGATCGACCGGGCCCACCGGATCGGTCAGGTTCGGAACGTGATGGTGTACCGGATGGTCGCGAAGGACACCATCGAGGAGAAGGTCATGGCGCTGAAGGCCCGCAAGGCCGAGCTCACCGCCAGCGTGCTCGGCGGGGAGGACTTCGCCGCGGCCGCGCTCACCGCCGACGACATCCGGGGGCTGCTCTCCTGAGGTCGGCCGGTGCGGGTCCGCCGGGCTGGGGAGGGGCCCGGTGACACCCGGCCGAGTCGGCTGCCGGACGAACGGCCGAAACGGGCTCAGGGTCCTGGTAACGCTTCTGACCTGCTGAAATGCTGGCCAGATCATGCTCGGGACGACCATCCACCCCGGGGTCGCGCCGACGCTGGCGAACGCGTTCGGAACGGCCACCCTCCTCGTTGCCGCGGGCTACAGCCTCCCGCAACTGGTACGCCTGCGCCGCGGAAGCGCGGCCGGCGTCAGCACCGCGGGCGCCGTCAACACGGCGATCAGTTTCGTCGCCTGGACGGGGTACGCCGTCTGGGCGGCGGACCGCTGGCTCCTTGCCGCGTCGCTCGTCGGGCTTCCGGGAGCGGTGGCGACCGCCGGTCTGGCCGTCCGTCACCGTGCCGCCCCGGGGCGGTGGCGGCTCCCGGCGATCTGGACGGCGACCCTCGTCGCAGCCGTCGTCGCCCAGGCCGTCGGCCTGTTGCCGATGGTCCCCCTGGTGATCGGAACCTCGATCGTCTGGACGGTCGCACCCGCTCTGGCCAGCGCCTGGCGCAGCCGTGACGTCTCCGGCATCGCGGTCGGCACCTGGCTCGTGCACGCCGGGGAGGGCCTGCTGTACCTCGGGTACGGCCACCTGCACCGGCAGCCGGCGGCGACCGCCTACGGCGTGGCCTGCCTGGCAGGTTCGATCGGCGTCCTCGCCCGGCTGGCCGTCGCCCGGTGGCTGGACGCCTGGCCCCACCTGCAGCCCGAACCCGTGGCCTGAGTCCCGCCGGCGGCACCGCCGGCGGATCCACCCGTGCCGGGCGGCCGTCGCACCTGCATGCGACAGTGTCGGTGCGACAGTGGCGAGGTGGACGGGATGAGGGCATGCGCGCTGCGAATCCGGTGACCACGGGGGTGGCCGGCCCGGTCCTGCCGGCGCACCTGACCGCAGCCGGTGCGGACGGCGACGCCCGGCGGCGTCGCGAGCTGCGCCGGATGAAAGCCGTCGCCCTGGGCCTGCTCCTGTTCGCCGCCGCCGTCTACGGGCTGACGCTGCACACGACCGGGTTCCTCGGCTTCGTCAACGCCGGGGCGGAGGCCTCGATGGTCGGCGCGGTCGCCGACTGGTTCGCCGTCACGGCGCTCTTCCGCCGCCCGCTCGGGCTGCCGATCCCGCACACCGCCATCATCCCGACCCGCAAGGACGCTCTCGGTCGCAACCTGCAGGAGTTCGTCGCCACCAACTTCCTCGCCGAGGAGGTGGTGCGAGCCCGGGTGCAGAACGCCGAGATCGCGCGACGGATCGGGGTCTGGCTCGACGACCCGGCCCACGCCGTCCGGGTCACCGGGGAGCTGGCCAGCCTCGCCCGCGGCGCGATGACCGTGCTGCGGGACGAGCAGGTCGCCGCCGTCCTGGAGACCGTCGTGCTGCGGCGGGCCCTGGCCCGGCCCTGGGGCCCGCCGGCCGGCCGGCTGCTGCACCGTGTCGTGGACGACGGGGCCCACCGCAGGATCGTCGACGTGGCCGTCGCCGCCGTCCACGAGTGGCTCCAGGAGAACGAGGCCGTGGTGATGCGGCTGGTGATCGAACGGGCCCCGGTGTGGACGCCGAACTGGGTCGACCAGCGCATCGCCCGGCGTGCGTACATCGAGGTGCTCGACCTGATCGCGGACGTCCGGGCGGACCAGGACCACCGGATGCGGCATGCGCTCGACGGCATGCTCCTGCAGCTCGCCAAGGACCTGCAGTTCGACCGGCAGACGATGCAGCGCGCCGACGCGTTCCGGGACGGCGTGCTCAACCACCCGGACGTCCGGCAGGCGGTGCAGACCCTCTGGGTGACCGTGCGCAAGGTGCTCGAGGAGGCCATCGACGATCCCGCCAGCGAGCTGCGGCTGCGGGTGCTGGACGGGCTGATCGCGCTCGGCCGCCGGCTCGCCGCGGACCCGGCCCTGCAGAAGACCATCGACGGGTACCTCGCCGACGCTGCCGGGCACCTCGTCTCCAGCTACAGCCACGAGGTGGCGACGGTGATCTCCGAGACCGTCGAGCGCTGGGACGCCGCCGACGCCTCCCGGCGGATCGAACTGCACGTGGGCAAGGACCTGCAGTTCATCCGGATCAACGGGACGGTCGTGGGTGGCCTGGTCGGCGTCCTCATCCACGCCGCGAGCCTGCTGGCGGGCTGATCCGGCATCGATCACCGACCGGGCGCGCCTGCTGCCCGCCGGTTCGGCGGCCGTCAGGCTCGGAGGTGGTCGATCCGCTGCCAGCCCGGGTCGTACTCCGCATGGACGGACGCCAGCGGCCACAGGTACTTCTGCAGCAGGCGGCGGATGGCGTAGGCACGACGGCTCGCGGAGTCGGCGTAGAAGTGGAGCAGGCGCTCCCCGCTCGCGGTCTGATGCGCGACCAGCAGGGCGTCCGACCGCAGCCGGCCGAGCAGCACCTCCTCGAACTCCTTCAGATCGGCGAGGGCGCGCTGGTCGGGCAGGCCGTCCGGCTCGGAGTCCGAGTAGGGCAGCCGGACGGCGATGTGCTCGTCGAACAGCGGATAGTCGACCCGGTGCAACGGGTGTCGGACCTCGGCGATGAGCCGGAGGTCGTCGAACGAGCCCTCCAGGGTGGCCCACCGGACGCCTCCCCAGCGTTCGGCGAGCTGGCCGGTGACGCTGGCCAGCGTCCGGACCGGCACCGGATCGATCGGTGGCGTCTGGGTCACGGCGACCTGGCCGACCCAGCGGTCGATCTCGTCCTCGCCGAGCGCCCACCCGACCAGCGCCCTCGCGATCCGATCGCGGGCCAGCTCGGAGATCGCGTCGAACCGGGGGTGGTGGAGCAGCAGGTCCATCCGGTAGCGGCGGTCGTCCGCGGTGACCATCGCCACGGCCTGGGCAGGGTCGAGGTCGGCGTCGCCGACGCGTACCCGGGCGTCGAACGCGGACGGTTCCGGGGGAAAGGCCGCGTGGTACTCCCACTCGGTGTCGTCGGCAGGCCCGGCCATCCGCCACCGCTCGGCGGCACCGCGGAGGGCGGGATGGCGCGCACCCGACACGACCAGCATGAGCCTCGCCTGCGTGCCGTGGCCGACGTGCCAGGTCAGGTCCCGGTGGTACCTCCGGATCCGGGGCTCCACCAGCTCGCGGACCCGCCCTGTCGCCCCGGCGTCGAACGCCGTGGCCACGGACGCCCGGGCACCTTCCCACCACGACCAGAACCGAGCGGCGGACGCCGCCACCCTGTCGACGGCGCGGCGACGGCGCCGACGTAAGAGGGTCATATGGCTATGAAATCACCCGCCATCGGGTTCGAGGCTCGGCTCTGCGACGTCGAGCCTTCGATAGTTATCTCTTGCTATATTGATAGAATACGATAGACAGTTCCATCGACCCCATCGACCCGCCTTCGGGTGGCCGAGGTACCCCGGCCCGCCCGGCCCGACCACGCGCGGGAAGATGGATCGCGTGTCCCAGTCCTCCCCCGGCGCCCCGCCTGTCCGCCGGATCCGCCCCGAGGAGCGGGACGGCGCGCTGTGCACGCTCGTCGAGGCGTTCCGGGCCGACCCACAGCTGCGCTGGTACTTCCCGGACGACGCGCGTTACGACGTCGGGGCGCCGCGCTTCTTCGGGGTCCTGCTCGACACCCGGATCGAGGGCGGCGAGGTGTGGGTGACGCCCGACCTGTTCGCGGTCTCCCTCTGGATCCCGCCCGGTGGCAACCTCCTCGGCCCGGACGTCGTCGAGGCCCGGTACGCCGAGGCGCTGGCCGGGCTGCCGGAGCCGGCTCCGGGCCGGATCGCCGCCATCGACGACCTCGTCGACGCGTTGCTGCCGCGGGAACCGCACTGGTACCTCGGGGTGCTCGGGACGCGGCCGCTGCAGCGTCACGGCGGGCTGGCCTCCGCCGTCCTCGCACCGCTGCTCGCGGCAGCGGACCGCGGAGGCTTCCCGGTGGCGCTGGAGACGTCGACGTCCGGCAACGTGGACTTCTACACCCGGCGCGGGTTCGCCACGCTCGCCTCCCGAGCAGTGCCCGACGAGGGGTCGCCCGTCGTCCACGTCATGCAGAGGGAGCCGATGGCCGTGCTCAGGCGGCGGTGAGACCGTCCCGCAGGCGCCGGAGGGTGTTGCCCAGGACGCGCGAGATCTGCATCTGGGTGACGCCGACCTCGTCGGCGATCTGCTGCTGGGTCCAGTCGGAGTAGAAGCGCAGCGCGAGGATGTGGCGCTCCCGCTCGCTCAGGCGTTCCACCAGGGGCCGCACGGAGAGGACGTCGTCGATCTGGTCGATCATCGGGTCGACGCCACCGATCGTCTCGCTGACCGGCAGCTCTTCGACGCCCCCGACCGGCGCGTCGAGCGAGTGCACATGGTAGAGGTCGGCGCTGGCCACGCACTCGATGACCTCTTCCTCCTTGGCCCCCAGGTGTACCGCGATCTCGCTGAGGCGTGGGGCCCGGCCGAGGGTCTGGGTGAGCTCGGCGGAGGCGCGTTCGACGTCCGCCCGCAGCTCCTGGATCCGACGGGGCGGTCGGATGTCCCATCCCTGGTCCCGGAAGTGTCGCTTCACCTCGCCGGAGATCGTCGGCACGGCGTACGCCAGGAAGTCCAGGCCACGTTCGGCGTCGAAGCCGTTGACGGCCTTGACCAGCCCGAGTTGTGCGGTCTGCACCAGATCTTCCAGTGACTCGCCGCGGCTGCGGTAACGCATCGCAATACTCGTGGCGACCGGGACGTTGAGTATGATCAATTGCTGGCGTAGGAATCGCTGCCGAGCAGGGTCCTGTGCGGTGCGGAGCTGTTCGACGAGCTCCGCCGTATCGCGGCGCCTTTTCTCGTCGGACGCAACGTTCTGGCGTGACATGATCTCACTCCCGTACCCTGGGTGGACCGCACGCTGGTGCGACGTGCTTCAGGGCATCACGCACGGGTAGCCCTCGCAATTCGGGATGCTCCCGACGCTGAACGTGCTCCTGCCTGGTCGGATGCTCTACTCGGCGGACGCCCGTGCCGAACAAACGGGCGTGTCCAGGAACGTCATCGCCGCGGTCGTGCTGCCGCTCGCCGTGATCGGGGTGGTGGTCCTGGCCGCCGTGCTCCGCGCCCACGTGGTCCGCCGGGTTCCGTCCGACCTGGCGTGTCCGACCGTGGACGACGGGCCCGTCGACGCGCTCGGACGCGCGGTGACGGTCGTCCCCGGACGCCCGCTCCCGGAGCCCGTCGACCCCGAGCCGCTCGACCGCGAGTCGCTCGACCACGAGCCGCTCGGGGTCGAGTCGAGCGTGCCCGAGGTCGCCGCGCCAGCGCCGTCCGGGCTCGCGGCCTGGCCGGCATCCCCGCCGGGTGAGCGGGTACCCGTCCTGGTGGCCGCCCCGACCCGGGCCGTCCCCGTGGTGCCCGGGCAACCCGAACCGATCGACACGAGCGAACGACCCGCGGACGCCGAGCCCGCCGCGCAGCGGGTGCCACGGCGTCGGGGCGCGACCGGCCGTCAGCAGGCCCAGCTCGCCGGCCTCGCCGAGCGGCTGGCAGCGGTGGACGGACGTCAGGACGTCGCCGCGCGCGCCATGCACGAGGCCGCGACGCTCGTCGGGGCGGACACCAGCGCGTTGGTGGTGCGGTCGGTGGCCGGCCCGCGCGTCCTGGCCCAGCACCCGGCGGGCGACGATCCGGAGCTGTGGGGCGCGCGGACGCTCGCCGCCCTGCTCGCGAGGCCGGAGCCCGTCCGGTTGGCTCTGGACGGCGACCCGCTGGCGGGCGGCGCCCGCACCGCGCTGGTCACCGCGCCGGTCCCGGCCGGCGGGGGCTCCGTGGGCGTCGTGGTGGCGCGCCGACGGTCCGGCATCCCGTTCACGGTCTCGGACCAGGACGCCCTGGTCCGGCTCGCCCGGATCGCCGGCGCCCGCCTGCACCTCACCCCGGAACGCTCCGCCGTCGTCCGCTCCGCCGTCGACCGCGCTACCGGGCTGGGCCGCCACGACCTGTTGATGGCCGATCTCGCCCAGGCTCTGCGATCGCGGCCCGAGCACGGGCTGCCGGCAACCCTCGTCGTCGCGGAGGTCGTCGGGCTGGCGCGGCTGCGGACGGAGCGCGGGATGGCGGCGGCGGATGCCGCGGCGGCCGCAATCGCCGCTCGGGTTGGGTCCGAGCTGCGGATGGGCGACCTGATGTACCGGACGAACGCCGACGAGCTCGCCGTCCTGTTGCCCGCCACGGACGCCACCGGAGGGGCCGCGGTCGCCCGCCGGCTGGACGAGACGGTGATCGAGGAGGCGTTCGGGCTCTCGCTGCGATCAGTCATGGTGCCGGTGGAGGAGTCGCCCGAGGCCGTGCTGCTCCGGGTGATGCGCGCCCTCGCCGCCGCGCGGGTCAGCGAGCGCTGGACGGGCCCGCCGGCGCAGGGACCGGAAGGCCGGACCAGCAGCTGAGCGAGGGCCGCGCCTCAGCTCGCGCGCCTCAGCTCGCGCGCCTCAGCTCGCGCGCCCGGAGCGCCGCTCGACGGACAGCTGCTCGAGGATGCGTTTCATGGCGTGCGCGAAGAGCTCAGGTTCGTCCGGACCGAGCGGGACGGCACCGAGGGTCGGCACGGTGACCGACTGCACTCCGTGAGGAGGCAGCAGGGACTGGGACATGTACGGACCCCTCGCTTCCGCACCGGACGGGTCGATCTCCGGCGACCCGCGACGAGTCCGGCTCGTCACGTTGTACCAGGCTGTGTCCGGGTTGACGATCCGACGCGCGGCTCGTGGGCGGATTGGGTGGTCAGCTCGGCCACTCGGGCGATTACTGCGTCGAGGCTCCAGCGCAACGGAGTGATGTCACCGACTGTAGCGGAGAGTAACCGGCCCCCCTGGACGGCGCCGAGCAGGGCCGCGGCCAGCGCCTCCGGTTCTGCCTCCGGGCGCAGGGCTGCGCGCTGCTGCATCCGGTGCAGGCCGGTCGCAAGCTGCGCCCGCCAGGTGTCCAGGGCGGCGCGAACGGCGAGCCGAGCCGGATCATCGTTGCCGAGCTCTGCCGCCAGTCGCCCGATCGGGCAGGGCCGGTCGAGGCCGTCGCGGCGGTGCGCCGCCAGGGTGCGCAAGCGCCAGCGGTGCAGGGCCGCGAGCGAGTCCAGTGGCTCCTCCAGCAGCGCCTGGCCGGCCAGTACGGTGTCCCGATGGTGCTCGACGACGGCGAGCACCAGGCCGGCCTTGTCCCCGAAGTAGTGGTAGAGCTGCGACTTGCTGGTGGCGCTGGCTGCCCGGACGTCGTCCAACGAGGTGGCCGCCACGCCGCGCCGGGACACCAACTCGGCGGCCGCCACGACGATCCGGGCCCGCGTCGCGACGCCCTGGGCGGTCGGGGGCTCGCGCACGGGTTCAGGCTACCGGCCCGGCCCTGCGGCCCGAGTCCGGCGCGCCATCCACGCGCGCCAGCCCCTGGACCGGCCGGTCCGGATCGCTGTACTGGACCGGAGGGCCCGGTGGTGGACCAGACGGTCCAGGGTGGACCCGAGGGTCCAGGGTGGACCGGACGGTCCGGACGGGTTGTGCCGGATCGTTGCCGCTGCCACACAAGCAAGGGGGTGCCAAGTATTGAATTAACTCTCACATTTGCGTCCGAGCAGTAGTGGCTCCGGTGCAATGTGCGTTGCTGACCGTGTTGTGGATCGCGATGGTTACGCAGCTCGGTCGACAAAAGGATCCACCGAACGGACGATTGCTGCCGAAGCGTGCTTCAATGGTGTTCTGCGGCTGTCAGGATCATGCACAAGCCGCTGCGGAGCGTGAGTCTCCGGAGAACAGCAGCCTGGCGAGCAGGAATGCCCGCCGACCGACTGGGCCGCCCTACACGTGCCCATCGGGCGAGAGTCAACAGACCGAAAGGAACACTCACATGTCGAACGAGCTCAGCATTCTGGAGCTGGAGGCCGAGCACGCCGCGGTGCTGCCGGCCCGCGAGGCCCTCGCGACCCTGAACTTCAGCTTCTCCAAGCAGAACCTCGCCGCCGTCTACGCCGACAACGGGGCCCTCGCCCTGAACGGTGGCGGCGTGGACAGCGTCGCCTACGCCGCGGCCGGCCAGGCCATCACGGTCATCCAGCACTGACCTGCCCGACAAACGGGCCCCGGCGCACGGACCATCAGTGCTCCGCCCACGGTGACGGCGGCTGCGCGCCGGCCGTCGCCACCTCCACGTTACCGACTGCACGCCGGGCGTGCGGTGCGCGCAGCGCATGCCCGGCGTGCAGGTCACTGCACGCCATTTCCCATCGAAAGGAAGATCCCATGTCGTACGAGCTGACCGTTGCCGAGCTGGACGCCGAGAGCGCGGAGCTGCTGCCCGCCCGCGAGGCCCTCGCCACCTTCACCTTCACCAAGGTGAACTGGGCGAACGTCCAGGCGACGAACTTCGCCTTCGCCCTCAACGGCGGCGGCCAGGACTCCTCCGCGACGGCGGTCGCCGAGCAGGGCATCTTCGTCGTCCAGCACTGAGCAGCCCATTCGGCGGGGTGAACCGCCGAGGGGGTGCCGAAATAAGGCTGTCCCGCGGGCCCTACACCCGCGGGACAGCTCGCCGCTTTCTACCGGAAAGCGGCCACACTGTCCCTGCCCCACAGACCGAAAGAGCGGACCAGTATGTCCTGCGAGCTTAGCATCGCTGAACTCGACGCAGAGTGCGCCGAGCTGTTGCCCACACGCGAGGCACTCGCCCTCGTGAATGTGACCATCGGCAACATCACGAACATCGTCGGCATCAACAACGCCATCGCGATCAGCGCGTTCTCCCCCGGCTCCAGCACCGGTGCCATCGCGGGACAGCAGCTCGGCGCCGTCAGCGGCTTCTTCCACTGATTCCGCCGGGACGGCGGGGCCACGTCCGGCCCGCCACCCGCGCTCCCACCGGCCGGGCCGGCCTGATCACCCGGTCGGTGGGGCTCCACCGGAGCTGTCTCACGCCGTCCGAGCCGCGGGCCGTCCATCGCCGCCGGCGCGACCGCGCAGCCTACGAGAAGGGCTTCGGAGTGAACTCTGGGCGTATCACCCTGTGGGTGGCCTCCGCTGTCGCGGCCGGCCTGCTCGCCGTCCCTGGCATCGCGTCGGCTGACCCGTCGGCGGGGGCGACGGACACCCCGTCGGCGACCGGTTCCGCCCCGTCGCCCGATCCGGTCTCGCCCGACCCGCGGGCGATGGCCGCCCACGACGCGGCAGCGGCGCCGGGCCGGAGCCTCACCTGGCAGAACGCGGCGGACGTCGACAACCGGCGGGAGGGCCGCAACAGCTTCCGGGTCTCGTTCAGGGTGGAGAACGGGACCGGTGAGCGGCTCACCGCCGACAACCGGGCCACGGCGCACGCTGCCTGCAGCGGCTGCCGGACCGTCGCGCTGGCCTTCCAGGTGGGCATCTTCACCGGGTCGGAGGCCAGCGTCACCGCCGACAACACGTCCGTCGCCGTCAACGAGACCTGCGACGCGTGCGTGACGTTCGCCGGCGCGCAGCAGTTCCTGCTGCTCACCGACCACCCGCTGCGCATCACGCCGGACGGGCAGCGACGGCTCGCCGCCGTCCGGGCGGCGCTGCACCGGCTCGCCGCCTCCGATGCCACCGCAGAGGCGATCCAGCAGGCGCTGCCCGCGGCGCAGGCCGAGGTCGTCGACGTGCTGACCCGCGAGACCCGGCTCGCCCACCGGCACGGGGTGCTGCGGTCCCGCCAAACGGTGTGCGACGTCCACGGGCGGCGGCGCGACCACGTCCAGGTGCAGCCCATCGACTGACCTCGGCACCAGACCTCGGCAGCCCGCCTCAAGCCGTGCCGTCGACCACCCCGCCGACTCCCTCCGCTTCTCGAGGTGACCGCCGTGACCGCTGTGACGACCCGCCCGACGTCCGCTGCGGGAGCGCCGGCGCACGCGCCGGTGCCACCCACCCGTGTCATCGACCTGCTCGCCAGGCCGGTCGACGGCGAACCGGCCGAGCCGCCGCGGATTCCTGCCCTGCTGTCCGGCGTCGAACTGCTCGGCGAGTACGAGGGGTCGGGCTACGCCACCCCGCACTTCATCGCCCGCCGACCGGACCAGCAGGTGGTCCAGCTCTCTCGGCTGCTGCACCTGGTGGCGTCGCAGATCGACGGCCGGCGGGACCTGATGGAGATCGCCCAGGGCGTGGCGCAGGCGATCGGCCGGCCGGTCAGCTCCGGCAACATCGAGTACCTCCTGGACACCAAGCTGGTGCCGCTCGGCCTGGTGACCTTCGACCCGGATCCGGCGGCGCAGGACGGCGGGACGGCCGGGACGGGGACATCCGTCGCCCCGTCGTGCGGCCACCGGCCGGTGCTGTCGCTGTCGCTCCGGCGCCCGTTGATGTCCGAAGCGGTCGTGAACCGGTGCGCGGCCGTGCTCCGGTGGCTGTTCGTGCCGCTGGTGGTGATCGAGGTGATCCACGTGCTGATCGCCGCCGACTGGTGGCTGGTCACGCACGCGAGTCTGAGCGCGGCGGGCGCGCAGATCGCCCGGCAGCCGTCGCTGATGCTGGCGGTCCTCGGTATCACGATCGCGTCGATGGTGTTCCACGAGCTCGGTCATGCCGCCGGATGCCGCTACGGCGGGGCCCGGCCCGGGATCATCGGGGCCGGGATCTACCTCATCTGGCCCGCCCTGTACACCAACGTCACCGACGCCTACCGGTTGAACCGTGCCGGGCGGCTGCGGACGGACCTGGGCGGCATCTACTTCAACGTGGTCTTCATCCTCGGGCTGGTGGCCGCCTACCTGCTCACCGGGTGGCAGCCGCTGGTGGCCGCCGTCTTCCTCGGCCACCTGGAGATCGTGCAGCAGCTCCTTCCGGTGGTCCGGCTCGACGGGTACTTCATCCTGGGCGACATGGTCGGTGTACCCGACCTGTTCGCCTACATGAAGCCGATCCTGGTGGGGCTCGTCCCCGGCCGGCGGACCGGCGAGCGGGCGATGGCCCTCACTCGCCGGGCGCGTGCCGTCGTCCGCATCTGGGTCGTCGTCACCTTCCTGCTGCTCACC
Organism: Kineosporiaceae bacterium; assembly: GCA_036518955.1. GTDB lineage: Bacteria > Actinomycetota > Actinomycetes > Actinomycetales > Kineosporiaceae > DATDMG01. The sequence goes on along the minus strand of DATDMG010000456.1, from coordinate 5,378 downwards.
GGAAGCACGGTGAACCTCGCCATCCGTGCGCCGCGTCTCGCGGTGGTGTTCGTGACCTCGCTGCGGCAGCACGTGCAGGACTTGGTCGCGGCGGTCGAACTCCTCGACGGGACCGCGATCCTGCTCACCTCGTTCTCCCTGTTCGTCATGCTGCTGCCGTCGATCGGCACCAGCGTCGTGGCGGTCCGGATCATACGGGTCGTGGCGCGGCCGGTGTTCGTGCTCTGGTCCGCCCGGCAGCGGGTGCCAGCGCGGCACCTGAACCGCTGAGACGTCGCGCCGCGCGCGCCGGAGGGGGACGCCGGTCCGGTGACCGGCGTCCCCCTCCGGCGTCCCCGGCAACGGTGCGCGCCCGCCAGCGCCGCTGACACCGTCACGTTCGGCGGGGCCAGCCCCACAGGAGGACGCCGGCTCCTGGTACCGGCGCGGTGCGGCCCGCTCGTACCCGGTGATCTCGCCCGTTCGCTCCGTCGCCGGATCGGCCGTCGGCGCAGGAGCCCTCTCGGCTGCCCCCGGTCCGGGGCACCGCAGCAGGCGGCGGCGCAGCAGGCGGCGCTGGGGCAGGCTGGCGGCGGGGCAGGCTGGCGGCGTCGCAGCAGGCGGCGCGCTGGGGGAGGCTGGCGGCGGGGCAGGCTGGCGGCGGTCAGCAGACGTTCGCGACGTCTACGGCGTCGCCGGTCTCCGAGGTGGAGGCGGTCGGCTTGGGCGTCGTGCGGTGCTTGGCGGTGGCCGACGGGGACGGTGACGCGGACGCCGACGGGGACGCCGACGGGGACGGCGTGCTGGTCGGCTTCGCCAGGGCCTGTTTCACCTTGTCGTGGATCAGGTTGAAGTCGGGGTTGCCTGGAGTGATCACCCTGTCGGTGAAGGCGAGCGACTCGACCTTGCTCCGCTTGACCCGGAGGGCCAGGGTGACCCAGGCGTCGATGTCCGAGGTCGGGATGCTTGTCCGGATGTTGTCCCGGGCGGCGGTCAGGATGCTCGTGATGTGCAGCGCGACCGTCTGCGGGTCGATCTCCTGTGTGACCGCCCCGATCACACAGCGCTGGCGCCGCATGCGCTCGAAGTCGTCGGAGTCTGATCGGGACCGGGCGAACCACAGGGTCCGGTAGCCGTCGAGGTGCTGTCGGCCCTTCTCGATGTAGCTGGTGACACCGACCGCGATGCCTGTCCTCGGGTCGCGGTGGCCACCGACCGGGATCCGCCTGCTGACGTTGAGGTCCAGGCCACCGAGGGCGTCGACGAACTGCATGAAGCCGCGCAGGTCCAGCATCGCGTACTGGTCGACCGTCAGGCCGAGGGCCTGCTCCACGCCGTCCACGGTCGCCCTCAGACCCGGGTCCTTGACGCCCTTGTAGTACTGGTTCTTGTGCTCTTCGCCGAACTGCCAGAGCGCGTTGATCATGCACGCGTCCTGGGCGCAGTAGAACCCGTTGGGGTAGTCCCGGGCCTGCGGCGTCCCTTCCGGGAACGGCACGTGCTCCAGGTTTCGGGGCAGACTGAAGAGCACGGCCCGGCCGGTCTTGGTGTCGATGCTCGCCACGATCAGCGAGTCGGTCCGCAGCCCGGTTCGGTCAGCGCCGGCGTCGGAGCCGATGAGCAGCACGTTCACTCGCGGCGTGTTGCCCCAGGGGTCGACCTTGGTCGTGTCCGGCCGCTTTGCCGAGGTGGAGAGGGTCCCGCTGCGGGAGAAGATCGAGTTGATCGTGTCCGCGCCGAGTTGCAGGCTCTGGCCCTGCACCACGGCACCGGCAACGCCGGTGCCAGCGACCACCGCGACCAGGATCCAGCTCAGCACGCTCTGGGTGGCGGTGAGCGTGGCGAACCGTCGCAGCCAGACCGCGGTGGCGACCACGTGCGTGGCCCAGAGCAGCGCGAGCAGCACGATGGCCGCGGCGACGTAGGTGAGCCGTTCGGGGTGGGTCAGCAGCACCCGGGCCACGAACACCACCGGGTCGGTCAGCACGAGTACGGCGACACCCGCGACGAGCAGCACCAGGCAGAAGCCCGCGATCATCCAGCCCAGCGTGCGTCGCCCGGCCGCGATCATCCCCGACCCGGGGAAGAGGCTGCCGAGCAGCGTCCAGCCCACCACCCGCTCGAAGCCCTCGCCCCATCCGGTGGCGTGGCGCCCTCGGGCTGCGCCGGCCGACAGGCCGGGCCCGGGCCGCTGGCCGAGAGTCTGCGGCGGGGGCGCCGGGGCTTGGGGCGGGGGCGGAGACGGTCGGGCCGGCGGCGGCACCGTGAACCCGGTGGGAGCGGCGTGGGGAGTGGACGGAGCGTAGCGACCGGACGGCGCCTGACCCGCGTCGGGGCTTCCGGGCGCCGTGGGTCCGGGGGTCGAGAATGCGCTGGGCACGATCGGCGGCAGGTACCCGGTCATCGATCCAGGGGCGGGGTTCGCTGCCTCTGGGGTGAAGAGGTTCGTGTCCGGGGCGGGCGCCGGGAAGCCTGCGGCGTGGGAACCGTGTGTCGGCCGATCCGCCCCGTAAGGTATCTGTATGGGCGGAGTGTTCCCCGCTGCGAGCTGCCGGATTTCCGCTTCTCGACGGGCACGCCGGCCAACGGGGGGCGCGACCTCGGTCACGAAGTTCCACCTCCGGAGGCTCGGTTGGCGCCGTCTCGCGGGGACGGCAGGCGGCCATTCTCACACGATCGCCGCGCCGGACGGCCAGCAGTCGAAAAACCCGCGGCGTGCCGCGGGGGTCCGGGGCGTCTCACGACGCAGAGTTGACTCTCCGTTAGGTCTCCCGTGCAGCGCACGCCGTAGCCGATCGGCGGGCGGCGACCGGGGAGAGACTTTGCTCGCTCGGCGCCAGGGCCGGTACAGTGGGCCACCTGGAGGCGTCGCCTAGCCCGGTCTATGGCGCCCGCCTGCTAAGCGGGTTTGGGGCTCAAATCCCATCGCGGGTTCAAATCCCGCCGCCTCCGCTCCGCGAACGGGCCCCGGCGTGCGCCGGGGCCCGTTCGCGTCCGCTGCCGCCCTGGCCCGCTGCTGCCCACAGCCTCACGCCCGGCCTGCTCGGATCGTGACGCCGCGCCTGCTGTGCCACTCTCGGCCCATGGTGTCGGCAGCAGCGTTCACCCGCCGGGCCGCGGCCTCCACGCTGATCGCCGGTGCGGCCGCCGGCGTCCTGGTGACGGTCCGACGGGCCGGCCCCCCGCCAGCCGGTGGCCAACCCCGCGGGACGTCGGGTTCCGCCACGCGCCGGTCCTCCCCCGCTGGAGCCGGCTCGCCGACCCCGGCGGAGGCCCCGCCGTCCGTGGTGGCCCCGCCGTCCGCCGGCGCGGCGGCCGGGACGCGTCCGGCCCACGGCGGTCCGCCCGACCCGCCGTCGGCCACGCCGGGCCTGGCACAGCTGCCGCGGGGAGGCCGCGTCGTGTTTCCGGGGTACCGGCTCGTCGGCTTCAGCGGGGGCCCCGGGTCGGCGGCGTTCGGGCGGCTCGGGGTCGGTTCGCTGGATCGGCGAGTGCTCGAGATCGAGCAGCTGGCCCGCCGGTATGCAGCCGACCGGGACCCGCAGCCGGTACTGGAGCTGATCGCGGTCGTCGCCCAGCCGTGGCCGGGCCAGGACGGCCGCTACCGGGTGCGGATCGGCGCGGACGTGATCGACGACTACCTCGCCGCGGCACGGCGCCATCGCGCCCTGCTCCTGCTCAACGTCCAGCCGGGCCGGGCCCGGTTCCTCGACGAGGTGAAGGCCCTCGGGCGCTGGCTGTCGGAGCCGGAGGTGGGTCTCGCCCTCGATCCGGAATGGGCCGTGCGGCTGGGCCAGGTGCCCGGCCGGGTCTTCGGGCGGACGACGGGCGCCGAGATCGACGCGGTCGCCGGCTACCTGGAGTCCGTGGTGTCGGCGGGCGCTCTCCCGGAGAAGGTGCTCGTGGTGCACCAGCTGCGGCCCGACATCGTGCAGGACTTCGCCACGCTGCGCCCGCACCCGGGGGTCGTCGTCGTCCGGAGCGTGGACGGCATCGGACCACCCCGAGAGAAGATCAACACCTGGACCCGGATCCTGGCCGACCGCGTCGCCGGGATCCACCCCGGGTTCAAGCTCTTCTTCGAGGAGGACTCAGCCCACGGCAGCCGCCTGATGACCCCCGCGGAGGTGCTGGGCCTACGGCCGGTGCCGGAGTACATCCTGTACGAGTAGTGCGAGTACATCCTGTACGAGTAGTGCGAGGGCGCGCCTCCGGCGCCGCAGCCCGGGCCGGGTGAGCCCCATCCGGTGCCCAGCCCGCGCCGCGCGGTCTGTCACCGTGTCACGGCCCCGCCCGATGCGGGGCCGTGACAGGCGGCCCGGCTACTGGAGGCCGAGCCGGGTCTTCAGCGCGTCCAGCTCGTCGATCAGCGTGCTCGGGGTCTTCTCGCCGATCTTCGAGAACCACTCCTCGATGAGCGGGATCTCCCGCCGCCACTCCTCCGGGTCCACGGCGAGGGCCTTGGCCACGTCGGCCGGCTCGATGTCCAGGCCCTCGGTGTCCAGGGACGCCACGGTCGGCACGAAGCCGATCGGGGTCTCGGCGGCGTCCTTGGTTCCCTCGATCCGGCCGATGATCCAGCTGAGCACCCGGCTGTTCTCGCCGAACCCGGGCCACAGGAACCGGCCGTCGGCATCCTTGCGGAACCAGTTGACGAAGTACACCCGAGGCAGGTGTGAGGCATCCGCCTGCTTGCCCGTGGTCAGCCAGTGCCGGAAGTAGTCACCCGCGTGGTACCCGATGAACGGCAACATGGCCATCGGGTCGCGCCGGACGACGCCGACGGCGCCGGTCGCCGCCGCCGTCGTCTCGCTGGACGTCGTCGCCCCGAGGAAGACCCCGTGCGCCCAGTCCCGCGCCTCGGTGACCAGCGGCACGACGCTGCTGCGGCGGCCGCCGAACAGGATGGCCGAGATCGGCACGCCCTGCGGGTCGTAGTACTCCTCGGCCAGGACGTCGCAGTTGGTGATCGGCGTGCAGAACCGACTGTTCGGGTGGGACGACAGGGTGTCGGAGCCCGGCGTCCAGTCCTCGTTGCGCCAGCTCGTCAGGTGCCCGGGAGGCTCCTTGGTCATCCCCTCCCACCACACGTCGCCGTCGTCCGTACGGGCGACGTTCGTGAAGATGGACCGGCCGCCCTCGATGGCTCGCATGGCCGCCGGGTTGGTGTTCGCGCCGGTGCCGGGGGCGACGCCGAACAGGCCGGCCTCCGGGTTCTGCGCGTACAGCCGGCCGTCGTCGCCGAAGCGCATCCAGCAGATGTCGTCGCCGATCATCTCGGCTTTCCAGCCGGGGACGGTAGGTTCGATCATGGCCATGTTGGTCTTGCCGCAGGCGCTGGGGAAGGCGGCGGCGACGTAGTAGACCTTGTTCTCCGGGCTGGTGAGTTTGAGGATCAG
>DATDMG010000455.1:0-8850 GCA_036518955.1 Kineosporiaceae bacterium | reverse complement strand
CACAGCACCGTCGGGGTCGCCTCGGGCAACCTGGTCGGCGGCGACGGCGCGATCTCCGGCCTGGGCGGCGCGCAGAACCAGTCGCACCTCATCGCCGACCACGGCTCGGCCATCGGCGGGCACGACGCCTTCGGGTCGAACCTCGAGGACCACCACGTCACCGTGCACGAGACGAACCTGACCCACATCGCCGACAGCGACAACGTCACCACCGCCCAGGGCCACTCCTTCGCGGAGGCGCACCAGCACTTCGCGCCGACGCACGTCCACGTCGACCACTCCCTGGTGGCGGGCGACGACATCGACACCTTCTTCCACAGCTGATCACCCGCTGATCATCCGCCGGCCGTGATCATGAAGTGGCGTGACCCGCACCCGCTGCATGATCACCGGCCCCCGCGGGCGTGATCACCCACGTGGTGGGGTGATTCCCAGGTAGAGGTAGCGCGGCGCGAAGCCGAAGCCGTGGTGCAGCACCGCCCGGCCGCCGAACCCGTAGTCCAGCCACTCCGCCTGGCCGTCCGGCAGGACGCGGATCACGATCGCCACGTGTCCGGCTGCGCCCGCGGAGACCAGGTGCCAGGTCCCGTCGGGGTCACGGCGGCGCGAGCTCTCCCCCGCACGCCACTGCGCCACCGCCCCGACGGCGGGCCGGGAGCCGCCCGCGAAGCCTGCCGCCCGAGCCGCGGCGTCCCAGGACGACGCATTGAGGAACCAGCCCGCACCGCGCGGTCCCATCGTCACCACGCCGAACGGCAGCCCACGGGAATTGAGCCACCACGCCGCGAAGCTGGTGCACTGACCGATGACGAACCCCGCGGCGTCCAGGCCCGGGGTCGCCCCGGCCCGATACGGGTACTCCGTCGCCGCCGGTCCGACCGCCTGCAACACGAGCCCGGGCGTGACACGGCGCACCAGCACCGGCAGCCGGCCCGCCTGCGCGGACGGGAACACCGAGAACGTCAGGGCCAACGCGAGCGGGACGGCGGCAAGCCATCCCGTGCGGTGGCCCCGAGGGCCCGGGACGGCGCCGAGGGCCCGGATCGACGCAGAGACCGACAGGGATGGCCGTGCGCCTCGCACGGGCCGGCTGATCCGCAGCATGATCACCCACGATGCCGTAGCCGATATTCATTTGTGACTCTAGCGTTATCGAATCGTAATTCAAGCGAGTTGACGCAGCCTTTGGTGTGGTTTGTCCGATCGTTCACATATCCCGCACACGGGTGTCGCCCGTCGCCGACCGAGGCATCGGCGGGGTGCGGATCACCGGCGGCCAGCACCAGTACGGCACCTGGAACCTGGGACGAGGCGGTGACCGGCCGCGGACCCTCGGCCGGGCCTGGGATCGGCGGCAACGGCCGTCACCCTGCACGGGGACGGCAGGTGCCCCGGACCGACCCTCATCCCGCCCGCCCCGCAGCAGAAGCCGCGATCAAGGATTCGCGAGCCTCAGGCAACGGGCGGCGTCACCCGTGAGATACCTCTCAGCACCCTCATCCGCCGTCGCAGGCGGCACACAGTCCGGACAGTGCGACGTGCCCCGCGTCCAGGCAGAACCCGAACCGGCCGGCCAGCGTCGCGGCGACGTCATCGAGAAGGTCAGGCGGCAGATCCTGGACGGCGCCGCAGGCGCGGCAGTGCGCGTGCACGTGCCGCTCGCCGCCGTGGATCAGGTGGTAGGCCGTCACCCCGTGCCCCACGTGCACGTGCTGGACGACGCCGAGCTGGCTGAGCGTCTCCAGCGTCCGGTAGACGCTGGCCCGGTGCACGGACGGGTCGCGCTGCGCCACCCGGGCGACGATGGCATCCGCGCCGAGGTGGTCATGCCCGTCGGCGAGCACCGCGAGCACCGCCCGGCGAGGGCCGGTCATCCGCTCGCCACGGGCTCGCAGCAGGCGGGTCACCTCCGCGATGGTGGCCTCGACGTCGGGCGGGTTCACGAAGACACAGCCTAGAACGGGCGCGACGGGCCCGGGGACCGGCCGACGGCGTCGCCTGCTCGACGTCAGCGGGATGCCGTCACCCGCACGGCCTCCTCGAACGTGGTGGTCCCCAGAATCGCCTTGCGCACCGCGGAGTGACGAAGAGTCACCATTCCGACGGCGCGGGCGTGCGCGGCGACCGCGGACTCCCGCGGCTCGCGCATCAGCACCTCGCGCAGCGGTCCGTCCACGTCGAGCACCTCGTACACGGCGGTGCGGCCACGGTAGCCGGTGCCCCCGCAGTCCGTGCAGCCGGTCCCGCGGCGGCCGGCGCTCCCCTGCAGACCCCGCCGGTCCAGCCCGAGCAGCCGCAGGATCGCGTCGTCCGGCTGGTAGGGCGCGGCACAGGCCGGGCACGGCCGGCGGACCAGGCGCTGGGCGACCGAGAGCGTCAGCGACGACGCCACCATGAACGGTTCGGCGCCCAGGTCGACCAGACGGGTCACCGCCGCGACGGCAGAGTTCGTGTGGAGGGTCGTGAGCACCAGGTGCCCGGTCATCGCCGCCTTCAGCGCGAGCTGGGCGGTCTCGCCGTCCCGGACCTCCCCGACGAGGATGATGTCCGGGTCCTGGCGCAGGATCGAGCGCAAGCCCTTGCTGAAGGTCATCCCGGTGCGCTCGTTGACCGCGACCTGCGTGATTCCCGGCAACTGGACCTCGACCGGGTCTTCCAAGGTGACGACGTTCAGCTCCGGGGTGCTGATCCTGGCGATCGCCGAGTACAGCGTGTTGGTCTTGCCCGAGCCGGTCGGACCAGTGATCAGCACCAGCCCCTGCGGGACCGCCAGCGCCGCCTCCAGCACCGCGAGCTGATCGGGGTCCAGGCCCAGGGTCGCCAGGTCCGGGACGTCGTCCCCGCGGGTGAGCAGCCGGATGACGACCTTCTCGCCGTGCAGACTGGGCAGCGTGCTCACCCGGGCATCGATGGCCAGCCCCTCCACGGTGAAGCGGGTGCGCCCGTCCTGCGGAACGCGCCGTTCCGCGATGTCCAGACCAGAAATGATCTTGACGCGGCTGATGACGGCGGTGGAGACGCGCTTCGGCGCTTCCATCACGTCCCGGAGCACGCCGTCGATCCGGTAGCGCACCCGCAAGGTCTCGCGCTGCACCTCGATGTGGATGTCGGAGGCCCGCTGCCGGACGCCGTCCGCCAGGATCCGGGTCACGAACCGAACGATCGGGGCCTCGTCCTCCGCCCCCGACGAGACCCACCGCTCCTCGTCGTCCGCGGCCGTCCCGGAGACCTCCTCGACGATCTCGGCCACGTGAGCGCCGTCCGAACCCAGCGACCAGGCGCGGTTGAGCTGCTCGCGGATCTGGCTGTCGGTCGCGACGTACACCTTCAGCTCGGTGCTGCGGGTGTACAGCCGGACGTCGTCCAACGCCAGCACGTTCGTCGGGTCCGAGGCGGCGACGACGAGCTCGCCGCGCGGCGTCCGGTCAACGACCAGCACATGGATCCGCTCGGCCACCGCGCGAGGCAGCAGCCGGACCAGATCCGGCGCCGGGACCACCTTGGACAGATCGATGACGTCCAACTGCAGCATCCGGGCGACCCCGTCGGCGACATCGCGCTCGCCGGCCATCCCCAGGTCCACGACCACTCGGCCGATCCAGCGGCGAGGCCCGGGCGCCCGCCGCTGCATCCCCATCGCCAGGGACAGCTGCTCGGGCGTGATCACCCCGTTCTCCACCAGGAAGTCGCCGATCTGCCTCCGGCGAGATCCTCCGAGCCGCTCCGGGTCGGCCCGGGGCCGGCCGGGTTGGTGCGCCCCGTCGGTCCGCTGCTCACCCGGTTCCGAAGCCGGCTCCAGGGCCGGTTCCGAAGCCGGCTCCAGGGCCGGTTCCGCAGCCGGCTCCAGGGCCGGTTCCGCAGCCGGCTCCAGGGCCGGTTCCGAAGCCGGCTCCAGGGCCGGTTCCGCAGCCGGCTCCAGGGCCGGTTCCGAAGCCGGCTCCAGGGCCGGCTCCGGGTCAGGGACCGGTTCCGCAGCCGGCTCCAGGAGCTCGCGACCCGCCGGTGCGTCCGGCAGGGAACCCCCGGGCGGCAGCGGGATCCGGTGCGGGGGCGCCGAGCGCGGCACCGGGACCGGAACGGGCCAGCCCACCCCACCGGCCGCAGGTCGCGGCAGCGTCCTGACAGCCACCGCGCCCGGTCTCCCGCGCGCCTGGTCGGACGCCGCCCGGCCCAGCCTGACCCACCACGACGCAGGGGCAGCACCGGTCGAACCGGGTTCTGCCGCCCCCGCGGCGGAGCCTTCCAGGGCATCACCCACCGGGGACCGCGGGCTCTCGTCACTCATCCGAGGTGCCTCCTGAGGTGACGCCGGGCGTCAGGGGGACGCCAGACCGAGCATGCCCAGGCAGACCGGCCCGCGGCATCGCCCGAACCGTTACATCTGATCGAGCCAATGTCACCCGCAGTAACAGACGCCATCGGTGACATGCCGATCCGGCGCGCCAGCCCCGCTGGCACCAGGGTCACCCGCTCGCACCAGGGTCACCCGCGCCACCATGGTCACCTCACCCGGCGGCAGTCACCCGCGCGACGAGCACCCGCCTCGGTCCTCCCGTCGCCCCGTCACAGAGAGCGAGAGGCCGCTCACGGTCCGCTGTTCGGCCGATGTTCTCTCTCCGTCATCCTTACGATACCCGGAGATGGTGGCGCCCCACCCACCCCGTCCCGCCTCGGCGCGGCCGCCGTCGCACCCACGCCGCGGACAAGGAGTGCACAGCAATGGAGTGCGCAGCACGGTCGGTCCGCTGCGCCGGAACCTGGTCACGGCGAGGAACCGGCCCCGGGGGGCGAAAGGTCCGCTGGTCCGCGGCACTGGTCTGGGCGGCCGTCACCGCTGTCGCGCTCGGCGCCTGCTCGTCGGCCGACCCGGCCCGCTCCGGCACCCTGAGGCCGGCCGCGTCCCGGCCCGGTGAGACCGGCCCGGACGGCGGGACCGCGGCCGGCGCCGCCGTCGGCGCGTCGGTCCCGCCCGGGTGCGCGACGGCGTCCGGATCCCTGCCGACCGGGTGGGTCCGCGGCGAGAACAGCCGGCCCGGGACCGCGGTGCCGTCGGGCACGCCCCGGGGACCGGCGGTCCTCGGCTACCTCGACGCCGGGGCCGTCGGCTGTGGCGACACCGTCCAGGCGCACTTCGCGCTGGCGCCCGCCGCCCGTCAGGTCCGGCTGCCCGCCGTCCGACGGGTTCGCCTGGCCGCGTACCGGATCGGCTGGTACGGAGGCGCCGGTGCCCGGCGGGTGTGGCAGTCGGCGCCCTTCCCGGTGCCGGTCGGCGCGGTGGCCGCGGCGGACTCGACGACACACCTGGTGACGCCGCGCTGGCCGGTCGATCTCCGGATCTGGGTCGACGCCGGCTGGGCTCCGGGCTTCTACCTGCTCTACCCGCTGGACCTGGCCGGCGCCGTCGCGGGCCCCGCGGTTCCGCTCGTCGTCCGCGACCCCGCCGGCACCGAGCCCATCCTGTTCACCGCCAGCACCCTGACCTGGAACGCCTACAACGAGTGGGGCGGCTGGAGCCTCTACCACGGCCCGTCCGGATCGCCTGCCGAGGCGGTGGCCAACCGGGCCCGGGTGGTCGCGCTGCAGCGGCCGCTGTCAGGAAGCGGCTACGACCAGCTGCAGTTCATGGACCTGCCCGTCGTCCGGCGGCTGGAGCACCTGGCGGCGAGCGCCGGCGTCGACGTCGCCTACACCACGGACGTCAGCGTCGACGCCGACCCGCAGCAGTTGCTGCACCATGCCGAGATCGTGCACGGCGGCCACAGCGAGTACTGGACGACGGCCATGTACGACGGCCTCCAGGCCGCCGCCGACGCCGGGGTGAACCTGGTCTTCCTCGGCGCCAACAACCTCTGGTGGCACGCCCGGCTCGAAGGCGGCTCCACCGGCGCCCCCGAGCGGGAGGTGGTCTACCGCGTGCTCGCCGAGGATCCGTTGAGGGCCGGCGACCCGGCGTCCGCGACGGTGCTGTGGTCGTCGGCACCGCTCCGCCGGGATCCGGCCACGATCCTGGGACAGAGCCACGCGGGCATCGGCGTCCACGGCGGACTCAAGCTGCTCGACCCACCGGCCTGGTACCTGGCCGGGACCGGCCTGGCTGCGGGTTCGGTCCTGCCGGGCGTGGTCGGCAACGAGGCCGACGGGTTCAATCCCGCGGCCCACAACCCCCCGGACACCCAGGTCTTCGCCGTGGGCCTGCTCACCGGGCCGGGCGCGCCGGTCACGGTCAGCACCAGCTACTCGACGAGGCCGTCCGGAGCGGCGGTGTTCGCCGCCGGGACGACGGACTGGGCCTGCGAACCCACCGGGCACTGCAAGGGCCTGACGGTCGCCCCCTCGGTGGCGCGGGCCGTCGGCGCGATGACGGACAACGTCCTGGTGGCCCTGGACACCCCGCGCGCCGGCCTGACCCACCCGGCCAGGACCGGCGCCGTCACCACCCTGGCCACCATCCTGGCCGCCACGCTGCCGGCAGCCGCACGTGGCACCTACGGCGGTGCCGTGAGCGAGGAGCTGACCCACCGTTCCACGCGCTGACCCACCGTTCCACGCGCCCAGCGGCCTGGCGCGCTGCGCCGGTCGGGCTCCCGCCCTCAGGTGCTCCTCGAGTTCCTGCAGGTCGTGCACCGGCGGCTGCTCTGCGGCATGACCATTTCCGCCATCCCGGCCCGGAAGGTCGCAGGGTGGCCGGCGATGCTCAGCCGGACGGCGGTGTGTCGCCCGTCCAGCATGGTCAGCTGCAGGCAACCGGAATACCCGGGACCGGCCGGCGCCTTCCAGCTGAACCGGTGGGATCCGCGGAGATGGCGTACGCAGACGACCGCCTCCCGACGATCCCGGCGGCCGGAGCAGCCCCGCAGGTCCGAGCCCCGCACCCCAGGGAGCATTCCGGAGGAGTGAACGAGCAGTCAGCGGGGCATGGATCCAGTGACGCATCCGGTGACGCGGGCCGATCCCTGCCAGGACGCTCCCGGCACGTTCCCGGCGACGTCCACGGTGCTGGCCGCCGACGGGACGCCGATCGCCTACCGCTACGACGAGAGCCGGACGGCGGTCGCGCTCACCGACGTCTCGCCGCTGATGCGGAAGGCGATCGTGGCGATCGAGGACGCCCGCTTCTACCAGCACGGTGCGATCGACCCCAGAGGTGTGCTCCGGGCGGTCGTCAGCAACTCGACCGGCGGCGGCACCGAGGGCGCGTCGACGCTCACCCAGCAGTACGTCAAGAACCTGCTGGTCGAGACGGCGACTGCTGCTGGCGACCCGGCCGCCGCCCGGGCCGCGGTCGCGCGCACCCCGGCCCGCAAGCTGCGCGAGGCGAAGCTGGCGATGACCGTCGAGCGGCAGCTCAGCAAGGACGAGATCCTGCAGCGCTACCTGAACATCGTCTACTTCGGGCAGGGCAGCCACGGGATCCAGTCCGCGGCGATGCGGTACTTCGACGTCCCGGCGGCCGGGCTCACCCCGCCCCAGGCCGCCCTGCTCGCGGGGTTGGTCCAGGACCCGTCGCAGTTCGACCCGGTCACCCACCCGGACGCCGCGCGGCAGCGCCGGGACGTCGTGCTCGCCGACATGCGCCAGCAGGGCATGATCACCCCCGCTCAGGAGCAGACGGCCCGCGCCACCGGCGTCGAGGTCACCGGGTCCGCCCCGCCGGCCGGCTGCATCGCCTCGGCGACGTCGGCGTTCTTCTGCCAGTACGTCGTCCGGACGATCGTCACCAGCGACACCTACTCGGCGCTCGGGGCGACGCCGGCCGCCCGGGAGCAGGCGCCGCGGACCGGTGGCCTGGTGATCCGGACCGGCCTGGACCTACCCGCCCAGGAGGCAGCCCGGACGGCGGTGAACAGGGCCGTCCCGCCGGACGACCCCAGCGGCCTGGGCACGACCGCCGTCACCGTGGAGCCGGGTACCGGGCGCGTCACCGCCATGGTCGAGAACCGCGGCTACGCGGTGACCGCAGGCCCCGGCAGGACGTCGGTCAACTACGTGCGACGTCGCCGGCACGGCCGAGAGGCTCGGCGTCCACCTGGCCGCCCCGGAGCGGCCGGAGCGCGGCGGGTCCACGACCGCCAGCACCGAGCGGCCCAGCTGCCGCTGTCTGGGTCGGCGACCCCGGCACCGGCACGGGCGGGACCGCGCACCGGCGTCGGCTGACCGACATCGAGGTGGCGGGCCGGTACTACCCGACCGTCTTCGGCGCGAGCATCGCGGCACCGATCTGGAAGGCGGTCATCACTTCGGCCATGCGGGGGGTGGTACCGGAGGACCTGCCGTAGTCTTGTCGAGTCTCACCGGGTTGTCGGGCCCGAGTGAGCCGGTCGGTCCACATGTGGGTAACTCCTGTGGACGACGCGGCAATGGCCGGGGTTGTCATTGCTCCTCCTCACCCGTCGGTCAGCCTTCCGTTCACTGCGGTCGTCCGGTGCCGTAGGCCTGCGGGGCTTGAGTGAACCATGGGTTCCGTGGTGATGTGGAACCAGGCCACGGATGGCGTCGTTCACGGGGATGGCCCGACTTCTGGAGAACGCGTGATGGCCGATCACGAAGCTGGCAGGGTGTCACCGACCCGACCCGGTCGCCCGCACCGCGGCGATCGACAGAACACCCGGTAAGTGGACGCCGACGAATTGCTGGCGGTCTTCCCCGCGGTTCCGTCGTCCGTCCCGACGGCGCGGCGATGGGCCTGCCAGCAGCTGATTCTGCGGGGCGTCGACGACTCGACCGCGCAGGCCGCGGCGCTGCTGGTGAGCGAGCTGGCCACGAATGCCGTCCTGCACACACGCAGCGCCCGGTTCACGGTGTGCCTGGACGCGGCGGACGACATCGAGATCGGCGTCCTCGACCACGACC
>DATDMG010000454.1:0-3368 GCA_036518955.1 Kineosporiaceae bacterium | reverse complement strand
TACGAACTTTGCCCGGGGCTTCTCCGGGACATTGTTCCGATGCTCCAGGTAGCCGCGCGACGGTCAGATGCCGCTGCGAGGATCCTTGCCGATGTCCACCCCGCATTGCCCAGGACGTGGCCGCTTCCCCCGACACGGGACGCCGCCAGCGAGAGCATCGGGTGACCTGCCTGACACCGGGTGCAGATCTGGTGCAGATCCACGGCGATGAGGTTTGCTGGTGTCCAGCGCCTGAAATCCGGTGAAGATATCGCTCGAGGGGGCCGTGGATCTCTTTGGCGGTCTTGGTCCAGACGAAGGGTTCGGGGTCGTCGTTCCAGGCGGCGATCCCGGCGCGGATGTCGTGCTCGAGGGCTTGGACGGGTGGATGTCCAGGCATTCGGGGACCGTCTTGTCGATGGTGGTGAGGAACTTCTTGAACTCGATCGCCCGGTGCTGGCGGTGCAGTTCGGTGATCACAGTGCCGTCGGCGAGCGGTCCGGGCGGGTGCCCACGGGAAGTACTCCGCCTCGCGGTCCGGGCGCGGGCCTGCCAGTGCTGTTTCCGTTCAGCGCCGCATGACGGCATCACCGCAGACCGGACACGTGATCAATCTGAACACAAACGCCCTGTCCAAGATATGCCGAGTCTGGGTTTGGACAATGCCGGAGGCTCTATCACGTGGGGCCCCCGGCTAGCCTTGACGAGTCAGGACAGGCCCCGATGGAACCTGAAATGAATTCGTCCCGGAACCCTCCCGGAACCTCGGTCGACACCCCGGTTCCGGGACTGGTTCTCGGGGCGGGTCGAACCTGGGCGGTTGCCCTCAGCTGTCGATCTACCCGGTCTCGAACGTTTCCGGGACGGGAGCACATGGCGGCGGGGCCAGTGAACCTGGTCGAGTCGTTGCTGACGATTCCCGACGTCGCGTGCACGGCGGATCGCGGCCTCGTCGGCGATGTCGGTGATCACGTCGAGCGGCACGGGCCCGGCGTGGGTGAGGAAGTGCGGGCGCATGGGCGAGAGACCGGCCTCCACCTGCCGTGGTGCGAGGACGGGATGGGCGTCGATGTGCCCCGGCTGAATATCGACAGTCGCCGGTCGGACGCACGGTCGACGTAGCGATCAACGCCGTAGGGTCTGGGGTGACTGAGTCTTTCGAGGGGTCCGGTGAGAAGCCGGATCGAAAGGAGTACATATGAAGAAGCGATGGGGTGGCTCGCGCCTGGTGATAGTGGTATGTTCGACTGTCGCGGGCATCGTCCTGGCGGGTGGGGTGATGCCGATGGCTATGGCGGACAATACGGGCCGCAGGTTCTGCCTCTATGGATACGCCTTGCTGGGCGATGAGCAGCATTTCGCTGTTGTCGACTACAAGAAGGGTTCCGGGGATGGGGGTCCATGCCCGACGGCTAGTGGATCGGCTTTCTTTTCGGCAATCAACTGGGATACGCGTAGAGGTACCTATGAATGGAGTTATAGTGGCCTCAGGAAAATATCGTGCGAGGAGTTCCTGGATCAGTACCTGAAGGGGGTCGTCCCTGCGGATTTCCAGGAGAAACGGCGTGACCATTTTTGTGACAACACCGACGACGACACGCTCTATGAATTCGTGGTCAGGACCACCACCGATGCCGGAGGTCAGTCTCGCGTCGAGGTGAAGGCAACGAAGACCAACGTGAGGACGTGAAGATCGCCCTGTACAGGTCGTCGCGCGTGCCGGGGGCGGGTTCGTTGCGGTGGACGGTGAGCCAGGCGAGCATGACCAGGTCGAGAGTCGTCCGGCTACCGATCCTCGGTGGTGGGGGCAGCGTGATGGTGGCCGGGGCCGCCTGCCTGGCCCGTTCGGAGACCGTGGTGCTCGCGGCGCGGTAGACGGTGGCGGGGGGCATGGTGTCGCTCGGTCAGCGGGATCACTCGCGGAAACCGGAGGTTCAGCCTGCGGTTGCTGGCGGTGCCGTGGGTGCGGGCCCACCACTGCCCCACGCCATCGCCGGTGGCACGCGAGGTGAACGGCAGGCCGATCGGGTCGTGACGGGCCGCGATGGCGGCCATCAAGGGGCCCAGGTCGTCTCCGTGCCTGCCCTCCAGCGACGGGGGCGGAGGGTGGGCCGGAGGTGGCCGAGTGCGGGTTTGCGGTCGGGGTGCTGCTGTCGGCGGTGCTGCACTTCATCGGCGACACCGACGGCGGCCCGCGGGAGATCGTGGCGAGGCTGAGGGAGGCGACAGCCCCGGGCTCCTACCTGCTGATCTCTCATGTGGTCGCGGACGACGACCCGTCGGGGGCGGTGACCCGGCAGGCGGCAATCGGCTGCAGCACAGCGGCGGCGGCGTTCTACCCGCGCGCCACGGCCGAGATCACCAGCTTGTTCGACCGGTTCGCGTTGGTGTCACCTGGTGCGGGTGCTGCGGTGGAAGGGCACGGACGTGAACGTGCTCGGCGGCATCGGCCGCAGGCCGTGACCGGGTGAACGGTGACGACACGTGATGGGAACCCAGGGCGCTGCCCCCGGGCAACGGACCCCGGTCTGGTCCTCCGAGGCCTCGGGTCACGCAACCTGCCTCAAATGCGACAATCGGACCATCGGTCGCGGGCTGCCGATGACGCGTCGGGATGGCACCCCCGTCGGAGTACCACCCGTGAGAACCCGCTCCCGGAGGGATGGGAGACAGTGATGCGGTCAGGCACGAGGGTGCGTACCGGGGCTGCGGGGATCGTCGCAACGGCTCTGGGACTCGTCCCGGCACCCGCCTACGCCACCGCCAGCTCCGGCGTGAGCGCGACGATCGTCGCCCAGCGCACCGTGGACGGCAAGGACTACGTCCTGCGGGAGATCACTATTCAGCCTGGCGGCAGCACCGGGTGGCACTACCATGACGGGACGCTCTACGCGCTGGTGAAGAGCGGCGTCCTCACCCACACCAACGCCGACTGCACGACCACTCAGACCTACCGGGGGCACGACACGTTCATCGAACCCCGTGGGATCATGAACATCCATATCGGCCGCAACCTCGGCACCGCCCCGGTCGTCCTGGACGTGCTCTACGTTGACCCAGCCGGCAGCCCACTGTCCGAAGACGCCCCCAACCCCGGCTGCACCTTCCGGTAGTGAGGCCGATCGCCGCCGTCCTGCTCGCCCGCGCGTCGGCCGGCCCACCATCTGTCCGACCGTATTCCCGCGGTGACACACCGCTGCCTCGCCGGCGGCTGACCCCCAGCGGTGACACTGGCGAGTCGGCCCAGCTGCGTGACCTGGGCGGACGCCGATGAACCGCTCACCTGCCGCAGCTGGTCCAGACGGTGGTGAGGACGGGGTCGTCAGCGGATCCGGCGCGCAGGGCGGCGACGACGTGTCGGGTCGGTGTCGGCCCGTTCCGGGTGGCCA
>DATDMG010000453.1:0-3237 GCA_036518955.1 Kineosporiaceae bacterium | reverse complement strand
CTTCGGCCAGCTCGGCCTGCCGCTGACCCGCGTCGGCCTGGAGGCGGGACCGCTGTCGCAGTGGTTGCACGCCGGGCTGACCGGCGCCGGGCTCGAGGCCGTGCTGCTGGAGACGCGGCACGTCGAGGCGGCGCTCTCGGCGATGGTGGTCAAGACGGATCGCAAGGACGCGCGCGGCATCGCCCAGCTGCTTCGGATGGGCTGGTACCGGCCGGTGCACCGCAAGTCGCCCGACGCCCAGGAGGTGCGGGCCTTGCTGGTCGGCCGCAAGCTCCTGCAGGCCAAGCTCCGGGATGTGGAGCTGAGCATCCGGGGCATCCTGCGCGGCTTCGGGCTCAAGGTGGGCGAGGTCAGCAAGGGCCGGTTCGCGGCCAGGGTCGAAGAGCTGGTGGCCGGGCACGAGATGCTGGAGACGGTCGTCGGCGCGATGTTGAAGGCACGTGAGGGTTTGCAGGCCGAGTTCATGCGGCTGCACCGGCGGATGCTGGTCATCGTGCGCGGCGACGCGGTCTGCCGCCGGCTGATGACGGTGCCGGGCGTGGGGGCCTTGGTGGCGGTCACGTTCAGGACGGCCGTCGACGACCCGGGGCGGTTCCGCACCGCCAAAGCGGTCGGAGCGCACTTCGGGCTGACGCCGAAGCGGTACCAGTCGGGCGAGACCGACGTGACCGGCGGGATCAGCAAGGTCGGGGACGCGACGGTGCGCACCGCGCTGTACGAGGCCGCGAACGCGATGCTGACCCGGACCGCCCGCGTCTCGGGCCTCAAGCGCTGGGCGTTGGAGGTGGCCAGGCGCCGCGGCATGAGGCGGGCGAAGGTGGCGCTGGCGCGCAAGCTGGCCGGCGTTCTCCACCGCATGTGGGCGAACGGCACCGACTTCCGCTGGGGCAAGGAGGCCGCCGCGTAGCATCGCACCAGAAGAGCAGGTTCGGGACGGGGCCGAGCGGTCCCGTTCCTCCGAGGTCCCGTCGCCGGGACGCGGGAACCGGCGAGGCCGTGGGTAGTGCTGTGGGCACCCCGCTGGGGTGAACCACGCGCCTTAGATTGGCCCGCCGGCGCCCTTCTGACCGCATGGTGTGGCGGCCCGGGTGCCGACCACGGACGGAAGCACGAGGCCGGCGACGGGATGGTCACTCGGGGGACTTGACGCCCGACGGCCCATTACGGAAGCACTACTCTGGGACGTTCTCCTCCGCCGAGCGTTGGATCGGGGCTGCGGGCGAGGGGGGGCGATGCGGGAGAACGAGCCGTCGCGGGGCTGGGAGGGCGAGCTGGAGCACTGGCTGGCGCCGTTCCTGTCGGCGTTGGGCCGCGAGGCGCAGCGCCGCTGGGCGCCGGTCTACCTCAAGGGCCTGATCCTGCCCGGCGAGCGCAAGGGCGTCGAGCCGCTGGCGGCACGGGTGGCGCCGGGTAGCACGGAGCAGCTGCACCACTTCATCGGCGGCTCGCCCTGGGCGACCGCGCCGCTCGAGGCCGTCCTGGCGGGAGAGGCGGACGCGCTGGTCGGCGGCCCCGAGGCGGTGCTGGTGATCGACGACACGGCCCTGCCGAAGCAGGGCAAGCATTCGGTCGGCGTGGCGCGGCAGTGCTGCGGCTGCCTGGGCAAGCGGGCCAACTGCCAGGTCCTGGTCTCGCTCACCCTCGCCAGGGGCGAGGTGCCGGTGCCCGTGGGGTTGCGCCTGTTCCTGCCGGCCGAGTGGACCGCCGATCCGGGGCGCTGCGCCCGCGCCGGCGTGCCCGAGGCGCACCGCCGCCAACTGGCGAAGCCCGAGATCGCGCTCGAGGAGGTGGACCGGATCATCGCCGCCGGCGTGCGCTTCGGCCGCGTGCTGGCCGACGCCGGCTACGGCGCCGGCGCCGCCTTCCGCCGGGGCCTGAGCGCGCGCGGGCTGCTCTGGGCGGTCGGCGTCCTGAAGGTGCAGAACGTCTACCCGGCCGCGGTCGGGCTGCTGTGGCCGACGACGGCCAGGGGCCGGCCGCGCAAGCACCCGGTGCCGAGCGAGGCCCCGATCGCGGCCGAGGCCGCCTTGGCGGGGGCTGCGTGGCGCCGCATCGCTTGGCGGCACGGCACCAAGGGGCCGCTCGCGGCGGAGTTCGCCGCCGTGCGGGTGCGGCCGGCCGAGGGCGAGCAGCTCAGGAACGGCCGGCACCTGCCCGGCGAGGAGGTCTGGCTGGTCGGCGAGCGCCGGGCCTCGGGCGAGCGCAAGTACTACCTCTCCAACCTCGCGGCGGACGCGCCCCTCGAGGAGCTGGCGGCGACCATCAAGGCGCGCTGGGTGTGCGAGCAGGCGCACCAGCAGCTCAAGGACGAGCTGGGCCTCGACCACTTCGAGGGCCGCTCCTGGCGTGGGCTGCACCACCACGCGCTCCTGTGCCGGCTCGCCTTCGCCTTCCTGCAGCACCTGCGGCTCGGGGGAAAAAAGCGTCGCCACCCCGCCCGAGCCTGGGCCACCGCCCCGGCCGAGCCTGCCCGCCGTCCGGCGGCGTGTCCTGGCCGCGCTCACCCGCGTCCTGCTGCGCTGCCCCTGCTGCCGGCAGCGCTTCGAACATCGCCTCCGACCCTGAATGTCCCAGAGTAGTGTTAGATGCCGTAACGGGCCTGCGCCGGGGCTGATCGGCGAGGCGGCTGTCCCTCAGAGTGATGGCGTGTATGGGGTCCGAACGGGTCGGCCCCAGGCATCATGAGGGACAGCCGTGGAGCACTATGCCGGGATCGACGTCTCGCTGGAACGGAGCAGCGTGTGCGTGGTCGACGGGACGGGCAGGATCGTGCGCGAGGCCAAGGTGGCGAGCGAGCCGGAGGCGCTGGTCGCGTTCTTCGGCCAGCTCGGCCTGCCGCTGACCCGCGTCGGCCTGGAGGCGGGACCGCTGTCGCAGTGGTTGCACGCCGGGCTGACCGGCGCCGGGCTCGAGGCCGTGCTGCTGGAGACGCGGCACGTCAAGGCGGCGCTCTCGGCCATGGTGGTCAAGACGGATCGCAAGGACGCGCGCGGCATCGCCCAGCTGCTGCGGATGGGCTGGTACCGGCCGGTGCACCGCAAGTCGCCGCCGGCGCAGGAGGTGCGGGCCCTGCTGGTCGGGCGCAAGCTCCTGCAGGGCAAGCTGCTGGACGTCGAGCTGAGCATCCGGGGCATCCTGCGCGGGTTCGGGCTCAAGCTCGGCGAGGTCGGCAAGGGCCGGCTCGCGGCGCGGGTCCGCGAGCTGGTCGGGGGCCAGCCGACGCTGGAGCGGGTCATC
>DATDMG010000452.1:0-12120 GCA_036518955.1 Kineosporiaceae bacterium | reverse complement strand
ACAGGGCTCGCCGGGAGAAGTCCTCGGCGATCCAGCCCACGAGCGGACCAGGCAGTTCCTGCGCCGGATCCTCGAGGCCGGCCGGCTCTGATCCCGGCTCCCATCCCGCGCTCACCCCGCTCACGCCGTGTGCCGTGTGCCGCCGCGTCGGCCAGTTGAGGGCCTCCCACGCCGTCAGCGGCGTCACTGCCCGCAACCACCGCACACCAGCGCCCGAGGCGCACGCCGCCACGGATCAGTCATTCAAATGAGTAGCCGCGACTGAAATAGTGTTGAAACATCTCAGCCATGTTAGGCGTTACATTCCTGTCGGACTTCGGACTTGTCGGTGCCCAGCGCATTGGAGACCAATTTCGTCAACTAGGCTGGTCGCATGAACATGACAATTGCCCGCCCTCGCATGCGGCTACCCGCGCGAAGGAGATTTCTCCTCCTCGCCGTCGGTGTCGTCCTGGCAGGGCTCCTCGCCACCGTGATGGGGCAAGCTCCGCGATCGAGGGCCGATAACATCAATGGGGTCAACGTCACACCGAACCCGGTCGAGGTCTACATCAAAGAAGGGACGGCCACCACCTGTGTCGTCGCGCAAAGAACGACCTTCACGGGTGACCACGACGCCGTCATGAAGTACATCGACGAGTTCACCGGCAAGGCGCGCACCGACGAAGGCATGACGACGGACGTCGGGGGCTCCGACCCTGCCCCAGGGTTCTCCTCCTACGACGTCACGCTGTCGTACTCCTACGACACCAGTAGTTGGGGCGCGCCCGCGTCGAATTGCTCGAAAAGATTGGCGATAGACCAGTCTCGTGGCCGTAAGACACTCGAACTACCGCATTGGGCCAGGGGTATCCTGGCTGCCATCGCCGGACTAACGGTATATGTGACCGTCTCCTTCAGTGTCGCGGCATTGTTCACCTTCCTCCAGCCGGAGTTCGCCTATATCGGTGACATCATCGCCGGGTGCCTGGCAGGTTTCGCCTCGACCATCGTGGGCAATCTCATCCTCGGCGTGAGGTTTGCTGCGAACCTGCCCGAGGCAGCGACCTACTGCATCACTGGAGCCTTCCTGAACGTGTCGCTCGGCCGGTGGCAGCGGCAAATGGTCAGCAAGCTCCGGACCTGGCTGGGGACAACCGGGACAGGTGCCGTGCAGGAGGCGGTGAACGGGTCGGCAGGCACGGCCGTGCAGGTCGGCGATAGGTTCCACTCGGCGGCGACCGAGCTCTCTGACCGCCTGGCCTCGCTGGAGACCCCCTGACACGGTCTGACGGCACCACTGAACCAACCACTGAACCTCTCTGACACCCATCTGATGCGTCTGATGCGCAGCCGGGGAGCCACGCGCTCTGCGGACCGAGACCGGAAAACGGAAGGAAGGTAATTCAAGAATGAACGCCGAAGTTACTCGACACCTGCGGTGGTGGTCCAGGTGGCTAGCTGCCCCTGCCCTTCTGACGGCACTCGCTCTCCTGGTCGGTCTCCCGCACCCGGGCGCTCCCGCTCGGGCCTTGACGAACCGGCGGCTGTGCCAGTACATCGACAAGGTGCCCACGTTCGTCCATGTGGAGTCCAAGGTGGCCCCGGGCGTGTACCACGAGGTTCCGGCTGACCTGTATGTTACCCTGAATTACAAGAAAGATGGCGCCTGCCCCCGGTTGCCGGACCCTTATCCGATCCACGGTGACAGTAGCAGATTGGCGCGGGTCTCCTACCCCCAACCGGTGCCGAAGGACGTGTGCGAGGACTGGTTCCGAAAGATCGGCGTCACCGGAGGCTACGACGGCAGCACGTCGCCCTCCGATCCGAAACTTGCTCTCAGCGCCGCTGCGCCGCCGGCCACGGATGTGTGCAGCGCCTTGGACGACGACACTGTCTACGAGTTCTACGTCATCTCGACAGATCACAACTTCACGGACGGTTCGTCGTATCAACGCGGGGAGTTCGTGACGAGCAAGCGGGGGAACGTGTTCGGTGGGTGAAAGGCGATGGCTGAGCCGTCCAGTGGTCAGGGCAGTTCCCGCTCGGCCGGGCGAGGGATAGTGCGTCGCGTCGTCGCCGTCGCCGAGACGACGTCGTGACGCCGGCCGTCGCTACCGGACGAGGGGTGCGCGCCCGGGGTCGGGGTAGGCGGTCACCTCGGTGGCCTTGGCGGTGAGCCAGACCTGCCGGCCGGTCGCGAGACGCAGGGCGGCGACGGCGGCCGGGGTGATGTCGACCAGGGCGCTGGGCCGTCCCTCGACGGCGACCCGGACCCGGTCGGTGAGCAGTTCGATCCCGGTGACGGTGCCGGTCCAGACGTTGCGGGCCGAGCCGGCGTCCGGTTCGTGGGTGTGCAGCACGATGGCCGAGGGGGCGACCACGACGAGCATCCGGGTGCCGGGCAGGGCGGCGAGCGCTGCTCCGGCGTCGGCGTCCGGGTCACGGGCGGCGGCATGGAGCAGGCCTCCGGAGTCGAGGTCGATCCGGTGGGAGGGCCGGTCGGTCAGGGTGCCGGTGTACAGGTTGAGGCCCATCAGCCGGGCGACGTACTCGGTGGCCGGGCGGCGGGCGACCACGGCGGGCGGCCCGTCCTGCACCACGCGGCCGGCCTCCAGGACGAGGATCCGGTCGGCCAGGACGAGCGCTTCCAGCGGGTCGTGGGTCACGATCAGGCTGGGCCCGCCGAACGCGGTCAGGTGCTGGCGCAGTTCGGAGCGGACGTCGAGCCTCGTCCGAGCGTCCAGGGCGGCCAGCGGCTCGTCGAGCAGCAGCAGCCGCGGGCTGCTGGCCAGGGCGCGAGCCAGCGCCACCCGCTGGGCCTGGCCGCCGGACAACGCGGCCGGACGGCGGTCGGCCAGGTCCGCGATCCCCAACCGGCACAACCACTCCAGTGCGTGGGAGCGGGCCGGACGGCGGCGCGTGCCATGGGCCCGGGCCGAGAACGCCACGTTGTCCAGCACGGTCAGGTGCGGGAACAGCCGGTAGTCCTGGAAGACCAGTCCGACCCGCCGGTCCACGGTCGTCAGGTAGCGCCCGGTCGTCGCGTCGTCCCAGACCTGGTCGCCGACGCTGATCCGGCCATGGGCCAGGGGCAGCAACCCGGCGAGGGCCCGCAGCAGCGTCGTCTTGCCGGCACCGTTGGGTCCCAGTACCGCCAGCACCTCCCCGGTATCGACCTGGACCTCGGCGTCCAGCACGAAGTCGGCCCGAGACAGCCCCACGCGGGCCAGCAACCCGACGTGCCGGTCCGCCGACTGCGGGCGGGTGCCGGACGCCGGGTGGTCGGAGCTGTCGGCGAGCGTCGCCCCGCCGGGGGCTGGCGGCTCTGGTCGGTCCATTCCGTTCTCACCTCGCCCGTCTCAGCTCGCCTACCGACGCGGGTGGCCGTTCGCCTCCTGACTCTCCAGGTTCCATCCGGCACCACGGACGCGGTCAGGCCTCTCCGTGACCGCCGGCGACGGTCAGGGCTTGGCGAAGCCAGCCTGCGTCAACGCGGTCGCGCCGTCCGCGCTGAGGACGTAGTCGACGAACGCCTTGGCCAGTTCGCCGTTCTTGGACGCCGTCAGGGCGGCGATCGGGTAGCTGGTGGAGGCGTTGACGTCGGCCGGGATCGTGATTCCCTTGACCTTGTTGCCGGCGGCCAGGACGTCGGTCACGTAGACGACGCCGGCGTCCGCCTCGCCGAGGGTCACCTTGGACAGGGTGGCCTTGACGTCGGCCTCGTCGCTGACCGGCTTGACGATGATCTTCGCGTTGGCGAACACCGTGCGCGCGGTCGAGCCGCAGGGCACGGCCTCGGCACAGAGCACGACCTTGACGCCGGACCTGGCGAGGTCGGACAGCTGGGTGATGTTGGCGGGGTTGGCCGGTGGGACGGCGATCTCCATGACGTTCTTGGCGAAGGTCTGCGGGTCGGCGGCGGCCTTGGCGGCGACGACCTGGTCCATGCTCCTGGCCGAGGCGGAGGCGAACACGTCCGCGGGGGCGCCGGCCGTGATCTGGGTGGCCAGGGTGGAGCTGGCACCGAAGCCGAACGTGATCCTGGTTCCGGGGTGCGCGGCCTCGAACTGCTTGCCGAGCTGGGTGAACGACCCGGTCAAGGACGCCGCCGCGAGCACGGTGAGGTCCCCCGACAGGGCGCTGCTCGACGAGGCGGCCGCCAGGGCACTGCTGGACGCCGCGGCGGCGCTGGGCGAGGAACTGGCCGCTCCGCCGCCGGAGCTGGACCCGCACCCGGTGAGCAGAGCGGCGATGGCGGCCAGGACGGTCAGGGCGGGTCGGCGCACGGTGTCATCACGGACGCCGAGCAGCTCGGCGGCGTGCCGGAACCGGAACAAGGTCACGCGACGGGAGTGTAGTCGCATCCGCGGATGGATGACCCGCAATAGGTCCGCTGATTCGGCCAGAGCGCGCCCAGAATGCTGCAGGTGCGCCGTGCTCCCCGCACCATCTCCGACCGCGCACCGGCCGCCGCCGCCCCTTCCCGGGCGCCTCGACCCGCCGCCCGTGCCCGGGCGCAGGCCCGATGGCCTGGACGGACCGGCTGGCCAGGTTCCGGCCCACCCGACGTGTGCACTGGCTGGCGTGGACCCTCACTCCGTCCTGCACGAGCGGGCCGTGCGACGTCCGGCTGGGGGGCAGCTTCCATCCCTCCCGCAGGACTCCGTGAGCGTGACCATCACTGTCGCGGCTGCCCAGGGGACCGACTGGGTCGCCACCCGATGGACCGGCCAGATCGAGTACCGCAACCCCTACGTCGACGCGGGCGGCGGCTACTACTGTCCGAGCGGCAGCACGGCCGCGTCGATCAGCTCGACCTCCCTGCCCATCGGGACGTGACGGGCGCGGTCACGCCGTCGACGGCACCGCGCTGTCCTGTTCTCGACGAGTCCGTAGGTGATCGTAGGCGCGGGTGCCGCGGCCCCGGCCGTCGCCGTAGCGTCTCCTTTCGGCGGTATCATCTCCAGCCTGCTGAACGAGTTCCGTCGGGGGCTTTCTGCCTTACCTGATGAAAGGTGCAGTGATGGCAGCGGCGAGTCCGGCGGTCCGTGACCAACTGGCGATCGTCCGGTCAGCGCGCCGGGCGTCGCGCGGTCTGGCCTCCTGTTCGCAGGACCGCCGACGTCTTCGCTGACGGCGCCGCCGCCCGGCCGGCTCTCCGGGTCAGCTTCACCAATGCCGACCACGACGAGGTCCCGGTCGGGACGGGGTGGTGGGATGTGACACCCGACCAGGTCGGTACCGGCACCGGACAGACCCCGGTCGACACCGACCAGCTGGCCACCTGCTGACCGCGTGCTCGCATCGTGGACGGGCGCCCGGGTTCGTCGCTCCGGGAGACCGTCGCGATCGTGGCGACGAGCGTGTCGCTGCTTGTCGGCGGGGCCGGCCTCGCGCTGGGCCTGCCCTCGACCGGCACGCCGGGTTCACCGGTCCAGGCCGTCGCGCACGGCTTGCATGGCCTGCGCGGTGCTGGCGTCTCCGATCCGGCGGTAGATCGCGACGGCGCGGTCCAGATCGGCCAGCCCCCGCGCGGTCTGCCCCACCGCGCAGCGCGCCTGGCCGAGTGTGACGTACAGCTGTGCCTGCCACTGGGGGATGGCTGACGCCGATTCCCAGCTGACGGCCAGCTCGAGCGTCTCGACGGCTTCCCGCCACCGCTTCTGGGCGATGTGCAGCCGGCCGATGTCGCGTGCCGCCGACACCCGCGTCATTCCCGAGACCGCGGGAGACGGTGCGGTCGCCGGGTCGGACGCCAGCGCCAGCCGGTACTGATAGCACCGCAGGGCATCCTGGGGCCTTCCGGAACGCTCGAGTGCGATGCCGAACACGGCCAGCGCGTGCATCACGAGCCCCTCGCGGTCACCGACGGCCCGGAACCGCCGTACCGCCCGCGCGGCCGGCCCCAGCGCGTCGCAGGCGTTCCCGGCGTCCAGCATCGCGGAGGCAAGGTAGGAGTCGGCCCAGGCTTGCTGGCGCAGGTCTCCGGCCAGGAGCGCCTCGGCACGGGCCCGGACGGCGCAGTCCATCGCTCCGGCCTGGTCGTCACAACACACGCTGCGGGCCCAGGAGAGGTAGTTCAGGTGCGTCGCGGTGGCGGCGTGGTCGGCCAGCTCGGCGGCGGCGTCGCTGGAGAGGGTGAACACCCGGGGCCAGTGACCCCAGTGGATCCAGCGATCGGAGAACCAGTGCATGGATTCGGCCACGTCGATCACCTGTTGCCACCGGCCCGCGGCGGACGCCCACTCCAGGGCGGCCAGCCAACTGTCGGCTTCGGCCATCAGCCAGTGCTGTGCTGCCTCGGCGGTGTCCAGCGGCACGCGGTCGTCCCAGTCCTCGGGCAGGCCGGCGTAGTCCGGCTCGAACCAGCGGCCGGCGACGATGGCCGTGTCCAGCAGCCAGTCCACCGCCCGCGTCTCGAGGGCGCCCCGCTCGTCCGCGGGTTCTTCCTGCTCGAGCCGCCGCCGGGCGAAGAGCCGGATGAGGTCGTGCAGCCGGTAGCGTGTGGTGAAGCCGGACTGCACCAGGCCCCGTTCGACCAGCTCGTCGAGGGCATCCTCGGCGGTGTCGGCCGGCAGCCCGCCCAGCGCCGCGGCGAGTTCCGGTCCGCTGTCGGGCCCCGGCACCAGGGACAGACGACGGAAGAGCTGCTGCGCGGCACCCGACAGCTGACCGTGCGACAGCTCGAAGGCAGCGGTGATCTCCAGGTCACCCGCGGTCAACGCGTCCAGGCGGCGACCCTCGTCCTCGAGCCGGGCGGCAAGCCGGTCGGGCGACCAGTCGGGGCGGCTGGCCAGCCGGTTCCCCACGATCCGCAGGGCCAGGGGTAGGTTGCCGCAGGAGTGCGCCAGCCTGATGACCGCACGAGCATCGCCGCCGGTGCCGGGGAGACCGGCGACCAGGCGTTCCAGCAGGTCGTGAGCCTCGTCATCGGACAGTGGCTGCAGTGTCAGCCGGGCCATGCCCTCCAGGCCCGTGAGCAGCCGCCGGCTGGTGATCACTGTCAGGGCCGGCCCGGAGGCCGGGAGCAGCGGGCGCACCTGCGTCTCGTCGGCGGCGTTGTCCAGCACCACGGCGACCCGGCGCTCGGCTACCACGGAGCGGTAGAGAGCCGCTCTGTCACCGAGATCCAGCGGCAGCTTCGCGCGGTCCGGCGCCAAGGTGCGGACCAGCCGCTCCAGGACGACTGCGGGGTCCTGCGGCCGTGTCTCGAGGCCGCGGAGGTCGATGAAGAAGCGCCCGTCAGGATAGCGCGGCGACAACTGTGAGACGGCGTGCACAGCCAGGCTCGTCTTCCCGACCCCGGGCGGTCCGGAGATGACGGCAATGGGAGCCTGCGTGCCCGAGGAGCCGTCCGCGAGCGAGGTCAGCCAGCTCACCTCCCGGCCGCGGCCGGTGAAGTCGGACACGCCGCGCGGCATCGCCATCACCCCCGGGGCCGACGGCGGACTGCGGCGCCGGCCGGCGCGGGCTGCTCCCAACAGCTCCTCCCGCGATCCACCGGTCAGCTGCAGCGCGTCGGCGAGTGCCGTCACGGTGCCGCGCTGCGGACGGAGGCTCTCCCCGCGTTCCATGTTGCTGATCGCTCGCACGCTGACCCCGGAGACGGTCGACAGCTCCTCCAGGGTGAGACCGGCGGCGTGCCGCAACCGCCGCAGAAGCCCCCCGAACGCGCCGTCCGTCGTCCCCGCCGCTACCGGTCTGTCCTCAGGCACTCCTGCCCCCTGCTAGTTCTGCCTGTCCCTGTGCCTGGTCTTGATCCTGTCAATGCACTGCAATCGGCACATCCGCCGATTGAGCGGCGGACGCTGCGCCACCACCTCCCGGAGGTCAGGGCAGGCCGCAGCGGCCACACGTCGATCTGAGGAGGTCACCATCACCACGCGAGTCCTGAGATCCCCCGCGTTGGTCGCGTCGCTGCTCACCGCGTCGATTCTGGCCACGATGCCGGCCGTGCTGGTGTCACCGGCAGCGGCCACCGAACTGCCGCTGTCCCGGGCGTCACTGATCACCAACAATCTCCAGGGCGCGGGCAGCGACGACGCCGGTAGCAAGTGGACGACGTCCGTGCAGAGGTTCATGCGATACACCGACGTGGCCATGCTGCAGGAGGTCGGGCCGGGCGGGCCGCCCGACGCCGTGCAGGTGCCCACCGCCCCTGCCCCTGGGGTGCAGGAATACCACTGGACGCCGGACAGCGTGGACAGAGGCCCGGGTTGGTACAACGTCTACTTCACGCAGACCGACACCAACCCCAATCCGAACACTGCCGGCCGGGTGAACATCGCGATCGTCACCGTGCACGAGCCGGATGAGGTCCGGACGTTCGCCAACCCGACCCAGCGCGGCCGGGTCGCGCTGGGCGTGCGGTTCGGCACCCACTGGTACATCACCTTCCACGGCCTGTCCGGCGGTGGTGGGGATTCCGCCGCCATGCTGGACGCGATCGACGACGCGATCAATCCCGGTTCCAGCGTCACCAACACCTGGACGGTCGGCGCCGACTTCAACGTCGCGCCGGAGACGATCGTCAACCGAACCGGCTGGCCACCGAACGCACGGACCGTCGCTTCCGGTCGGGCCACCCACATCGGCGGGGGAGAGCTGGACTACTTCGTCACCAACGACCTCTCCGACAGGTCGCTCACCGCCAGCCGCCAGGACGGCGCCACCCCGGACCACGCCGCGGTGCGGATGAACAGCCTGCGCGCGGGTGCCGAACCTCCGCCGCTGACGATCAGGCCGTACGTTCCCGCGCCCGAAACTCCCAGCGGCCCGAACTCGACATCCGCGCTGACAACGTTCGGGCTGGGCCTGTTGGCCCTGTTCGCCTGGATCAGCAAGCGGGACGTGCCGGCCTACACCTTCGTCGGCTCCCACACCCTGGGCGGCGGGCTCGCGTACGAGCCGTACAGCGACGGCAAGAACACCAACCCGGAGCAAGGTGGTGGCACCGGCTCTCCACCCGGTGGCGGTGGCACCGGCGGTCCGCCGAGCGGCGGCACCAGCTCTCCACCCGGTGGCGGAGGCACGGGGAGCGGCCAGGGCGGTGACGTGTCCCCGCGGCAGCAGCCGACGACGGCGGACTCCTCGAACATCGTGCTGCTCCAGCCGGGGGTCGACGAGGTCAAGGCCGCGAACTACGCGCCGGGCGCCGGCCCGGGCGACATGGCCGCCCGGATCGACCAGATCCAGTTGGCCGACCCCGCCAAGGTGGTGGTGGCCGCCCTCGTCCCCCCGACCGCCGCCAGCGTCACCCGTCAGGTGGGACCGTTCAACGACCGGGTCAGGACCCTGGTGACGAACCTGCGGAACGCCGGCCGGCACGTGGTGCTGGCCGACATGAGCCGCGTGACCGACGCGGACCTGAAGTCCGACGGCGTGACCCTCACCCCTGCCGGCATCGACAAGATGGCGGCCGCGTACCAGGAGGCCGTCGTCGACGCCTTGTTCGCCGGCTGGATCCACGAGCCATCCAGCTCGACCCCCTCCCGGTTCGGACAGCAGATCGCGGTGGCCGCCTACACCCACCCGAAGGCCGACCGGGCCGCCTGGGACCGGATGATCGGTGCGGACTCGCACAAGATGAGCGTCCTGGTGGCCAACGTCCTCAACGGACCCGGCTCGCAGCGCGTCGACGAGTGGGGCGCCGTGATCGACCGGGCGCACGTCTCGGGCAAGAAGGTCATCGGGTACGTCGACACCGGCTACCTCGGTTTGGCCGACAACCGCCGCACGCGCCTCGGCTCCCCTGCTGCCGAGGACTGGATCGCCCAGATCGAGCAGGACATCAACGCCTGGTACCGGCTGTACGGCAGCTCGATCGACGGCATCTTCTTCGACGACGGGTACAACGAGTGCGGCGCGAACAACGCCGTCCCCAGGAATTACCAGGAGATCAACAACTACGTCAAACGCCACCACCCGGGGGGACTGACCGTCCTGAATCCGGGCACGGTGGTGCCCGAGTGCTACAAGGACAGCGCCGACGTCCTGCTGACCTATGAGGGCAGCTACGACGGCTACCTCGGCCGGGCCTCGAACCCCGCCCTCAACTACCAGGGGCTGAGCTGGACGCCGACCAGCCCGTCCAAGATCTGGCACATCATCTACGGTGTGCCGAGCAGCGGGATCACGCAGGTCGCCCAGACGGCCAAGGACCGCGGCGCCGGCTACGTCGAGATCACCGACGACGTGATGCCCAACCCGTACGACCAGCAGCCCGGTGCCGACTACCTGGCGGCCGAACAGGGCGCCGTCGCCGGCGGCACTCCACCGGCTGCGCCCCCGACGCCCTACACCTCACGAGGGCGTGAGGTGGCGGCCAACACGGGCCCCGGTGGCCGGTTGCTGGGCAGCGACTACACCTCCGCCACGATCGCCTGGAGCAGCGCCACCGGTGCGGCCCGGTACGTGGTGAGCGTCAATGACCAGGCGGTCGCCACCCTGCCGGCCTCGATGCTGCAGACCACGATCGGCGGGCTCGACCCCGGAGGGAAGACCTACCGGATCGACGTGACCGCCCAGGACGCGGACGGCAACAACTCCGCACCCGGCGGCGGGATCAGCGTCACCACCCTGTCCCTGCCCGGCGGCAAGCCCGTCACCAACGTGAAGGTCGCCATCGGCGCCACCTCCACCACGTACTCCGCGGATTTCCTGGTGCCCTATTCGTTCCACCGCGTCTATGTGTGGGGGTGGGACGTCGCCTCGCGTCCCCACCCGGACAATCCCTGCTGGCCGGTCAACTACAACGGGGGAGGGTACGTCTGCACGGACGCGCTGGTGGAGAACAGCACGTACCTGACCTACGCAGGCACCAGCAGCACGGCCCCCGCGTGGTCGTGGAATCCCATCGCGTACACGCCGCCCACCGTCGACGGCTACACCTACACCTGGACCGTCCCGGCGGGCCACGCGAACTCCTCGCTGCACCTGGACCAGTTCGTGATCCAGGGTGAGGGCTATGCCCCCCTGACCAACGTCTTCAGCCCCTGCCCGACGTACAACGGAGGTCCGGACAACTCCCTGCGGGATTACTGCGCCGGCTGACCGGCCGGCTCCGCGGCGACGCCGACCGCGCCGACCGAAACCCCCTGGCGGGTCGCTCGCCGTCCGACGTACGGTCGCTCCATGACCGACGTCACCTCCCGACCGGCCCCGCCCGCGGATGCCGTGACGACGATCGAGGCGCTGGAGGCGATCTACGACGTGCCCACGGCGGTGGTCGGCGAGAAGGAGACGCGGGTGATCACCCCGCTGCAGGCGCGCTACCTCGAGGAGGCGCCGCTGGTCATCCTGGCGACGTCCGGCCCGGGCGGGCTGGACTGCTCGCCGCGGGGAGACCCGGCCGGGTTCGTCCGGATCGTCGACGAGCGCACCCTGCAGTTGCCGGACCGCCGGGGCAACAACCGGCTGGACTCGCTGCGCAACATCGTCGTCGACCCGCGGGTCGCGCTGCTGTTCGTCATCCCTGGCCTCGGCACCACCCTGCGGGTCAACGGGACTGCCGTACTGCGCACCGACCCGGAGCTGCTCGCGAGCTTCGCGATCGACGGCAGGCTGCCCCGCACGGTGCTCGAGATCGCCGTCGGGGCGGTGTACACGCAGTGCCCGAAGGCGTTCATCCGGGGCAGGGTGTGGGATCCGGAGCTGTTCCGGCATCCGGCGGAGCTGCCCACGGTCGGCGCGATCATGCAGCAGATCACCCAGGGCCGGTTCGACGGCGACGCCTACGACGCGGCCTGTCCCGAGCGGATCCGCCAGACCATCTACTAACCGAAGGCCATCGTCGGCCGAGCCGGGTGCGCTGCCGGTGCAGCTGCTCGGGATGCTTGCGGAGGATGATCGTGCCGAGGGTGGGACCGTTCGTCGTCGGTGCCGGCCGAGCGGGCATCGAGATCATCAGGAGTCGGTGCTCGTGACGTGCGGTGGCTCGCCGGCCGCTGAGCTGCTGGAGGCGGTGGGCCCAACCGGTGGCGTGGTCGACACCGGCGTGGTCGACACCGGGGCGGTCGCCACTGGGGTGGTGGGCGTGGCCGAGGGTGGTGCGGTCGTGGTCGACGAACTGGTGGGCGGCGGCGCCGCCGGAGCGGCGAGGGTGAGGGCATGGGTGATGAAGTCGATCGACGGGCCGAG
>DATDMG010000451.1:0-6723 GCA_036518955.1 Kineosporiaceae bacterium | reverse complement strand
CACAGCACCGTCGGGGTCGCCTCGGGCAACCTGGTCGGCGGCGACGGCGCGATCTCCGGCCTGGGCGGCGCGCAGAACCAGTCGCACCTCATCGCCGACCACGGCTCGGCCATCGGCGGGCACGACGCCTTCGGGTCGAACGTCGACGACGAGCACGTCAGTGTGCACGAGACGAACCTGACCCACATCGTCGACAGCGACAACGTCACGACCGCCCAGGGCCACTCCGAGGCCCACGCCCACCAGCACTTCCACCCGACGCACGTCGAGGTCGACCACTCGCAGATCGCGGGCGACGACATCGACACCTTCTTCCACGGCTGACGCGCCGCTGCGCGCTCGGCGTCCACCGGTGGTCGCGTCGACCGCGGACCCGCGACCGGCGTCCTCGGTACAACCGCAACCGGATGGGCCAGGGGCAGTGGGCACCGGATCGCGGTGCCCACTGCCCAGCACGTGCCGCCGCCGCTCACCGGCCGTTCTTCCGGGCCCGCTCCGCTCACGGCACAGCGCAATCAAAGTCACGGAAAGTTGGCGCCAGATGGTCCCGTCGACAGGCATCTCATCCCCTACTGTGAGCTCCAGGTGAGGGGGGAACCCCCGATGATTCCGGGCCGGGAGTTCGCGAGGCTGATGAGGGGCCCAGCCGTTCGGAGGGGCCTGACTGATCGAAGGAGTGATCATGCCCACCACGGACCAAGCGGGCCTCGAGGAACTGGTCAGCCGTGTCCACGACTGGCTGGTGAGTTTGTGGACCGACCCGCAGGCTGCGGCGCAGTTCGCCGAGAACCCCGCCGTCTCACTCGCCTCCAACAACCTCAACCAGGAGGCGCTCAACCAGGTCAACCTGCGGCACATCGCGGGTGACGTCGCGAACACGCCCGGCCTGCCGGCCGGCGGCCGGGCCGTGCTCGACAGTTTCGCGCACAGCCCGGCGTCGCACTCGTCCACCCAGGTGCGCGAGGTCTTCCACGTCACCCGCGAGGTGCATCACGACAATCCCGTCATCCAACGGATCTTCCAGGACAACTCCGTCCACATCGACAACTCCCAGACCTTCGTCAACCACGGGATCGTCGACGGAAACGTCTCGCTGGACAACAACTCGGCGACCGCGATCGGTCACGGCGCGGTCGCGGGGGCCGGCGGCGCCACCGTGAACGCCGCGACCGGCGCCGGGTCGGTCGCCAACCAGGGCAGCGGCGACGTGAACCAGGCGTCCGGCCACGGCCAGGTGATCAGCGGCAGCGACGTCGGGCAGAACACGAACCACAGCCCCGGCTCGGTCCAGGTCGGCGGGAACGCCGACGGAGCGGTGAACACCGGTGCGGTGCACGGCACCCAGGCGGGTGGCGGCGCGACCGGCAACGTGACCGGTGACGGCAACGAGACGGCGAGCGTGGGCGCCTCGTCCGGTCACGACGGCGGCGGCCACGCCGACGGCAGCGCGATCGCCTTCGGCCACGGTTCGGCCGGTGCGGCCTCGGGAAACACGGTGGGCGGCGACGCGGCGCTGTCCGGTGCCGGTGGGGCGCAGAACCAGAGCCACGCGGGCGCCGACCACGGCAGCGCGATCGGCGGCCACGACGCGGGCGGCAGCACCGTGACCGACGCCTCCACCCACGTGAGCACGCACAACGACACCCTGGTGGACCACAGCCACAACGTCGACCTGGCCCAGGACCACAGCGGTGCCGAGTCCGACCAGCACCTGAAGCCGGTGCACGTGGACGTCGATCACTCCGCCCTGGCGGGTGGCGACATCGACCACACCAACGTGCTCCATTCCTGAGGTCGGGCAGGATAGCCGTCCACAGATGCAGATCGTTCAGACCGTCGCCGCGGCAGCGGGACCGGAGGATCTCCGGGCCCGCTGCCTCGCGGCATGCCAGGGAGTGTTTCGATGACCGAGCCCACCACTGCTCCCGGGGCGGACGTCGTCCGCCGGGCCGTCTCGGTCGTGGACCTCGGGCTGCAGGCATCCCACGCCTATGGTCGGGAGGATCTGGCCCAGCGGTTGCAGCCGGTACGCCGCTCCCTGGACGATCCCGGGATCCACGTCGTCGTCGCGGGGGAGTTCAAGAAGGGTAAGAGCTCCCTGGTGAACGCGCTGGTGGGCGCGGCGGTCTGCCCGGTGGACGACGATACGGCCACCGCCGTCCCGACCTACATCCGGTACGGCGAGCAGGTGCAGGCGTACCTGCTGTACCCGGAGGACCCGGTGCGTCGGGAGCCGGTGGCGGTCGACGAGATCCGGCGGCACGTGACCCAGGAGAACAGCCCGTCCGCTGCGTACGTCAGTGGGCTCGCCGGGGTCGAAGTGCGCCTGCCGCGGACGATGCTGGCGAGCGGCCTGGTCATCGTGGACACACCCGGTGTCGGCGGACTCGGCTCCGCGCACGCGGCGGCGAGCCTGGCGGCGATCTCGATGGCCGACGCGGTGGTCTTCGTCACGGACGCGTCGCAGGAGCTGACCGCGGCCGAGGTGGACTTCCTCCGGCAGGCGCGCGACCTGTGCAGCACGGTCGTCTGCGCGCTGAGCAAGACGGACTTCTTCCCGGCGTGGCGGCAGATCCGGGACCTCGACACCGCACACCTGCGACGGGTGGCCGAGATCCCGGTGATCCCGGTGTCGTCCACCCTGCGGGCGCGCGCCGTCCGCGTCAACGACGCCGCCCTGAACCACGAGTCGGGGTTCCCGGCGCTGGTCGAGTTCGTCTCCCAGCGGGTCGCCGGCGGCGGCGTCGTCCGGGTCGCCACCTCCGCGGCGGCGGAGGTCGTCGCGGTGGCGCGCCAGATCGAGTCGCAGTTCCAGGCTGAGCTCGCCGCGCTGTCCGACCCGGAGACCTCGGCGAAGGTGGTCGCGCAGCTCACCGCCACCAAGGAGCGCGCCGAGCTGTTGCGGGTCGCGGCGGCCAAGTGGCAGCAGACGCTCGGTGACGGCATCGCGGACCTCACCGTGAACGTCGACCACGACCTGCGGGCCCGGATCCGGCAGGTGATCGCCGAGGCGGACAAGGCCATCGAGGAGGCCGACCCGGCGGACACCTGGCCGCAGGTCGAGGCGTGGCTGAAGTCGCGGATGGCCCAGGAGATGCTCACCAACTACACCCTGCTGCGGCGGCGTGCCGGCGAACTGTCCGAGCTCGTCGCCGAGCACTTCCGGGACGCCTCCGGCGTCGTCCTCGCCGAGCTCGGGATCTACAACCCGTCGACCGTTCTCGGGCAGGCCACCGTCGACACCGAGCTGGAGCTGGAGCGGCAGGGGATGGTGACCCAGGCCTGGAGCATGATGCGGCAGTCGTACGGCGGCATCCTGATGTTCACGGTGCTGCCGGCGATGCTCCTGCACATCACGGTGGCCGCGCCGGTGGCGATCGGGATCGGGCTGGTGATGGGCCGCAAGGGTCTGGTGGACGAGAAGAAGCGGCACCTGCAGATGCGTCGGGGGCAGGCGAAGAACGCGGTCCGGAAGTACTGCGACGAGGTGACCTTCGCGATCGGCAAGGACTCCCGGGACACCGTGCGCCGCGTGCAGCGGCAGCTGCGCGACTTCTACGCGACCCGGGCGGAGGAGCTCAACCGGTCGAACGCCGAGGCGCTCAAGGCGGCCCAGGAGGTCGCCCAGAAGACCGAGGTCGAACGGCAGAAGCGGGTGCGCGACCTGCAGGCGGAGCTGGCGCGGCTGAAGGAGCTGCGGGAGCGTGCCGCGGCCGTGCGGGGCTGATCCGTGAGCCTGATCGAGCAGACTCGCGGGGCCCTGATGCGGGCGACGACGGTCTACCGGAACACGCCGTCCGCGGCCAGGGTCGCCGCCCTGACCGCCCGGCTCGACGAACCGCTCCGGGTGGCGATCGCCGGCCGGGTCAAGTCGGGTAAGTCGACCCTCCTGAACGCCCTGGTCGGGGAGCGGCTCGCCCCCACCGACGCCGGTGAGTGCACGCGCATCGTCACCTGGTTCCAGGACGGCCACACCTACCGGGTGGATCTGTACCCGCGGGGCGGCCGCTCGAGGCAGGCCCGCTTCACCCGGGACGACGGTGTCCTGGAGATCGACTTGGGTGGGCTGACCCCGGACGCGGTCGACCAGCTCGTGGTCACCTGGCCGTCGCGGGCCCTCCGGACGGCGACCCTGATCGACACCCCGGGAATCGGATCTCTCACCGAGAGCGTCTCCCGGCGCACCTGGGAGCTGCTCACGGTCGAGGACGACGAGGACGCTCCCGCCGACGCCGTCCTCTACCTGATGAAGCACCTGCATTCCGGCGACGTCGAGTTCCTGCGCGCCTTCCAGGACACCGAGGTGTCCCGACCCAACCCGATCAACGCCATCGGGATCCTGTCCCGGGCCGATGAGATCGCCGTCGGCCGGATGGACGCGATGGCCTCGGCTCGCAAGATCGCCGGTCGGCTGGCCACCGACCCTCGGGTGCGGCGGGTGGTGCAGACCGTGTTGCCGGTGGCGGGCCTGCTCGCCGAGACCGCGGCCACGCTCACCGAGACCGAGGTGCAACAGCTGCGCCGGGTGGCCGCTCTCAGTCCCGGGGACGTCGAGGACCTGCTGCTCTCGGCCGACCGCTTCGTGAACACCCGGCCCGAGCTGGGGGTGACCGAGACGGAGCGGATGGTGTTGCTGGAACGGTTCGGGATCTTCGGCATCCGGACGGCGTCCAGTCTGCTGCGTCGCGGGGTCGCCTCGACGGCCAGCGAGCTGGCCCGGGAACTGCTGGACCGCAGCGGACTGGCCGACCTGCACGCCGTGCTCAGCTCGCTGTTCTTCGAGCGCCGAGAGGTGCTGAAGAGCCGCTCGGCGCTCCTCGGCCTGGCGGCCCTGGTGCGCTCGACGCCGGCACCGGGGAGCGAGGACGTGGCGGGCGAGGTCGAGCAGATCATCGCCTCCGCGCATCCGTTCAACGAACTGCGGGTGCTGTCGGCGCTCCGTGCCGGGTGGATCACCGGCAAGCCGGAGGTCATGACCGAGCTCGAGCAGCTCATCGGCGGAGCCGGGACGGCGCCGCACCTGCGGCTGGGCGTCCCCGGCGACGCCGGATCGCAGACCGTTCGCAGCGCCGCCTTCGAGGCCCTCTCCCGATGGCAGCGCCGTGCCGAGAACCCGATCACGTCGTACGAGCTGGCGCTCGCCTCGAGGGTCGCGGTCCGCTCGTGCGAGGGCATCCTGTCCTCGCTGGTCCGCGCCGAGGCGTAGCCGCCGCCCGGCCTACGCCCCGGCGTGCGGGTCGATCGGCAGGTCATGGCCGGCCGGCTCGTCGACGGGCAGGCGGTGCGCGCCGGCGCCGGCGTCGGGGGTACCCGTCTCGTGGGGGTCGACGTGCTCGTCCCAGAGCGTGAGCCCGTGGGGGTCCTGGGTCGGCAGGGCGTCGTGCCGGAGGTCGGAGTGGACGTCGAGCCACGGGTCGGGGTGGCCCGCCTCGGGGTAGTGCTCGGTGCTCCCGGCGAGGTCGTCGCCGCCGAGGTGAGGGGCGAGGTGAGGGGCGAGCGCAGCGGCCTGACCGTGGCCGAACCACAGGTCGGCGTGGTCACCGTCGCCGTGGTGGGCGTCGTCGGGGGAGCCGGCGTGCTCGGTGGTGACGCCCGCGAGGTGGCCGTGCGGGACGTCGTCCAGCACTGTGGTGTGGTCGACCAGATCGTGGTGCACGGCCAGATCGTGGTGCACGGCGAAGGGGTCGTGCCCGGTGCCCAGGTGGTCGGGTTCGATGTGGACCGGGTCCGGTGCCCTGGACAGCAGGGAGAAGCCGTCGTGCAGGTCCGCCGGGGCATCCGGATGACCGCCGGGTGCGGGGACCGCGCTGTTCGCGACGACGAACGGCGACAGGTGCTCGGCGACCTCGACCGGGGCGGAATCCGCGTAGTTGATGATGGCTTCGGTCACCAGATGCCCGGGCAGGTCGCCGTGGCCCGCCTCGGACAGGGCCGCGGCGGGATCCGCCGCGCCGTGGGACATCGAGGCGAAGATGTCTCGCAGCGAGCGCGCCTGCTCCATGCCACCGTCCATGCTCGCCACTGTAGGTATCGCACCTGTCCTGACGCGTGGGGGATAGCCCCCACCGCCCCCCCTAATCCGCTTACCTGACGCTGACGTGGCGTATCTGTCCTGTCTAGCGTCGCTCCCGTAGAAAGAGGGCGGGACGGGGGCATTGATGTACACACTGGGTGTTGATCTCGGGACGACGTTCACCGCCGCCGCGGTGTGGCGGGACGGCCGGGCGGAGATCAGTCCGCTGGGAATGCGCACGGCGGAGATCCCGTCGGTGGTTCTGGCGCGGTCGGACGGTTCGTTCCTGACCGGGGAGGCGGCCGCGCGCCGGGCTCTGGTCGAGCCGGACCGGGTGGCGCGCGAGTTCAAGCGGCGGATCGGCGACTCCACGCCGTTGCTGCTGGGCGGCTCCCCGTTCTCCGCCGTGGCCCTGACGTCACGGTTGCTCGCCGCCGTCGTCTCCGCGGTGACCGATCGTGAGGGCGGCTCTCCTCGAACGGCGTGGATCTGCTACCCGGCGAACTGGGGCCCGTACAAGACCGACCTGCTGCGCCAGGCGGTGCGGTTGGCGGACCTGAGCGTGCCGGTCGGGTTCACCACCGAGCCGGAGGCGGCGGCGGTCAGCTACGCCCGGCAGGAGCGGCTGTCGCCGGGCGACACGGTTGCGGTCTACGACCTGGGTGGGGGGACCTTCGACGCCGCGGTGCTGCGCCGCACCGGGGGCGGGT
>DATDMG010000450.1:0-4095 GCA_036518955.1 Kineosporiaceae bacterium | reverse complement strand
ACGGCCGGATCGACCCGGCGGATCCCCCGGTGCGCAGCTACCTGCCGGTGTTGCGGGCCGGGGCGATGATCCGTTACGTCGTGGCCGGCGACGAGGCCTTCCAGGAGCGGGCCGAGTGCTGGCTGGACGCCGGTGCGCGTCGGGAGCTACCGGAGGCGGTCCGCTCGGTGCTCGAGTCGGGCTCGGTCGCGGCGGTCGCGTCCGCCGGTCCGGGGTTGCCGGCGTCCGGCCCGGGCTCCGGATCCCAGGGCAGCATGGCCGCCCTGCCGGACTCGGCCCCGGTGCTGCCGTTCGACCTGGACGGCGCGGTCGACGCCGCGCACCAGGCGCTGCGCGGGCGCGCCGGACGGCGGCTGGCCGCCCTGGAGGAGGACGGTCGGCACGCGCAGGCCGCCGAGATCGGTCGCACCGAGGCGTACTACCGGGACGTGCTCGCGGGAATCGAGCGACGGCGCGCGGGCACCGCCGCGGAGCGGGTGGCCGCGCTGGACGCCCGCGCCGAGGCCACCCGGCAGGAGCGGGCCCGCCGCCTGGCGGAGATCCGGGACAAACATCAGGCCCGCTTCGAACTCACCCCGTACCGGCTCCAGGTGCTCCTGGTCCCGGCGGTGGTCCTCCCGGTCGACGTGATGCGCGGTTCACGCCGGTACCCGCAGCGGCTCGTCTGGATCTGGACCGCCCGGTGCTTCCGGCCCCTGCCCTGCCCCTCCTGCGGCAGCGAGCGCCGCCTGGTCGCGGGCAAGACAGGTCTCGGCTGCGAGGCCTGTCTGCTGCCGCGGGCCGAGCCGCCCGCGCCTGCGGCTACCCCCGCCGCCACGCCGCCGGTGGCGACGGTGCCCGCTCCGGCGGGCCCCCATCGGCCGGCGGCCGCTCCGGTGACGAAGGCCCCGGTGACGAAGGCCCCGGTGACGACGGCCCCGCCTTCGCCGGGGCGGGTCCGTGCCCTCGGCGACAAGCTCGTGACGAGCTTCTGGCAGTCCGTGTCGGACGACGACCAGCGTCTGGCGAAGCAGCTGCTGCCGGACTCGCCCGCGGCCACCGCGCGGCGCCTGTTCGGCGTCCGGGGTCTCGTCGTCCCGGTCGGCGTGCCGTTGTCCGCCAGGCTCATCAGCGTCTCCGGCGGGAGCCGCGGGTCCGGGCACGGGGACCGGTACGTCTCCCAGGGTGTGTTGGCCACCCGCCCTGACGGGGAGTACCCCTTCGCCCTGATCTGGCGTCCGCAGGGTGAGCGGGCGGTCGTCGAGGAGATCCTCCCCGCGGCGACGCACGACCCGAGCCGGCTTCGCGGCTGGTGGTTCGGATGCGGCCCGGTTCGGTTCACGCGGCTGCCCGGCCGTCCGGGCGCACTGGACGCCGTCGCGGCCCGGCTGACCGACGTCGTGCTGCCCCACGAGGGCCTGCCGCTGCTGCTGCGCTGCCTCACCGCGTGGTGGCGGATCGACGCGGCGCCGCTGATCGACGTCCTGGAGCCTGCGGTGATGGCGGCAGCTCTGCTGAGGATGGTGTCGTGGCGTGCCGGGGTCCGCGTGCCGGCGGCCGACTGCGCAGACCGCTTCCAGGTGCGGGTCGAGCACGTGAAGGCGGCGGAGACCCAGCTCAAACCCCGGTTGCGGCTCAGCGCCGAGGTCGTCTGGTAGCGCGTCCCGCCCGGATCCGCGGGTGGCGATCAGGAGCTGGTGAGGACGACGAGTTGCCGGGTGGCTCGGGTCATCGCCACGTAGTGGTCGACCGCCCCCTCGATGCCGTCGCCGAACGCCTCCGGGTCGACCAGGACGACCAGGTCGAACTCCATTCCCTTGCACAGCTCCGGAGTCAGTACCTGGACCCGGGGCCTCGCCGGGACGCTGGGTTCGCCGATGACACAGGCGGTGCCGTCGTCATGGTCGGACAGCCAGGTGTCGAGGATCGAGTTCAGCTCCGCAACAGCCCGGTGGACCACGGGGACGCCGGTGCTGCGGATGGAGCTCGGCACGTTGGCGTCCGGGAGCACGGCCCGGATGACCGGCGCGGCCTCCGCCATGATCTCTTCCGGCGTCCGGTAGTTGACCGTGAGCGAGGCCAGGGCGATCCGGTGGAGTCCGATCCGCTCCAGCCGCTCCTGCCATGACTCGGTGAACCCGTGCCGGGCCTGGGCGCGGTCCCCGACGATCGTGAAGCTGCGGGACGGGCACCGGAGCAGCAGCATCTGCCACTCCGCGTCGGTCAGTTCCTGAGCCTCGTCCACGATGATGTGCGCGAACGGGCCGGCGAGCAGATCCGGGTCCGCGGTGGGCGCGGCGGAGCCGTCGGTCAGGGCGTCCAGCAGGTCCTGTCCGCGCAGCATGGACATCACGAGCATGTCCGAATCGTCGGCCGCGATCAGGTCATCGACGACCCGTGCCAGGTGTTCGCGGTCGGCGGCCACCGAGGCCTCGTGCCGGCTCCGACGGCGCGCCGTCTCCGGGTCGCCGAGGCGCTGCCGTGCGGCGTCCAGGAAGGGCAGGTCGGACGCCGTCCAGGCCTGGGCGTCCCGACGCTGCAGCGCCGTCACGTCGTCCGTGCTCAGCCAGGGAGCGCACGTGCGCAGGTAAGCGGGGACGGACCACAGGTCGCCGACGACGTCCGTGGCGTCGAGCAGCGGCCACGCGCGACGCAGCGCCGTGTGCAGCTCCCGGTTGCGCAGCAGCGCCGCCCGCAGCAGGTCGGTCGGGACGTCGGCATCGTCGTACCGGTCCACCAGAAGGGTGACCAGCTCCTGGAGGATCGGTTCGCGCGCCTCGTTGTGCGGGGTACCCGGTTCCGGCGCGTCGAACGCCTCGGCCCAGTCCTCGGCGCCCAACCAGAGATCCGCCCAGGGCGTGGTGATCGTCATCCCCTGGGTCGGTGGTTCCTCGTAGAACCTGACCGCGGCGTCGACCGCTGTCACCAGGTCCGCGGACGACTTCAACAGCGCCACCTTCGGGTCGGTCTCGATCGCCGCCGCGGCGCCCTCGGGGACGAGGTCCCGCAGGGTGCAGGTCTGGACACCCTCCTCCCCGAGGCTGGGCAGGACGTCGGCGACGTAGCTGAGGTAGGCATGGTGCGGGCCGATGAACAGGACGCCGCCGCGGCGGTGACCGAGGCGGGGGTCGGAGTAGAGGAGGTACGCGGCCCGGTGCAGGGCGACGACGGTCTTGCCGGTCCCCGGGCCACCGTCGACGACGAGCGCGCCGCGGGATCCGGCGCGGATGATGGCGTCCTGGTCGGACTGGATGGTACTCAGCACGTCGCGCATCCGGGGTGATCGGCTGGCGCCCAGACTGGCGACGAAGGCGGACTGGTCATCGAG
The DNA here is from genome assembly GCA_036518955.1 of Kineosporiaceae bacterium. Lineage (GTDB taxonomy): Bacteria > Actinomycetota > Actinomycetes > Actinomycetales > Kineosporiaceae > DATDMG01. The sequence continues at coordinate 788 of DATDMG010000450.1, read as the reverse complement.
CGCGGCGTGCCCTTCCAGCCCTTCGGAGGTGAACACCTCGTCCCAGTAGTCGCTGATCCGGCCGCGGGACCATCGGTACCTGCGGCGACTCGCCAGACCCATCGGACGGGCGTGGGTCGCACCGAAGAACGGCTCGGCCGCGGGGGAGCGCCAGTCGTGCAACAGTCGACGACCGGTGCTGTCGGTGAGACCGAGTCGTCCCACGTACACGGGCTCGGGGTTGCCGGCGCTCACCATGCGCCCCAGGCACAGGTCCAGGCCGAAGCGGCGTAGCGTGCGCAAGCGAGCAGTCAGGCGGTGGATCTCGAGGTCCCGGTCCAGCGCCCGCTGCCCGATGCCGCCGGGCGCCCTGCGCTCGGCATCGAGGCGTTCGGACAGCTCGGCGACGGAGCGCTCGAGGGTCTGGGCGATGGCCGCGAAGTGCTGCTCGTCACCGGCGATCAGGGTCGGGTCGGCCTTGCGGGCTAGCTGGTCAGGAAGGTCGAAGGCGTCGACGGTCAACGGGTTCACGGGGTGGCTCCGATCTGGTTCGGCGGGCGCGTGGTTCACGCGGACACTGCCGCCCGGTCTACGCCGACCAGGTGGAGCTGCGGCTCGCGGCCACGGCTGACGCAGACCCCACGGGGGCGCCGCGCCGAACATCGCGTTGTGGTTCTGCCGGTGCGCAGCGTTCAGCACCTGCAGCGTCGGTCACGTCCGGTGGGAGTGCCCGGCCCGGCAGCGGCTGCGGCCGGTGGCGCGGCGACGGCCGGAAGACCGGACGGTGGCTGGCATGGACGGATTCTCGG
>DATDMG010000449.1:0-3906 GCA_036518955.1 Kineosporiaceae bacterium | reverse complement strand
GCCGTGCCGCGGCGGCTGGCTATCGGGTCGTCAGAAGTTTCGCGTGATGGTGCTACCGACCGCTGGGCGGTACATGTCGGTCCATCCCTGCGAGACATGTCCGTCCGGTGCGGCGCAGGTGATCTGCATCCATGCCCTGGGACTGCCGGAGGCGCGGACGTTGGTGAGGGTGACCGAGTACCTGTTGTTGTTGGTCAGCACGGTGTTCTGGAACGTCTGCCCATCGAGTGTGGCCCGCCCCGTAATCGCGAGAGCGCCTCCGAGTTGTGTGCAGCCCGCGGTGCCGGTCACGGTGACTGTCGCGCTCCAGGGCCACGCCTGAGCGGACTCCGCGGCCGCACCTCCGGTGAGCAGGACCGCCGCTCCAGTAGACGCCAGGATTCTGCGACGTCGGTTCATGCCGTGCACCTTCCTCATAGTTGATGCGACGAACCGGGAGCGTCGATCGCGTGATGCGATCTCCCCGTGCTGATGCACACCCCTCGTGATCTTGTGCGCCTGCACCTGGGGCTCCCGGGCGGGCTCGCTCGGCCCAGGGCGCCTACCGTTCGCGTTCGATCGGCTACGGCGACGGTCACCAGCACAGTCGGGGGCACGGACGGGAACAAGCGCATCGCCATTGGCCGGACAACCTCGTCCAACATCTGAAGTCCGAGTTCGCCCCATCTGGGTGCTTATTCAGGGGCGGCGGTCCCCCCGAGTGGCCGAGTTCTTACAATTGGGTGATTGATCCGCTACGTTCTGCCGTGTGGATCTAAGTGCCTGCTGTCCCACGTGTCGTCTCGGTCCGTCACCCGCAAAGCGGGTCCTCCGCGGGGAGGCGAGTGATCGAGCCGATGCCCGAGCCTGAGGAGATCACCACCCGGCTGGAGTTCGGCGCCGCGTTGACCACCGTGCGTGAACGGGCCAGCCTGACCGTGCGCGACGTCGCTCAACGCTGCGGCATGAGCGCCAGCACCGTTGGTGGGTACTTCAGCGGCAGGCATCTGCCGCCGCTGAAGCCGCCCGGTCAGTTGGAGCAGATCCTTGGGGTCTGCGGGGTCTCGGACGACGACGTTGTGGCTGCGTGGACGGCGGCGCTGGCCCGGGTGCGGACCAGTCCTGGCCCTCGCCCGCGCGGGGAGGCGGCCCCTTACCGGGGTCTGGCGGCCTTTCGTGCCGTGGACGCCCCGTGGTTCTTCGGGCGTGACGAACTGGTGGCCGAAGTGCTTCACCGGGTGGGCGGCCTGCAGGAATCCGGTGGGGGCATGCTGGCCCTGGTGGGTCCCTCGGGAGCGGGCAAGTCGTCGCTGTTGCAGGCCGGAATTCTCCCCCGGCTGGAAGCGGAGAGTCCGACTGCGGCTCCGGTCTACCTGACCCCTGGCGAGCATCCCGTCAGGGCTTTGGAGGCATTACTTCAGGGGGACCCGTCGGCGCCTGGGAATGCTGAACCGGGCCTGGTGATACTGGTGGACCAACTCGAAGAAGTGTTCACGCTCTGCGCCGATCAGCAGGAGCGCGTCGGTTTCGTCCAGGCGCTGAGCCAATGGTCTTCGAACGGCGTCGTGGTCCTTGCCGCGCTGCGTGCGGACTTCTATGCACACGCTCTCGCTGATCCTCTCTTGATGCAGGCTCTGCGCCGCGAACAGGTCGTGATCGGGCCGATGGACCGTGACGGCCTGCGGGCTGTCATCGAGGAACCTGCCCGTCGGGCCCACGTGGCGATCGATGAAGGCTTGACCGAGGTCATCCTGGACGATCTGACGTCCGGCCGCCCCTTAGCCGACGCCTCCGCGGGCGCCTTGCCCCTGCTCTCCCACGCGATGCTCGCCACCTGGCAGCGCAGCCGGCGGGGGCGGATGACGGTCGCCGACTATCGTGGCGCCGGTGGCATCCAGGGGGCCGTCGCCGCGACGGCGGAGACCGTCTACGGAAGTCTCGACGCTTCGCAGCGCACCCTGGCCCGACGCCTGCTGCGCCGCCTGGTAACCACGACGGACGAGGCCACGATCACCCGTCGCCCCGTGGCGCCGGGCGAACTCGGCATGCTGCCTGGGAGCCCGGACGCCGACACCCTGCGTACCGTCATCGAGCGGTTTGTGGACGCTCGCCTGCTGACCGCCGACACGGATACGGTCGAGATCGCGCACGAGGCCCTCCTGACGGCGTGGCCCCGCCTGTGGCGGTGGCTGGACGAGGACCGCGCCGGGTTGGCCACCCACCGTCAACTCACGCTCGCCGCCCAGACCTGGCAGGACAGCAACCGCGACCCGTCAGCGCTGCCCCGCGGCGGCCGGCTAGCCACGATCCGCGAGTGGGCCGACCGCTACGGGATGCCCGAACTGAACGACCTGGAGCAGACGTTCTTGTCCGCGGCGACCGCGCTGGAGGCGGCGGAACAAGAGGCCTCACGCCGGGGGACTCGGCGCCTGAAGATCCTCGTCGTCGCTCTGACCATCGTGGCGCTGATGGCTGGAACCGCCATGGTCGTAGCCGTCGGCCAACGCGACACCATCGCCCACGAACGCGACCTCGCCCTCTCCCGCCAGGTGGCCGCCGCATCGGTGCGCATCCGTGCCAGCGACGTGGGACTGTCGGCGCAACTGGCCGTCGCCGCCTACCGACTGGCCACCACACCCGAGGCTCGAGCCGCGCTGTTGGACACCTCCGCTGCTCCCTCACCTACCCGGCTCTTGGCGTCCGAAGGGGTGCTACAGGCCGTCGCCATCTCGAGGGACCAGCACCTGCTCGCGGCCGCAGGCGAAGGAGGCCGCCTCCACCTGTGGTCCCTGCCGAGCGGGCGATCCCCACAACCCCTCCCCGACCTGCAGACCGGTGGCACCATGACCATTTTCGCGCTGGCCCTGTCCCCGGACGGTCAGCACCTCGTAGCGGCCGGCGCCGACGGAAACATCCGGTACTGGGACGTCACCGACCCGGCTCGCGCTCGCCTGCTGGCCGAGACCTCCGTCGGCACGACCTCCACCATCTATGCGTTGACCTTCTCTCCGGACGGCCACATGCTCGCTGCCGGGGCCGCCGACCGGACCATCCACCGGTGGGACGTGACCAACCCATCCCGTCCCGCTGCACTACCGTCGCTGACCGGCGCGACCGACTCCGTCCAAGCACTGGCCTACGACCCCACCGGACGCATCCTCGCCGCCGGCAGCGCCGACCACACCGTCCACCTCTGGGACGTCTCACGTCTGAACCCGGCGCCGACCGTGTTGACGGGGCCGGCGAAAGCCGTCTTCGCTGTTGGCTTCAGTCCCGACGGCACCCGCCTCGCCGCCGGCGGCCGCGACGGGAAGGTCTACGTGTGGCCCTTTCCCGTCACCGGTACGCCGACAGCGACCGTCCTTACTGGTCCCACCAGCTGGGTGAACGGCATCACGTTCAGCCCCGACGGGCGAACCCTCGCCGCGGCGTCGTCCGACAGCCGGCTATGGATCTGGGACCTGCCGACCGGGGCCTCCCCCAACCTGCACGGCCGGGCCATCTTCCCTCAGCCGGCACCCATCACGGCCGCCCGGTGGACGGCTGACGGCAGGACCCTGATCACGGCCGGAGCCGACGGCGTCGTCAGGCTTTGGCCCGCCCTCGGCCGCGCCAGAACCTTCACCGACGGCATCCCCTACGAGCTGACCTTCGCCGACCACGGCCACCTCCTCGCAGCCGCAAGCACGACCAACGACGCCCAACTGTGGGACCTGACCGACCCCTCCCGTCCGGTACCGGCCGGCGACCGGATTCAGGGTCCTTCAGCCGACGCGAAACAATGGATCGGATCGGCAGTCCTCACCCCCGACGCCAAGACACTCGCTCTGGGCGGCAAGGACGGCACCGTCCAGCTCATGGACGTCAGCGATCCGACACACCCCCACCCCGCCGGACCGGCTCTGACCGGGGGACCTCCACCATCGA
>DATDMG010000448.1:0-3452 GCA_036518955.1 Kineosporiaceae bacterium | reverse complement strand
GCCAACATCAGCATCACCAGCGCGTGCGTGATCGGGCGGCTCCCCGCCAGGACGAGCGGAAGTCCGCAGTCTTCGAGCTCACGCGAGACGAACTGACGGATTCGACGGGAACACGTCGACACGTCATGAAGGCAGAACCGGTCGCCACGCGTATCCATCCCACCAGAACTTCCCGTCCGGTGAACGGGGATGGCCGGGCGGAGGCTGCTGCGTCGCGTCACGCCAGGCCTGCCCGTCCCACCACGCTGAGCGGTCGGCCGATAGGTGCGGTGCTCCTACCGGCGGGATCACCACGCCGCCGCGCCGGGTTGTCTGGAACATGATCGTGCCGACCGTGGCCGCGATCAGCCCCAGAACCGCGATGTAGAACCCCGCCGCGGGCGTTGCCAATCCGCCGCTTTCGCCGTCGGCACGGCCGACGGCTGCAAAGAGAATCAGGATGAGGAGCAAATCGATCGCCGCGAGCACCCAAAGCACGATCATCGTGGTCTTGGTGATTCGGTCCTTCAAGACGCGCGTGCCCAAGTAGATCAGCCCCGTTGCCACAGCGAGAAGCATGACAGCGCCGCCGCCCGACAGATTGGCGGAGGCGATGCCCGCAACGGAAACCCACGGCAGAAGCACCGAGATCGCGATCGCCCCCCCACCGCCGCAGACGTAATATCCGGCGCTACGTCGGCGCCCTGTCGCGACGATGAACGGTCTTGTGTCCGATGTTCCCGAGGTCGAGACACGCTCGCCGCAGTAAGCGCACGCGACCGCATGCGGAACGAGATCGCGCTGACACCTGCGACAGCTGCCCGCAGCCGGGTAGCCCTGGGTCGGCTCGAGGCCCGGTGGATGCATCCTCTCGAACGGCTGCCCGTAACCGCTCGGCTGCTGGCCGTTGCTCGGGGCCTGCGGGTAGCCGGTGGGCGCGGCGTAGCCCGGAGGCGGCGTTGCCGGTGTGGGTTGTGGCGGGTATTGCGCCGGTCCGTAGTCCGTCATCGCAGCCCCAGCCTTCCCCCCGGTCGGCGGTCACGGCGGTGGCCGATCATCGCGGCACCGTCTGGCGTCCGGCTCCGGAGCAAGTCCCGACGCTGGCGGCCGGCGGACGGTGGCGACGGTCGACCGTCACCTGCGAGCGGAACGTAGACCGCGCGCGGAAGGCGCGTCAACCAGGGGTCTTGTGACGGCACGCGAACGCGGGACCGACCACCGCCAATGTCCGCAAACCGCCCAACCCGCGGGCCAATGGACGCCGCCGCCGCGCCGGACCGGCCCGAAGGGACGGGTGACTTCACACCCACGGCCGGCGCGCGTGCCGATCTCGGTGAGTTCCCGGCCAGGCGTGGGTATCGCGTCAGGCAAAGGGCGGTGGCTGTGGACGAGGTCGGCGACGCGGTGACGTCCGGGGCGCGCAGCGCCGGTCGGACGGCCTTCGTGCTGGGCGGTGGCGGGCTGCTCGGCGCCAGCCAGGTCGGCATGCTGCGGGCGCTGGACAAGCGCGGCATCCGGCCCGATCTCATCGTCGGCACGAGTGTGGGCGCGATGAACGGGGCCTTCTTCGCAGGTGCGCCGGGGGAATCGGCCGTGGCCGAGCTGGCGCGGCTCTGGTCCGACCTCGACCGCGCCGGGGTCTTCGCCGACTCGCCGATCCGCCAGGTCGCCCGGGTCGCGAAGCACCGGACCCACCTGCACTCGCCCGAACCGCTACGCCGGGTGTTGACCGCTGCGCTGCGTGGGCGGTTCGAGGATCTTGCGATCCCGTTCTCCTGCGTCGCCGCGAACATCGAGTACGCCCGCCCGACCTGGTTCGACTCCGGCCCGCTCGTCGACGCGGTGATGGCGTCGTGCGCGGTGCCCGGACTCCTCCCGCCGGCCCGGATCGGCGGCCAGCACTACTTCGACGGCGGATTGGTGGCGTCGATCCCGCTGGGACGAGCCGTTCGCGCCGGAGCGCGGGAGATCTACGTACTCCAGGTCGGCCGGGCCGAACGGTCGCTGAGTGCGCCCCGCTGGCCGTGGGAGGTCGGCGTGATCGCTTTCGAGATCGCGCGCCGGGCGCACTTCACCGAGCAGATGGACAACCTGCCGGACGACGTGCAGGTGCACCTGCTGCCCAGCGGACCGATCGACACCCCGCTCGTCTCCTGGCGGTACCGGCGCACCACTGACGTGGCCGACCGGATGGAACTCGCCTACGCCGCCTGCGAGCAGTACCTGGACGGGGTGGAGGCGGCGGCCCGATGAACCTCCGCCTGCCTGCCCGTTGGCTGCGCCGCGGCCTGCTCGATCCGCTGTGGTTGCCCATCGTGCTCGCGCTCGAGGCGCTGCTCGTGGGAACGATCGCCGTCTGCGTGCTGGTCCGGCCCCTGACGCCGCGGGCGCGGGTGCTGCGACTCGCCGTCTTCGCCGCCACCTACCTCGCGCTGGACGTCGCGCTGCTGCTCGCCAGCTTCGGGCTGTGGCTGCGCCACCCGACGCGACGCCGCGACGGCGGGGCGTGGACCGCCGCGCATTGCCGCATGCTCACCGAGGCCCTCGACCGGCTCGCCCGAACCGCAGTGGCGACGCTCGGCTACCAGGTGGAGGTCGACGCCGACCGAGGCCAGCCGCCCGGAGATCGACCGTTGATCGTGCTGGCCCGGCACGCCGGCCCGGGCGACTCGTTCACCCTGGTCCAGCTGCTGCTGACTCGGCTGCACCGCCGGCCCCGGGTCGTCCTCAAGGCCGCGTTGCAGTGGGACCCCGGGCTCGACGTCGTGCTCAACCGCCTCGCCGGCTGCTTCATCGCCTCGCAGACGGGTGCCGGCGACGACCGCACCGCGGTGATCGAGGAGCACGCCCGGTCCCTGAGGACCGGGGACGCGCTGCTCCTCTTTCCGGAAGGCGCGAACTGGACGCCCCGGCGCCACCGCCGGGCGGTCACCCGCCTGCTGCGGGCCGGACGACGACGGGCGGCGCACCGGGCCGAACAGCAGCCGCGGGTGTTGCCGCCGCGACCGGCCGGTACGGTCACGTGCCTCGGTGCCCGTCCCGACGCGGACGTCCTGCTCGTCGCCCACACCGGGTTGGACACCCTCACGTCACCGCGCGCGCTCTGGCAGGCGCTACCGCTGGTCGACCGTCCGATGCGCATCCGGTTCCGCTGGTACGCGGCGGACGACGTCCCGCGGGAGCCCGAGGCGGCCCAGCAGTGGCTCGAGGCGCAGTGGTCGGCGATGCACGCGTGGATCACCGCTCATGGCCACGCCGGCGATGAGGCGCCCGCGCTCACGCCGGCCGTGCACCGAGAGCTGGCCTCTCGCGACCCCCGACCAGCAGCCGGCTTGCAGCGCGACTGAGTCACCCTCCTGTGTAGACCCGACTAGGGGATCGTCACGCTCTGGATCACGACCGGTGCGTGCAGGGTGTAGTCCAGTTCGTCGCTCTGGAGCACCCCGGCCGGGGTCAGCGTGTCCATGACCTTG
>DATDMG010000447.1:0-5170 GCA_036518955.1 Kineosporiaceae bacterium | reverse complement strand
GGGGCGGCTGGATTGTTTGGTCACGGTGTCTCCATGGAGTCGGGTACGGCGTCATCGGTACGGAACTCGGGCGTGACCTGCGGATCTGCCCGGTGTCGGGTCGCCCGGTCACTCGCCCGCTCCTGACGGGCGGGTGAGCGGGCGAGGGAATGGGCGGGTGAGCCGGCGACCCACGCCGAGCTCGCGGGATCTGACAGACCACCGGTGCCGGCGCCTGACAGATCGGCTGACAGCTCCGGGTCGAGGGGGGATGCGCTGGACAGGGACGGGGTGATGGCCAGTCGGCGGCGCCGCGCTGCGTGGTCGCGTCGGGCGGTCCGGGACAGCCCGCGTGCCGACGCTGCCTGCCGGGCCAGGGCCACGCCGCCGGGAATCGGTGAGGGGGGTGGCAGGGTCTGCAGGGTGAACGGGCGGGCCGGCTCGTGGCCGACCATGAGGCGGCAGGCGATCTGGAACCCGTCCAGGCGGGTCAGGTCGTCGTCGGTCAGGTGCGGTGCGGTGTGCCGGGCCAGGACGTGGGCGTCCTGCGGGGACAACCCGAAGTAAATCTTGTTTCGGGCGTTGGCGTCGATGGCGTCGGCCATCGGCTTGGGCAGCTGGCCCAGGTGCTGGTGGGCCAGGATCCAGGACAGACGGTAGGAGCGGGCCTCGGCGAGGGCGTCGTCCAGCCCGATCGGCAAGTGCAGGAAGTTATGGCACTCGTCCACCACGACGCTGGCGTCGAGCCGGTCGCCCTCGCCCTGCCGGGTGCGGGCGGTCGCCGCCTGCCAGAGGCCGGACAGCAGCAGCGAGCCGACCAGCCGGGTGGTGTCCTCGCCCAGGACGCCCTTGGGCAGCCGGGCGATCAGGATCCCGCCGTCCAGGACCTGGCCCAGGTCGAGGGTGGACGGCGCCGAGCCGAGCAGGTCCAGGGCGAACCGCCGGGAGGTGATGGCCCGCAGCTTGGACAGCACCGGACCCCCGACCGCGGCGAGCTGGGCCGGGGTGAGCGCGTCGTAGGCGTCCCAGAACGCGCCCAGCCCGCCGGGATCCGCGCGCCTGACCGCGGCCGTCACCCGCGCCCGGTACCCGGCATGGGTCAGCAGGACGGGGATGTCCGCCAACGTCGGCGCCACTCCACCGGGTGCCCGGCCACCGGCACCACTCGCGGCGGGCGCAACGCCGCTCCCCGGTTCACTCGCCCGCTCAGTCGCCGCCTCACCCGCCCACTCACTCGCCCGTTCTCTCCCCCGCGCCGCGCGGGTCCCGGCCTCGGAGCCGAGACCTCTGAGCTGGCGTTGGTGCTGGTGGGTGGGCTGGTGGGTGGGCTGGTTGGAGGGGTGGGTCAGGGTCAGGCAGGCCGCTCGCAGGGTGTCCTCCAGTCGCGGCCCCCACCAGGGCGAGTACAGCCGGTGCAAGGTCGCGACCAGGTGCTCGGTCACCAACTCGGGACCGACCCGGGAAGGATCGAGCACGTTCCAGGCCACGGGTGACTCGGTCTGCTCCGGATCGATCAGGACCAACCTGTCTCGACAGCCGGCCGGTAGCCGCTCCAGCACCCGCAACGCCAGGTCGCCGTGCGGGTCGATCAGGATCACTCCGCGCCCCGCGACGGCGTCGGCCAGGACCAGCCGCAGCAGCAGGGTCGACTTCCCGGTCCCCGTCGGCCCCAGCACGTGCACGTGATGGCGCACCTCGACCACGCCCAGACCGATCAGCTCCCGGCCACCACCGGCCCCCGAGGGCTGGCTCACCCCCAACGGCTTGGGCGCCAAGCGACCCGGGTCTCCCGGCGACACCAGCCGCAACGCCGCCCCGGTGGCTTCGGCCCCAGGAACCGACCGCGCCGCGGAGCTCGCTGCAGAACTCGATCCAGACGTCATCACGCGGCCTCCCCGGGCATGCCCCCATCTCGATCGGGACCTCGGCCCGCATCGAGGTCCCGATCGAGATCCGATTCGGAGCCGGCCAGGCGAGGCACGCCGAGCGGAGCGGGCAGGTGAGGAGCGCCCGCGACGACGAACCGGAACCAGGCCGGCTGCTGCGGCAGCCGCGCCACCGCCCCGATCTCCACGTCGGTGGCCACGAACCAGCCCCGCACGTGACCTGGACGCCGTCCGCGCAGCCTGATCGCCGCTCCATTGCCCGTCACCCGGTCCGACCACCGGCGTGTGGCGTCAGGCAGGCGGATGGTGTTCATGGCCTGGGCCGTCACCACGCCCCGCAGCGCGTTGGCGGCCGACCAGGCCAGCTGCCGGCAGCGGACCCGGTCCGGCCCGACGGCCACGACCCGCACGCAGACCTCCGCCAGCTCGGCTCTGGCCTTGGCCGCGGCCACCCGACGCTCCTGCGCACCGATCGGATCGAGCACCGGCCCCGCAGACCGCCCCGAAGGACGCGACGCCGCCGTCCGTGGCGGGCCGGGCACGAAGACGTCCAGGAGGCCGACCACGGCCTGCGTGAGGAGGGTCAGGACACCGGAGAGGACGAGTTCCGGACCGGACCGGCGCGCGACACGCCCGTCCCGGTCCCCGGCGGCCAGACGCACCCGCCGGGCCTCGCCCCGGGTGCGCCGGCGCAGCGGCCGGGCCATCACCTGCAGGACCAGCCGGTACCCGTGCGGTGTGCCGGACAACGCCACCCACAACCCGTCCAGCGGATCCGCCGACGACCCTCCCGCCCCACGGCGCTGTGCGGCGAGCCGGCCGCCGCTGCCCGTCGAGGTCTCGGCCAGCAGCGGCTGCCACATCGACGTGCGCGGCACCACTACGTATCCCGCCGACACCCGGCCCGACCCCTCGTTGCCGGCTGTCGGGGCGTCGGACGGGGCCCGCACCTGCACCCGGGCACGGCGGTACGCCGCGGCAACAGCCTGCGCCACGTCCCCGGCCTCGACCGTGCCCGGCACCCACAACCCGGCGCTGACCCGCTCGGTCTCGGCCTGCACCTCCCAGACCAGCAGCCGTGACCAGGCACCCAACGCCCCCGGGCGCAGCAACCCGGTGAGCTGGCGCCACAACTGCTGCCCGTCGGCGATCTCGCTGCGTGCCGGCGGCTCCACCTCGATCCAGGACGCGCGGGCCCGCGCCGAGCGCCACACCTGGCGGCGGCGCCACCACAACAACGCCGTCACCCCGAGGACTCCGAGCAGGACGGGCACCATCACCGCGCCCGCGAGCTGCGCGACATGCCCGACGACGGCACACAGCCGGTCCCACAGGCCGTGTTCGGCGCCCAGCGGGTCGACCAGCCAGCGCTGCCCCGGCCCGTCTGCACTCGACGCCGACGGGGGCGGCGACGTCGGTGACGGGTCGAGCCAGAGAATGCGTGAAACCATGGAGCACGATCTGTTCATGGGCGGCTTCTTTCTGGGAAGCGCACGGGCTCCCCCGATGGAAGGACAGTCACTGCATGTCGGTGCAAGCCCCGTTGGCCGCACGGAGCCAACCGCTCCACAACGGAGACCATCACCCGGACCTCGCCGCCCGAGCGGATGGATTCCTTGGAGCACTTGTTACGGTGGAAGCACGCGTTTCCGCGATGCCGTTGTGAAACACCTGATGCGGGATGTCGCGAGACCTCGGCCCTATACACCCCTCCGAGACGCGGCGGAAGGTCTGCGACGGATGGATCGTGTCGAGGACAACTCGATCCGGACCCGAAGTCAAGCCCCCTTCTCCCGAGAACGCCGCCTCAACGAGTACCCAAACGAACCCCCACGCGGCATTCCGCGGCACCAGCCGACACGCCACGGGACCTGCACGGACACCACGACACACGCCGGACATCAGAAACAAGAACAAGAAAACCCCCACCGTCCCACATCATGAGACAGCAGTGGGCTGACGCTGTCGGCACCCCGTCGCGGCGGGTGGCAGGGGTCAGGTGATCGGGTTCGACGACGGACCTGACGACGAGCCGCCCGACGCCGTGACGCTTGGCTTCCGCCTGCACCGCATGACTGTTCCCAGCGGACTTGGGCGTTGAAAGGAGGCGGTCAGAATCTGATCATGTTTCGGTGGGTCTGGAGCCGGGGGCGGACGGCGTCGGTGGCCGGGGCTGAGTGCCATGAGGGGGCGTTCTGCTCGCGCTGCGCACAAGTCTGGTGAGCCGGTCCAGCGGTGTCGTGTGCTGGATGATCTCCCTGTCGAGGTCGTTCAAGGGGCCGTAGGTGTCGAGGAAGGCGGCCGCCAGGTCGGGGCGGTCGGGCCAGACGCGGTCGTGCAGCCGGACGAGGTCCCGCGCGGTGAGGTCGTAGCGGGCGTGCTCGTAGTCGAGGACAACGATCCCGTCGGTCGGCGTGATGATGATGTTGGACGGGGTGAGGTCTAGGTGGCATGGGGCGGCGGGTAGGTCACCCAGACGTTCCAGCTCCGTGAGGTGGTTCGCGATGCGTTGACGGTCCTGTGCGGACACCAGGTCGGTGGCGAGGGTGAGCCAGTGTCGTCCGCGTTCGGCGAGCCAGCTGGTGATGTCGGTGCCGTGACGGACGGGTGCGCTCGCGTGGAAGGCGCGCAGTAACTGCCCGAGCTCGGCGTAGGCGGCTCGTTCGGCGTCAGGGGTGAGGCGTGCCTGGTCGAGGCGTCGCCCGGGGACCGCGCTGAGGACGAGTGCCGGCGGCTCGTTGCTGGCGCCGAGGAGTGCTGGCGCGCGATCAGCGACGGCTGGCACCCAGACGAGGTACGCGTGCAGTTCGGCACGCCACCGGTCCGGGCGGGCGTGCAACTTGATGACAGCCGATCCGGCGGACGTCTCGGCCAGCGAGACCGCGGCCCGGCCGTTGGCGGCCACGGTGGCGAGGCCGCGCGCGACGTCGTCGCTCAGCGGCAGACCGCTCGGTGTCCCAGTGGCGGCAGTCATCGGTCTACCTCATGGCCCGGGACGTCAGGTGGCGGGTGTCGTTGTGTCGGGTCAGCATCCAGGTGAGGTGGCCGTAACGGTTGACCTGCTGCTGCCACCAGGTGAGGGCGGCGTGATCGACGGTGAAGCCGGCGCGGGCGCTGAGATCAGCGGGCAGCTCCAGGAGCAGGGAGTTCGCGGCGAGGATCGTCTCTCCGTGCCCGGCGATCAGGATCCGTTGCCCGTCGTGCTCGGCGAGCAACTGAGCCAGGACGCGGCCGGCGCGCTCCAGGTAGGCAGCCCATGGCTCGGCGCCGGTGGCGTAGGCGCGATCAGGGTGACGTTGGGGGTT
>DATDMG010000446.1:0-2694 GCA_036518955.1 Kineosporiaceae bacterium | reverse complement strand
GGAGATCAACCCGTTCGCCGAGACGGCCGGTTGCCTGCCCTTCGCCCTCGAAAATGAAGCGTACTGCATTCGCGTGTCTAACGACAACTAACCTTCCCCATCAGCGACGATTGGACGTCCCCCTTCACAACCCGGTTTGACAGGCTGGGGCTTGGGCCTCAGGACCGGGGGTTCCCCCGGTCGCGGCCGTCAGCTCGCCTCGGGCTCGCGCTTCTCCTTGCCCTTCTTCGCCTGCTCGGCCCGGTAGCTCGGCAGGTTCAATTCCACGATCACGCTGTGATGGACTAATCGGTCGATGGCCGCCGCCGTCGTCATCGGATCCCGGAAGATCTGTTCCCACTTCGAGAACGGCAGGTTGCTCGTCAACAGCACACTCCCGCGTTCGTAGCGCTCGGCCAGGAACGTGAACAGCACCTCCATCTCCTCCCGGTTCTGCTGCACGTACCCCAGGTCGTCCACGAACACCGCGTCGTGGCCCGCCAACTTCTTGAGCAACCGCGGCAGACGCAGCTCCTGCTTGGCCGACAGCAGCTCCTGGACCAGCAGGGCGCACGGGCTGAAGTACACCCGCCGCCCCTGGCGGACCAACTCCTGCGCCACCGCCGAGAGCAAATGCGTCTTCCCCGAGCCCACCGCCCCGAACACCAGTACGTTCTCGCGCCGGTCCACGAACTCCCCGGTCAACAGGGCCCGCACCTGCTGCACAACTTTCGCCGGCAACCGCTTCAGGTCGAACGCCGACAGGTTCTTCTCCAGCGGCAGCCGCGAGTCGCGCAGCAGCCGCTCCACCCGTTTCTGCTTCCGTTCGTCGCACTCCCGGGTCGCCAGCTCCAACAGATATCGCTCGTAGCTGTGCGCCTCCTGCCGGGCCTGGTCGGCCACGTGCGGGAAGGCGTCCCGCATCGTCGGCAGGTGCAGCTCCTTCAGACAGTGCACCAGCGCCGGCTTCACGTCCTTCGGTTCCGTCGCCTTCATGCCAGGCCTCCTTGCTCTCGAACAACCTGTCGTAGGACGACAGGTTGATGGGTTCGATCCACACCTCCGGCACCCGTGCCGGCGATGTCCCGTCCTCGACCAGACAGGTCACGGCCGACACGCTCACGCGGCCGTCGCCATCGAGCAGACGCCGCAACGCGTCATCGACCAGCGCCTCGCCCCGCCGTGCCGCCAGCAGCAGGATCTCCAGGTAGTCCCGGTCCGCCCGGATTCCCGAGGCCGTCGCCGCCAGTTGGTCGTAGGCCAGGCGAAAGCGGCTCGTCGGGAACAGCTCGGCCCGGTAGCGATACCCGGCGAACGCGCCCGGCTTGCGCACCAACCACTCGATCACGTGCCGATAGTCGATGTGGTGCCCGGCCCGGCCGCGCAGGCGCGGCAACACGTCCTCCTTCCGTTGGCCGTACCACACCTCGATCGTGTCGGCATACACCCGTACCTCCACCCTCTCGCCGATCAGCCGGGCCGGCACCGAGTAGGTGTTCCGGTCCACGCTGATGACGCTGCCCGACTGCACCCGGACCGTCAGGCGGCGGAACGCTTCCTGCCGTCGCGCCGGCAACGGCTTCAAGGCTCGACGGTCGTCGATGAACCGCTGCGTCCGCGACTGGTTCCTTCGCTCGCACACTTGATGCAGGAATGCCGTGTACGCTTCCGGGCTGGAAAAATCGTGGCTGCCGCGCAACAGCAGGGCCTGCTTCACCGCCCGCTTGAACCGGTGGTGGCTCTGCTCGGCGTCGCCGTTCTCGTGACCCTTGCCGGCGTTGATCGCCTGTGGCTTCACCTCGTAGTGGGCCATCAACGCGGCATAGCGGCGCGTGAACTCCTCGGTGCCGGAGGCTTGCACGGCCAGGCTCATGCGGTCGCTCCGGTGGTGGGCGGGCACGCCGCCCAGGGCCCAGACCGCGTTCTGGAAGCCGGCGCTGAAACTCTCGAAGCTCTCGGTGAAACAAACGGTGACGTGCTCCCAGTTCGAGTGCGTCAGCACGAAGTGGTAGACCAGGTGCGGGAATGGCTGGCCCTGGATGGTCACGCCCAACTCGGTCATGTGCGTGAAGTCGGACGCCCCGAGCCGGCCCGGCGGGTGGTCCTGGGCGAAGAACACCTCCTTGTCGGGACCATGCGTCGCCCGCCACTGCTTGACCCGGCGTTGCAAGGTGCGGAGTTGGCCGTCCGCGAACCGGCCCGGGTGCCGCCGCCGCAACTCCTCGAACAGGGTTTTGGCCTCCCACCCGGTCGCCTGTTCGAGCAGTTCGACGACCTCACCCCACACGTCAGCGAACGGGTCGGGGCGCGTCCGCCAGTCACGGGGCGGCGCGTCGGCCCGCCGCTGCGACGGCAACTGATCGGTGTACCGGTACTTGCGCGCCGTCTTGCGATCCATGCCGGCCTTCGCCGCCGACAACGTCAGCGACGCCTCCTTGCCGAGCCAACTCCGCAACGTGCGGACCTGGGCATCCGTGACCACCATCGAGGGGCATCCTTCCAGGCGAAGGGCTGCCCGACAGTGTAAATCCGTCCCGAATCAAGCCCCAAGACC
The DNA here is from genome assembly GCA_036518955.1 of Kineosporiaceae bacterium. Classification (GTDB taxonomy): domain Bacteria; phylum Actinomycetota; class Actinomycetes; order Actinomycetales; family Kineosporiaceae; genus DATDMG01. Next base: position 161 of record DATDMG010000446.1, on the reverse strand, counting down.
GGGTCAAACGGGCATCAGCGGTGGGGAAATGTAGTCGTCGTCGGTGGGGAGATGTTGTTGTCGTTGATCAACGGTGTCCGTTTCGTTTGACAAACGACTACCGGCGTCAGCTGGCGCTGCGCGCCGGGCTCGAAAAAAGCACTTCCCGCCGGCCCGCCCCC
>DATDMG010000445.1:0-42665 GCA_036518955.1 Kineosporiaceae bacterium | reverse complement strand
CCCCGTGGTCCCCCTGGCACGGTGCCCCCGGGGAGTCGGCGTGGGACCACTGGTCGGTCGAGGTGGACCTGGCGCACCCCGGCCCCGGGCATCGCCCACCGGTCGGGGTGAGCGCGACCCGCAGCGGGACCGGCGGCCGCGGCATCGCCCACCCCGGCGCCGCCGGCAACGACGGCGCCGGCAACGACGGCGAGGAACGCACGCGCAACGGGCTGCGCAAGCGGACGCCGCGCAGCCGGCGCCCGACCCCGCCGACCGATCCAGGCCCCGACCGGGACGCCGCCCGTCCCGACGTCGTTGACGACTCCCCGGACCAGATCAGAGCACGCCTGACGTCCCTGCGCTCCGGCATGCAGCGAGCGCAGGGGATGCCGGTCGACACCGCCACGCCGTCATGGCCAGCCCCCACCTGCGCGCAGGAGGACGAGTGAGCGTCAACGCCCACACCGACAGGCACCAGTTCAGCTGGCTGCTGGGCAACTTCGTCCACCAGACGGACGGCGTCCGCGAAGCCGTCGCCGTCTCCTCCGACGGACTGCTCATCGCCGGCTCCGACGGGCTCAGCCGGAACGAGGCCGATCACCTCGCGGCCATCGTCTCGAGCCTGACCAGCCTGGGCCGCAGCGCAGCCCGGCGCTACGACTTCGAGAGCCTGAAGCTGATCATGATCGAGATGAAGCGCGGCTTCCTCCTGGTTTCCGCGATCTCCGGCGGGGCGTGCCTCGGCGTCGTCGCGGACGGCGGCTGCGACCTCGGGCTGGTCGGCTTCGAGATCGCCACCCTGGCGGAGCGGTTCGGGGAGCTGCTCTCGCCGGCGCTCATCGCCGAGGCCCGACGGCAGCTCCCGCAGTGAGCGCCGACCCACACCGACCGGTGCTGACCGGCACCACCCCGGCCGGCAGCCCCCCGCCCGCCGTCACCACCCCGGCCGGTGGCTTCCGGGGAGACCGCGGGACCGGCCCGTGGTCGACACCGCACGCATCGTCCGTGCACGACGCGGACCTGGCCGACGAGCTCGCCGTCCGGCCCTTCCTGCTCACCGGCGGGCGGACCCGCCCCGAGCGTGACGACCTGCGGGTCGAGTCGCTGATCCGGTCCCTGCCCGGGATCCCGGCCGGAGCGTTGCGGTTCGAGGAACGCCGGATCTACGACCTCTGCCACCAGCCGGCCTCGCTGGCCGACGTCGCGGCGGCGCTGCGGGTCCCGCTCGGCGTGACCCGGATCCTGGTCTCGGACCTGATCAGGGACGGCTACCTCGCACTGGTCGAGGGCCAGGAGATCTCGGTACAGCTGCTGGAAAGGATCCGGGATCGTGTCCGCGCCCTCTGACCTCACGCTGACCTCGGCGAAGATCGTCATCAGCGGCGGATTCGGCGTCGGGAAGACGACCTTCGTCAGCGCGATCTCGGAGATCGAACCGCTGCTCACGGAGGCGGACATGACGTCGGTGTCCGTCGGCGTCGACGACCGCCACCAGGTACCGGGCAAGATCACCACGACGGTGGCTCTCGACTTCGGCCGGATCAGCCTGGACGAGACCCTGCGTCTGTACCTGTTCGGGACCCCGGGCCAGGACCGCTACTCCTTCCTCTGGGACGACCTGGTCCAGGGGGCGCTCGGGGCCATCGTCCTGCTCGACACCAGCCGGATCGAGGACTGCTTCCGGGCCATCGACTACTTCGAGGAACACGGAGTGCCGTTCCTCGTCGCGGTGAACGTGTTCGACGGCACGACCCGGTTCGACGTCGAGGAGGTCCGCGAGGCGCTCGGCGTCGGGGACGAGGTCCCGGTGCTGGAGTGCGACGCCCGCCTCCGCGCATCCGTCAAGAACGTGCTGGTCAACCTCACCGAGTTGGTGCTCATGCGGAGGCTGGAGGAGAAGGCGAGCCTCGCCGTCCGGCGCTGAGCCGCTGCCCGCCGCGCCCCCCGATCGTGCCGTCCCCGGCAGGAAGGACCTCGCCCGATGCCGCGCTCCCCGCTCCACCGGTTCCGCCGGATCTCCGTCGCGCTGGTGGGCACGCTGCTGCTCGCCGCCTGCGGCTCGGGCGAGCCGAAGCTCGTGCCCGCGCCCGGCGCCACGGCGCGACCGTGCGGGACCCTGCGCCTGGCCGAGAACCCGTGGGTGGGCTACGACGCCGACCTGGCGGTGATCGCCTCACTGGCCCGCTCACAGTTCAACTGCAGCGTGCAGACCCGCAAGGAGGGCGAGACCGACTCCTGGAAACACCTGGCCAGCGGCGAGGTGGACGCGATCCTGGAGAACTGGGGTCACGACGACCTGAAGAGGCTCTACATCGACGACAAGAAGGTCGTCGTGGAGGGCGGACTCACCGGGAACAAGGGCCTGATCGGCTGGTACGTGCCGCCGTGGGTGGCGAAGGCCTACCCGGACATCACCGACTGGCACAACCTGAACAAGTACGCGGACATGTTCCGCACCGCCAAGTCCGGCGGCAAGGGCCAGCTCCTGGACGGCGACCCCACGTACGTCACCAACGACGCCGCGCTGGTGAGAAACCTGCGCCTCGACTTCACGGTGGTCTACGCAGGCAGCGAGCAGGCCCTGATCGAGGCGTTCCGGACGGCGGAGAAGGAGCACCAGCCGGTGTTGGGGTACTTCTACTCCCCGCAGTGGCTGCTGTCGGAGATCCCGCTGGTGCACGTCTCGCTGCCGACCTACACACCCGGGTGCGACGCCGACCCCAAGACCGTGGCCTGCGACTACCAGCCGTACGACCTCGACAAGATCATGAATTCCGGCTTCGCCCGGTCGGGCAGTCCGGCCGCCGAACTGATCAAGAACTTCACGTGGACCAACGACGACCAGAACCAGGTCGCCCGAGACATCACCGACGGCGGGATGACCATGGAGCAGGCGGCGAAGAAGTGGCTCGACGGCCACCGCTCCACCTGGCAGGCGTGGCTGCCGAGCTCGAGCTGACCCGCCGGTCAAGGGGCGGACAGCGCCACTCCCGCCGACCGGCGGAACGCCTGGGTCGGCGTCATCGGGACGCCCTTGAGCGCCACCGTCCGGGCGGTGCTCACCGGGGCGCAGGTGGTGGCCTGGTCCGCGGTCGACGCGTGCGCGGCGGAGGGCACCGCTGCCACACCGGCGCCGGCAGCGCTCCCCGCCCCGCCGGACGCTCCGCTCCCGGTCGCCGCGCTCGCCGGGAAGGTGGTCCCCGCCGTCCAGTCCGCGCCGATCGTCAGAACGAGCCCTGCCGACCGGCCCGGCACCAGCGCGACCGGCGGCAGCTTGAGCGCCGCGGCGACCGCGCGGGCCTGGTCCAGGCTGCCGGCGGGGTAGCGCAGAGAGGTCCGGCCCACCGGTGCCGCGGTGCCGGTGGACGTCGCGGCAGAGAACCCGTGCGCGACCAGGGCGCGGGCGACGCCGGTCGCGCGCCCGGCGACCCCGGTGCCGTTGAGAACCCGGACGGCGACCCCCGCCGGGTCCCCCGCCGTGCCGGCATCCGCCGTACCGGCATCCGCCATCCCGGCAGCGGCGGATGGCGAGGCGGCGGTCCGGGACGCGGGCCGGGTCAGGGGGGTGTCCGCCGCGATCGCCCGGAACAGCGCGGGCGCCGTCGGACCGGGGATCACGCGGTTCGCGTCGTTGGGGTCCGGGGACGTCGGCATGGTGGCGAAGGTGATCCGCCGCGGCGGCACCTGGTCGAGGTCCCCGGCCAGACCGACGAGCTGGCGGATCGAGGCCAGCCCGCTGTCCACGGTGAGCGCCTTGGTCGCTGCTTGGGCGAGCGCGACCAGCGTGGCGGGGTTGGTGACCACCCCCCGGCCCTTCAGGGTGCGGATCATGGAACCCAGGAAGAGGTGCTGGGCATAGGTGCGGCCCAGATCGCTGCCGTCGCCGAAGGCGTGCCGGGAGCGGACGAACTGCAGGGCGCCGACCCCCTTCAGCACATGCCTACCGCCGGTCAGCCTGAGGTGGGAGTAGGGGTCGAAGACGTCGGCGGTGACGCACACCGGGACCCCACCGGCGGCGTCCGACATCGCCACCACGCCGGCGAAGTCGACCATCGCGAAGTGGTCGATCGGGACGCCGGTCAGCTGGTGCACCGCGGCGACCGTGCAGCCCGGCCCGTCGACCAGGCTCGCATTGATCTGGGCGACCCGGCCCGGCGTCACCCGGCCCGTGGTGGGGTTGCGGCAGGACGGCAGAGTGGTGATCGTGTCGCGGGGGATGCTCAGCACGGAGGCATTGCTGCGGTCCGCGGCGACGTGCACGAGCAGCTCGACGTCCGCGTTCTGCACACCGGTGCGGCAGTCGTGCCCCAGCGCACAGTCGGCGGCGGTGTTCCGGGCGTCGGACCCGATCACGAGCACATTGATCGGGCTGTGGCCGAACGGGTCGACCCGCTCGGTCCCGGCGTCCCCGGACACGCCGGCGAACAGCGGCACACTGCGGATGTTGCGGTTGAGCTGCTGGTACTCCAGCAGGGCCGCCCCACTCGCCACCACCGTCCCGGTGACGGCCAGGGCGACCAGCACCCGCGGCCAGCGACGCCGACGCCGCACCGGCCGGCCGGGAGCGGGGTACCCCGACCGGCCACGACGGCGCGGCGAGGACGCCGGGTGACCGTACCTCACGGTCCCGGCGGACGGGCCGGGCACCGGGCGCGAAGAGTACGGACCCGGTCCGCCGCGAGCACCGTCCTGCAGGGAGTCGTACACATCCGAGTAATACGTGGGGGACGCCGGAACGGCATCGCTCGCCCGATGAGGATCTGTTAACCGACCCCCGCGGGGAGTGCCCCGCGCGGACGGTGGCCCCCTCCCACGACCCCACGACCGGCGGCCTCAGCCACCCATCGCGTCGAGGACGGCGAGGACGTCCCCGGCCCGCGTCGCCGGGTTGACGAACGCCAGCCGGAGGACCGTCCGACCGTGGTACTCGGTCGGCAGGCAGAGGATCGTGCCGGCGAGCGCCTCGGCACGCGACCATGCGTGGTACTGCTCCGCCGTCCAGCCCGGCCGCTCGAAGAGGATCACCGTCAGGTCCGGCTCGAGGACCAGGACCAGGTGCGGCGACCGGCGGATCCCCTCGGCGACCTCGTGGGCCGTCGCCAGGGTCCGCTCGACCGCGTGCACGTACCGGTCGGTGCCGTGGGTGGCGAGGCTGAACCAGAACGGCAGGCCTCGCGCCCGCCGCGACAGGTGGATGGCGAGGTCGGCGGGGTTCGGGGCCTCCCGGTCGACGACGTCCAAGTAGGTTGCCGTCTGGGTGTGCGCCGCCCGGGCCAGGGCGCCGTCCCGGTAGACCAGGGCGCAGCAGTCGTACGGCGCGAACAGCCACTTGTGCGGGTCGACGATCAGGCTGTCGGCGCGCTCGATGCCGGCGAACCGCGCCCGCACGGACGGCGCGCACAACGCCGCGCCGCCGTAGGCGCCGTCCACGTGCAGCCACAGCTCGTGCTCCACGCACACGTCCACGATCGAGGCGAGGTCGTCGACGATGCCCTCGTTGGTGGAGCCCGCCGACGCCACCACGGCGAAGGTGCCCTCCACGCCCTGCAGCGCACTGCGCAGGGCCGCCCCGGTGAGGCGCCCCTGCGCGTCGACGGGGACGAGCAGGACCTCCACGTCCAGCACGTCGGCCGCGCTGCGGATCGACGAGTGCGCGCTCTGCGCGCACGCGAGCCGCCACCCCCCGGACGGCCGGGCGGGCAGCCCACGCCGGGACCGCCGGGACCGGGCCGCCGAGCGGGCCGCGTGCAGTGCGGACAGGTTGCCGACGGTCCCCCCGGCCACGAACACCCCCGCCGCCGAGGTGGGCCAGCCCGTCAACGAGATCAGCCAGTCGAGCGCCTCGTTCTCCGCGAAGATCGCGCCCGCCCCGGTCTCCCACAGGCCGCCGAAGATGTTCGCCGCACTGGTCGCCGCGTCGAACGCCACGGCCGCCCGGGTCGGAGCGGACGGGATGTAGGCGAGGTTCATCGGGTCGTCCTGGGACCGGGTGGCGGCCGCCAGCACGTCGGCGAAGAGCGCCAGCGCCCCATGGCCTCCGATTCCGGACGGCGTGACCGTCTTGCCGACGAGCCTGGCCAGCTCGGACGCCGGGCGGGCGGAGGTCTTCGGGTCGCCGGTGCGGATGGCCCGATTGCTCGCCCAGTCCAGGACGGCGCGGGCCAGCGGCCCCTCGTCACCCCAGACCGCCCCGACCCCCTGCGGGGGCCGCCACGGCCGGTCATCGTCACCGTCATCGAACCATCCGGACATGTCCCCACGATCGGCCCTGCGCCCGGAGACCTCAAGCGCATCCGGCTGGTCCGGCCACCCGGAGCGGGCAGTCGGAGCGCGCAGGCTCAGCCGGAGCCGCGGTCGGGCCGGCCCTCGTCCCGGGGCGGGTGGACATGCCGGGCGAGCCGCCCGTCCGGCGCCCGGCGGACGTGCGCGTACCCGGCGTCCGAGACCGGCCACCCGGCGTGCCGGGCCGCCGCCCGCAGCACGTCGGTCGCCATCCGCCCGAGCTCCTCGTCCGCGTGGTGGCGGTGGGCCCGCACGCCGAGGTCCACCTGGGCGAGCCCGTCGAGCCCGGCGGCGTCGTAGGCGTCCAGCAGCAGGGCGAGCTCCACGGAGTAGTCGTCCTCCAGGACGCACTTGTCGAGGAACGTCCGCCGCACCGCCGTCTCCCCCGCCAGCGGCTGGGCGATCACCGTGAGCTCGGGCGCCACCAGGTTGAGCACCGGGACGGCCACCAGCCGGGTGACCCGCCCGCCCGCGGTCGGATGCAGCACGCCGCCCACCGCCAGCGGCCGGTCGTACGCCGCCTTGACCAGGACCACCGCCTCGTCCAGCAGCAGCGGCAACAGCAGCGACGCCACCCAGTAGGGCCGGAAGTCGGGGACGTCGGCGTCCACGAACACCACGAACTCGCCGGCGGTCGCCTCCAGCCCGTGGCGCAGCGCACCGCCCTTGCCCAGCCGCCGCGAGGCCCTGACCACACGCGCCCCGGCCGCCCGGGCAGCGGCCGCGGTCCCGTCGTCCGAGGCGTCGTCCACGACGACGATCTCGGCGGGCATCCCGGCCAGCCCACGGGCCAGCTCGGTGACGAGCGGCCCGACGGTGGGCTCCTCGTTGCGGGCCGGCACGATCACCGAGACCGACCGCCGGCCGAGCAGTTCGCGCAGCATCGCGACGTCCCCCGGCTCTGCACCCCAGGTACGGTGGCGGACCCACGCGTCCAGCCGATCCGCGACCATCACGCCCCCACCTCGCCGATCCACCAACGGGACACCACGTACAGCCCGCCGTACGGGTCCTCGACGCGGTCGATCTCCGCGCTGGCACCGGGGCCGGCACCGGGGCCGGCCGGGTCCGGACCGAGGGCGGCGCCCGCGACCGCGGCGACCGTCCGCACCGCCCGGACCGTCGCGGCCAGGGTGCCCTCCCGCCGGTCGTCCGGGGACAGGTCCGGAACGTCGCCGACGACGTCCTTCCGGGGCAACGCCACCAGCACCGGCCAGCCGGTGGCCACGAGCTCGCCCGGCCGGCGGGTGATCTCCAGCGCGGTGGCCGGGGCGTACGTGCGCGTCCGCCCGGGCGCCGGCGGGCGGCTCGGCCGGGCTCCGGCAGCGCCGTCGGGTGCGCCTGAAGTCGTCCGGACCACGTGGCCAGCATAAGCACGGCCCGATCCGGGTTCCTCGGGCACCTGGCTGCCGCGACGGTCCTGGTCGCCGCGCCGGAACCCGCGCGACCCGCGGACCGGTTGAGCGGGAGACACGTATTTCTCCCGGTGACTCCGCCGTGTCCGCCAGCCAGACTCAAGACTGCCGGGATCGTCGTCCCCTCCAAGGTTCCGGTGCAGGGCGTCGGCAGTCGACCGAAGGTTCAGCCGGCCTTCGTGTCGGCTGCTACGTCCGACGTCGCATCGTCACGTGCTGCCCGGTTCGGCCGGGCACAGCGGGGAGCCGCCGTCATGACCACCTCCCGCCCGGGCGCCGTCGCCTCGCAGCAGGTGCCGGCCGCGGCCGCAGCCACCCTCCCCGCGCGGTACGAGACGTTCCTCGCCGGGCTCGGGCGCCCCGTCAGCGAGGCCCGACCGTGGCCGGAGGACCCACTGCGCCCGCGCCGGCTGCGCGCCCTCGGCGCGGAGAGCCACCGTTTCGTGCAGCGCACCGCAGCCTGGCTGGCCGGCGCGGGAGTCGGCCAGTTCGTGGCGGCGGACGTCGCGGGCCGCCCGTTCCGGGACGCCGTCCACCGGGTCCACCCCTGGGCGCGGGTGACCGTGTTCGCCACCGATGGGCCGGCGGGGGTGGTGGCGCGCTCGCTGCTCCGGGAGGCGTCCGGGGACCGGCAGCCGCTGCACGCCGTCGGCTCTTCCCGCCCGGTGGGTCCCACGCCCACGGACCTGGCCCGCGCCGCCACCGACGCCGAGCTGGACCCGACCCGTCCGGTGGCCCTCTATCTGCTCGGCACGCTCCAGCACATCGTCGACGACCGCGCCGGCGCCGCCCTCGTCCGGCGGCTGGCGGCCGCGCTGGCCCCGGGCAGCTTCGTGGTCGCGTCGCACCTGACCGGTGACCACCCCTCGACGGCGCTGGACGCCGCCGTCCGCGGCTACCGGTGGGCCGGCCGTCCGGTCCGGCTGCGCAGCCGTGCGGAGGTGGCTGCGTTGCTCGGCGTGCTGACGCCGGTCGAGCCCGGGGTCGAGCTGTTGTCCGCCTGGCACCGCGATCCGCACGAGTCACCCGCCCCGCCGCCGGCACACGTGCCCTGCTGGGGCATGGTGGGCCGGGTCAGCTGACCGAGGTCCGCCCCATCGCGTCGGGGACCAGGCGCACGGCCAGCAGCGCCGCGTCGTCCCGGGGCCCGGGACGACCAGCGGCCGGGGCCGTCAGCAGGTCCGCCAGGCGCTCCAGCGGCTGGTCGACCAGGGCGGCCGCGGCGGCCCGGAAGGCCGCCTCGCCGGGGTGGATCGCGCCGGCGTCGGCGACCAGCCCGTCGGTGACGAGGAGCAGGCAGCAGCCGGCGGACAGCAGGGTGGTGTGTTCGGTGTAGTCCTCGTCCGGGTCCACGCCCAGGGGCAGCGACGGCACGGCGTCCAGGCTCCCCAGCGTGCCGTCGCGCTCGAGGACGACGGGCATCGGGTGCCCGGCCGAGGTGCAGCGGACGGTGAGGTCCTGGGGGTGGAGCTCGGCGTAGCAGCAGGTGACGAGCAGATCGGTGTGCGCGCTGACGAACCGGTTGACGCGGGTCAACACCTCCGCTGGTGGGTAGCCTTCCGCCACGTACGCCCGCAGCACGTTGCGCATCTGGCCCATCACCGCGGCGGCACCGCTGTCGTGGCCCTCGACGTCACCCATCACCAGTCCCACCCCGCCGTTCGGCAGGGGCAGCACGTCGTACCAGTCGCCGCCGACCCGGTCGTGCCTGGCACCCTGCTGGTCGGCGGGGGCGCTCCCCGCGGACACGTACCGGGCGACCGCCTCGATGCCCTCGACCGCCGGCAGGGCCGCGGGCAGCAGCGCACGCTGCAGGTCGTTGCTCGTCGCCCGGAGCAGGGCCACCGCGCGGTCGCGCTCCAGGGCCACCGCCATCAGGTGCGCGATCGACGCCAGCGCGTCCACCTCGGCCACCGGGAAGCGATGGGGCCCGGCGCCGCCGACACCCAGCCGGTAGGTCTGGCCCGACACCCGGACGCCGACGCTCACCCCCGCCGTCCCGCCGGGGACGGCGGGGCCGGCCCCGATCACCGGCCAGTCCGCGAGCAGGGGGCCCGCCGCTCGCAGCTGGTCCACCAGGTGCGCCGGCACCTCCAGCTCGCCGTCCAACGGCTCGTCCAGCGGCCCGCGGCCGTGGAGCACCTCGACCCGGACGGCGCCTCCGCGCGCCCCGGCGGGCGGTGGGTCCCCGGCGTACGCCGCCCCGGGCCCGGCGTCCACCCTGAGCACGAATCCGATCGGGGCGTCCAGGATCTCGGTGGCCAGATCGACCGCCCGCTGCAGCGTCACGTCCGCCGAGCGCGACTCCAGCGCGAACTGCCCGAACGCGGCCACCGCCGCCTGCGCCGCCTCCTGCCGGTGCCGCTCCAGGGCGGCCGCGAGCAGCTGGGCGACCGCGGTGACGGCGTCCACCTCGGCGGTCCGGAAGGCCCGCGCCACGGTGTCCTCGACGACCAGCAGGTGGGGGCGCGCCGGCGTCGGCAGATTCACCAGCAGGCTGCTGCGCACCGCGAGGCGGCGCGACACCGCAGGCTGCGCGAGGCGTGACTCGGCCAGCCAGTCCCCGATCACCCGCGGGGGCGCCGCGGTGCCGGCCGCCGCCAGGAGCTCCGCGGGCAGGACCACCTCCTGCCCCGCGGACGTCGGTTCGGGTCCGATCGCGTGCACGATCTCGGCCCGGTCGCCGTCCACCGGCCGGACGAGCATCACCACGGGGACGTCGAGCATCCGGGCCACCACGTCGGCGGCACGGGCGACGGTGGCCATCGCCTCACGGGACTCCAGCGCGAACTGGGCGAACCCGGTCGCCGCCGCCTGCAGCTCCAGGGCCGAGCGACGCGGGCGCTCGGACATCTCGAGGGGACCAACCGCGGGCGTCACCGACGTCCCGCCGGGCTCCGGGCGTAGCTGGACGGCGCCCGGTCACGCCCGGCCCGGCCGATCCAGCTGCTGGGCCAGCCACGAGGCGACCTGGGTCCGGGAGCTGACCCCGAGCTTGACCATGATGCTCTCGACATGTCCCTCCGCCGTCCGTTGTGCGATCACCAATCGGTCGGCGATCTGCCGGTTGGTCAATCCCTGTCCGACGAGGTCGGCGACCTCCGCCTCGCGCCGGGTGAGGCAGGGCCGGCCCGCACCGAGGTCGAGCGGCAACTCGACCGGTCCCGCCGCGGTCGCCACCGGGGCCGGGTCGCCGCCGCACGGCGCCGCCGGGGCGGGCAGGGGTTCGCCGAGCGCCTGCGCCACCGCCTCTTCGAGGTCCCGCGAGCTGCCCGCCCGCCCCGCGACGCTGTCGCCCAGCAGGCCGATCAGCTCGGTCACCAGGTCCGGCCGGGTTTCCCGGCCGCCCTCGCGACCGGTTCCGGGACCCGGTCGTGGTCCGGCCCGCACCCGCAGGGCCTGCGCCTCGGTGAGGTCGCCCCGCACCGCGGCGAGGAGGGCGAGAGCCAGCAGCCCCTCGGTGCGCGCGGGGCTCGGCTCCGGGGCGGTGTCCAGCGCCGCGCCCAGCCAGAGCGCGCCCTCCGCGAGCTGGTCACGGTGGATCCAGTACCGGCACAGGGCGATGGCTGCGGTCAGCACCCGGTCGCCGAGGCCGGGCCGGCCCAGGCCGGCCCGCAGCGCGGCCCGGACGTCCGGCTGCCGTTCGTCCCAGCGAGCCAGCCACCCGGCCCGACCGGACGGGGCTTTCTCCCCCCCGAACCGCTGGGCCAGCTCCAGGTAGTGGTCGCGGTGGCGCCGGTGCGCCCGGTCCCGTTCCCCCAGCCGCTCGAGCTCCTCCGCCCCGAACGCCTGGACCAGGCCGAGAAGCCGGTAGCGGACGACGGACCCGGTCTCCTGACGGGTCAGGACGGACTTGTCGACCAGCGCCACCACCACGTCGAGCAGGTCGGCGGCGGGCAGCTGGTCGTCCGCGCAGACGGCCTCGATGTCGTCGAGCTCGAACGATCCCCGGAAGACCGAGAGCCTGGCCCACAGCAACCGTTCCGCCGGCGTGCACATCGTGCGGCTCCAGGCGAAGCAGTCCCGGATCGTCCGGTGCCGGGCCACCGGCGCGTCCACACCGCGGTTGAGCGCCCGGTAGAGGGCGGCCTGCTGCTCGAGTTCCGGGTCCGGGCCCGCCCTCGGGTCCGCGCCGCCGGCGGCGGCCGGGGCACCGGCCGGGCCTCGGTCGCCGGTCCCGGCGGCCGGGTCGACGGCGTCGAGCGGCGGGAGGGGGTCGAGGGCGATGTCGACCTGGGCGGCCAGCTCGAGGGCCAGCGGGAGCCCGTCGACGCGACGGCACAGCACGGCGACCGCCTCGAGGGCGGTGCCGGCCTGGGCGCCCACGGGCCCCCGGCCACCCGTCGCGTGCGCGTCGCCCGCGGGCGGGACGACGTCTCCGGCCCCGCGCCCGGATCGCGCCAGGTACAGCGCCACGGCCGGGGACGCGGCCAGCTCACGGGCCGTCGCGCCGGGCGCGGGCACCTCCAGCGGCGGCACGATGAGCGTCGCCTCGCCGGCGACCCGCAAGGGCTCCCGGCTGCTGGCGAGCAACCGGAGCGTCGGGCACGTGCGCAACAGCAGGTGCGCCAGCGCGGCGACCTCCTCGATCCGGGTGGCACAGGTGTCGAACAGGAGCAGCATCCGCCGCCCCCGCAGGGCCTCGACGAGCGTCTCCCCGGGGTCGCCACCAGGGGGGACGTCGAGACCCAGCAGCGGCGCGAGCGCGCCCACGACCGACTGCTCGGCAGGGACGTCCTCGCAGTCGACCCCGAGGACCCCGTCGAACGCCCGCCGTACCGTGCTGGCGACCTGGGTGGCGAGGCGGGTCTTGCCCACGCCGCCGACCCCGATGAGCGTCACCAGCGGTGATCGCGACAGGAGGTGGCGCACCTGAGCGACCTCGCGGCTCCTGCCGAACAGCGGACCAGTGTCGCGAGGAAGATCGGGACTGCCAGCGGAGGACGGCATGACGCCGCTCAGCGTAACGGCGTAGTCGCCCACTGTCATTACACTGGGACGACGTCCGCCCGGGGACGTGAGGAACAGCCACCGGGCGGCGCTGCCCCCGCTCCCGCCTCAGGCGGACCGCCGTCCACGGCGAGGCTCGCCCCGGTGACCGCCCGGTCGGCCTCAGAGCAGCTCGAGGATCGTCGCGTTGGCCTGGCCACCACCCTCGCACATCGTCTGCAGGCCGTACCGCAGGCCGTGCCGGCGCAGGTGATGTACCAGCGTGGTCAGCAACCGGGCTCCCGAGCCGCCCAGCGGGTGACCCAGCGCGATGGCGCCACCGTCGGGGTTGAGCCGGGCCGGGTCGACGCCGAGCTCAGCGAGCCAGGCCAGCGGGACCGACGCGAAGGCCTCGTTCACCTCGAACACACCGATGTCGTCGATCCCGAGCCCGGCCCGGGCGAGCGCCTTGTGCGTCGCCGGGATGGGCGCGGTGAGCATGACGATGGGATCGGCAGCGGCCAGGACGGCGGTGTGGATCCGGGCGATCGGGGCCAGGCCCAGCTCAGCTGCCTTCTCCGAGGTCATCAGCAGCAGGGCGGCCGAGCCGTCGGAGATCTGCGAGGAGTTCCCGGCGGTGATCCGGCCGCCTTCGGGCCGGAAGGCCGGCTTCAGCCCCGCCAGGCTCTCCGGCGTGCCGCCGCGGCGAACCCCTTCGTCCCGGCTCACCACCGTCCCGTCGGACAGCGGGACCGGGGTGATCTCGGCGTCGAAGCTGCCGTCGTCCTGGGCCGCGGCCGCCTTGGCATGGCTACCGAGGGAGAACTCGTCGAGCTGGGTACGGGACAGCCCCCACGTGTCGGCGATCATCTCGGCGCCGATCCCCTGGTCGGGGAACACGTTGTCGTAGCGTGCCAGGAACCGCTCACCGAGCGGGTTCTTGTCCAGCACGGACAGCCCCATCGGCACCCGCGACATCACCTCGACACCACCGGCGACGACGACGTCGTAATGCCCGGCGATCAGGCCCGCCGCGGCGAAGTGCACCGCCTGCTGCGACGAGCCGCACTGTCGGTCGACCGTCACCCCGGGGACCGACTCGGGCCAGCCGGCCGCGAGCACCGCCGTCCGGGCGATGTCGAGGGTCTGCTCGCCGACCTGGCTCACGCATCCCCAGACGACGTCGTCGATCACCGCCGGGTCGACGCCGGTGCGCTCCACGAGCGCTCCCAGCACGTGCGCCGACAGGTCGACGGGGTGGACGCCGGCGAGGGCGCCGTTGCGCTTGCCCACCGGAGTCCGTACCGCATCCACGATCACCGCGTCCCGCATGGCCGTTCCTTCGCCCCGATCCGGTCGGCTGCCCCGACGGCAGCGAGTCCAGGTTAGCAGAAACAGTCAGCGGTGACCGAACTGACCTGGTGCCCGAGGACGATGGTGCGGATCAGTCGGAGCCCCGCGCCAGCGCCTCCTGGAGGGCGTTCGACACGATCCGCCCCAGGGCCGCGTCCTGTACCAGGCTGCCGCCGAAGCTGATCGAACCGGTGGCGAAGACGAAACCGCCTGCCCCGGTCTCGTAGCTGGTCATGTCCGCGCCGTAGCCGGGGTTCGTGCCGCGCGCGAGCAGTTGCAGCCCGGCCGGCGGCGCCCCGCGGTCGTTGTCCCCCTCGGCGGACACGATCTGGCCCGCCGGCGCGTGTCCGGGGATCGAGGTGTCCATCTCCCAGCCGCTGGCGGCGCCGTTGCGGCCCTGCGCGCCGATCAGATCCCCGTTCCGCAGGCCGGTGTCGGCGAGGAACGGATGGTCGGCGAGCAGCACCCGGTAGGGCGCGAACGTCAGGTAGCTGTCGTACCGGTAGGCCACCCCCAGCACGGCCCGCTCCGGTCGCGGTGGGGTGAGGTTGCGGAAGTAGCTGCGCGCCCGCGAACTCGCCGCGTCACCGCCGAAGAGCACCAGGTGGCGGCCGTCGTCGGTGAAGTCGACCCGCTCGAAGATGCCGTTGCCCCCGAGGTACACCAGGCATCCGCCGCCGGCCAGGTACTCCTGGAGGGTGTCGAGCATCCCCGGCGTCCAGTACTCCGGGTGGGTGGAGAGGACGAGCGCCCGGTAGCCGCCGAGGTCGGGGATCCCGGAGTGGAAGTCCCACTCGGTGTAGAGGTCGTACGCGAACCCGGCGTCCTCCAGCCAGCCGAGCACCCACAGCTCCGCGCGGGTGAGATGGTTGAGCTGGCCGTCGTCCACCGGCGAGGTGCTCGGGTTGGGCCGCTCGAAGCTCAGCAGTGCCGCCGACGGCAGGCTGTACTTGGACTCCCCGCCCCAGTCGTTGTAGGCGCTCCAGGTGTTCGTACTGGCGAGGACGGCGATCCGGGCACGTTCGGAGGGGTCGGGGGTGACCACGAACGGGACGTACGTCTGGCTGCCGTCGGTGGCCTGGCAGTGGGCCGCGTAGAGCCCGGAGCGCCACCCGTGACCGACCGTCACCGTGAAGCTCGTCGTCCAGTTGCACCCGTTGCGCCAGGCCTGGAACGGCACGTCCTGCTCCTTGGCCGCCTGGTGGAACGGCCCCGCCACCGGGACGCCGAGCGAGCCGTCCGGCTGCGACTTCAGGCGCAGCACGGTCACCGTGTAGTCCGTCGCCGCGGAGGCCTTCACCTCCACGGTCCGCCCGGGTGCCGCCGACATCGGGACGCAGTAGCCCTGCACGGCCGCGTCGGCCGGCAGCCCCAGGAACATGCCGGACCGGATCGCCCGGCCCACCCCGCCGTTCGCCCAGCGGGACGTGCCGTCCCGGGCCTCGTCCTTGTAGAAGAGCACGAAACCGTCGACGCTGAGCGCGTAGAGGATCCCGTCGCCGCCGGGCACCACGTCGACGAACACGTCCCAGCGCTCCCCGATCCGGCTGCCGGACCGGGGATCCCACCCGCTCGACCCGGTCGGGCCGTTGCGGCCGTCCCGGCGCAGGTCGCGGTACCAGCGCAGGTCACCGGTCGAGCTGATGCCGTAGATCACCCCGCCGCCGTCCGAGAACACCACCGGGAACGTCGTCCAGCCGATGCCGATCTGGGAACCCGAGTGCGGGTCCCAGCCGATCGTGCCGTCACGGTGGGTGTCCCGGTACCACAGCAGTTCCCCGGTCGGCTTGACCGCGTAGAGGATCCCGTCCCGGCCGGAGAACACCTGCGAGAAGACGTTCCACCCCACCCCGATCCGGCTCCCGGACCGCGGCGCCCAGCCCGGGCTGCCGTTCCGGTGCGCGTCCTGGTACCAGAACAGGTCGCCGCCGGGAGTGAGGGCGTACAGGGTGCCTTCCCCGCCGGCGATGATCTGCGAGTAGCGGTCCCAGCCGGTGTCGATCCGGTTGCCGGAGGCGGCGGCCCAGCCCGTGGACCCGTCGGAGGCGTTGCTGCCGTCCCGGGCCAGGTCGGCGAACCACAGCAGGTCCCCGTCCGGCGTCACCGCATAGAAGATGTTCTGGTCGGTCGTCAACATGGTGAAGCTCATACCCACCCCCGGATCCCCCGGACCGGACGGCGTCCGGCCCCCGTGACCACGGTGGGACCTCGGGCGGCCAGGACGCAAGACCCGAGCGCCTCACAGCCCGGCGGAGACGTCAGGCCCGGCGCGGGTCAGCCCCCGGCGCGGACGTCACGCACCCGGTACAGCACCTCACCGGCGCGCGGGACGACGAACCACTCCGGATCGGCCGCGAGCGCTTCGACGTCCACCGACGCCGGGTCGCGGTACCCGAGGTCGACAGCTCGGCAGACCTCCTCGGGAATGGCCGTGGCCAGGGTGACCCGCACCCGAAGCCGCTCCTCGCCGGTCGTCGGGTCGTACGTACCCGCCCCGCGCAGGTGCGTCGAGTGCGCCAGGACGCTTCGGTGCACGTGCCGGAACCGCTCCCATTGCTGCACGAAGTAGTCCCGGCAGTGATAGCCGACCTCGAGGAGCTGCGGATGGCTGGACGCCAGCCGGCGGATGTGCGGGGCGTACAGCACGACCTCGCCGCCGTCCGCCACCGCGGGTTCCAGCTTGTAGAAGCCCTTGGCACCGGTCCAGATCTCGTCGTACATCCCCGGCAGGATGGACAGCACCCGGCGCACCGGAGCGCCCAGGTGAACGATGTGGGTGGCCGCGCTGACCTCCGCCGCGCTCGCCCACGACGAGATGCAGTCACCGAACGAGATGGAGTGCAGGCCCGACGACCCGCCCGGCGCGGGCCGGTGCGGCCCCGACGCGTCCGGCACCGGCCCGTCCCGCCCCGCGTCCCGGGTGGTCACCACGCTGAACGCCAGGGTCTGCGCGGGGATGAGCGCGGCGCCGTCGTCGATCAGGGCGCGGACGGGGGTGAGCCGCGTGGTCCCGATGATCTCCGCGGAGGTGATCAGCGCGCCGAGCCAGTGCGAGAGGTCGATGATCTGCTGGCCGGCCACCCCCGGGAAGAAGTACTTGTTGCCTCCCGACATCCCGACCACCTCGTGCGGGAGCACCGGCCCCACCACCAGAGCGACGTCGTGGTCCACGACAGCCCGGTTCAGGAGCACCTCGACCGGCTCGTCGAGCCGGCCCCCGGACAGCTCGGCGACGCGCGCCGCGGAGATCGTGCCGAGGTGGGTGAACGTCTCCGGACACCACCACTCGTGGTTGACGACCGTGGTGCCGGGGTAGACCTCGGCCACCCGGCCGGCGGGGTACCCCAGGTGGTCGGCCAGCGCGGCCTCGCTCATCGCGGCGTGCGTGCCCAGCGCGACCAGCACCGTCAGCCGGGACACCCGCCCGTGCAGCGCCCGGTGGACGGCGCGCAGCAGCAGCGGCATCGGGCACGTCCGGGTGGCGTCGGGGACCAGCACGCAGACGCTGCGGCCGTCCAGCGGCAACCGCCCCAGGTGCTGCCGGACGAACCAGGTCACCTCGTCGCCGGAGAGGACGACGTCCGGGCCGCCCAGCCGTGCGGCCGCCCCGGCCCGGCGTTCTCGGGTCACGCTCATGCCCGACACTCTCCGCCCGGCCCGACCGGCCCGGCAACCGCCGCCGGCCCACCGCCCCTCACGAGGGCGGAGCGCTGCTCTCCCGGATCACGATCTCGGTGGCCAGCTCGATCCGCCTGCTCTCCGGCTCCACCCCGCGGGACAGGTCGAGCAGCATCCGCGTCGCCGCGCCGGCCATCTCGCGCAGCGGCTGGCGGATCGTGGTGAGCGCCGGGCCGGTCCAGGCGGCCAGGGGCACGTCGTCGTAGCCCACCACGGACAGGTCCCTCGGCACCTCCAGGCCCAGCTCCCGAGCGGCCCGCAGCAGGCCGAGGGCCTGCATGTCCGAGCCGGCGAAGAGCGCGGTCGGCCGGTCGGGCCGGTCCAACAGCTCCAGCCCCTGCCGGTAGCCGGCCTCCGCGTGGAAGGTGCCGTACCGCACCAGCTCGGGGTCGACCGGCAGCCCCGCCTCGTCGTGCGCCGACCGGTACCCGGCCAGCCGCGCCCGGCTGGACAGCAGGGCGGTAGGGCCGGAGACGATGCCGACCCGGCGGTGACCCAGATCGAGCAGGTGCCGGGTCGCCAGGTACCCGCCGTTCCCGTTGTTCGAGCCGACGGTCGGCGCCGACAGCGGCGTGGCACCGTCCTTGTCCACGATCACGAACGGGATGGAGCGGTTCTCGAGCGTCCGGCGCTCCGCCTGGCTGAGGTTGGACGCGACGAGCAGGACGCCGAGCGGACGCCGGCCCAGCACACCGTCCAGCCACTGCTGCGTCGACCGGTGCCCGCCGTCGAGCTGGGACAGCACCAGGTCGACCCGCTCGGCCGCGGTCACCGCCTCCACCCCGCGGATGATCTCCATCCCCCACATCGGGGCCAGCAGGTGGAAGACCAGGTCGATCTGGCGCAGGCCGGTCGGCTCGCGCCGGTACCGGCGCCGGTAGTCGTGCCGCTCCAGGCTGGCCTCTACCCTCGCCCGCGTCGCCGGCGCGACGTCCGACCGCCCGTTCAGGACCTTGGAGACCGTCGTGATCGAGACCCCGGTCTCCTGCGCGATCCGAGCGATCGTGGTCGGCCGGCTGCCGGCGGGCGCCGGTGAGACAGCGGGCATCGAAAGCCTCCTCACCGGGCCGGAGGTTTCGACCGAGACGGCGTGAACGGTAACACTGTCCCGATGATCGGACAGCGGATAGGGACGGCGCAAGCAGCACGGCAGGGGTTCTGCTCAGGAAGGCCCGGGCGCGGCGCCGTGCAGCGGGCCTCAGCGGCGGAAGAGGCGCAGGACGATCAGCAGGACGATCGCGCCGACCACGGACCCGACCAGGCCCGCCGGGTGCAGGGTGGCCGTCGCGGCCGAGCGGCCGAACAGCAGGTCGGCGAGGAACCCCCCGACGAAGGACCCGGCGGCGCCGAGGACGGCGGTCCCCAGGCAGCCCATCGGATCGGGGCCGGGTACCAGCAGCCGGGCGATGGCCCCCACGATCAGGCCGACGATGAGCATGGTGATGACGAAGGCGAGCACAGGCCCATGATGGCGCCCGACCCCGGGTCTCCGCTGGACGACCCCTGACCGACCGCTGCCGAGATGCCGGGAGCGGTCGGACCGGGTCTGGTTCCGCGGCCGCGCCCCGCGGCGGGCTCAGACCGAGCCGGCGATCAGCGTGATCCCGACCTCGGTCCGCCCCGGGACGGCGTCGACCGTGCTCTCGCCCGCGGCGCCGGGGGCCAGGGCGCGGACCGTCCACGCCCCGGGAGCCGCATAGAACCGGAACTGCCCCTGCACGCCGGCGACCACCTCGGCGGTGAACTCCCCGCTCCCGTCGAGAAGCCGGACGTAGGCACCGGCGGCCGGCTCGCCGTCCCGCCGGACCTGACCTTCGATCACGGTGGCCCCGGAGGACTCCTCCGGCACCCCGGCGCCGACCCGCACGCCGCCCTGGTCGGGTGCGCTGCACGACATCTCCACCACCCCTCCCGGTCCGCTCACACCGACCGCTCGATGGGCACGCCGATCAGCGACCCGTATTCCGTCCACGACCCGTCGTAGTTCCGCACGTCGGCCAACCCCAGCAACTGGTGCAGGACGAACCAGGTATGACTCGACCGCTCCCCGATCCGGCAGTACGCGATCGTCGGCCGGCCCAGCTCCAGCCCAGCCCCCCCGTACAGGTCGCGCAAGGCCTCGTCGTCCAGAAACGTCCCGTCTTCCCGGGTCGCCCGGCTCCACGGCACGTTCACCGCCGTCGGGACATGTCCCTTCCGCTGCGACTGCTCCTGCGGCAGGTGCGCCGGCGCCGCCAACCTGCCGCTGAACTCCTCGGGGCTGCGCACATCCACCAGGTTCACGGTCCCGATCCCGGCCAGCACGTCGTCCCGGAAGGCCCGGATCGACAGATCCTGCTCGCTGGCCACGTACGGGGTCTTCTCCCGGACCACCGGCGCGCTCGACAACGGGCGCCCGTCCAGCTCCCACTTCTTCCGGCCACCGTCCAGCAACCTCACGTCCTGGTGCCCGTACAGCTTGAAGTACCAGTACGCGTACGCCGCGAACCAGTTGTTGTTCCCGCCGTACAACACCACCGTGTCGTCGTTCGCGATCCCCCGCTCCGACAACAACGCCTCGAACCCCGCCCGATCGACCAGATCGCGCCGCACCGGGTCCTGCAGATCCGTCCGCCAGTCCAGCCGTACCGCACCTGGGAGGTGGTTCGTCTCGTACGCGGCGGTGTTCTCGTCCACCTCCACGAACACGACGCCAGGACTGCCCAGGTGCTCCTGCGCCCAGTCCGCCGACACCAGCACGTCGCTACGGCTCATCCCGTCTCCTCACGATTGCTCGCTCGCCCGCCGCGGACACGGCACGCCTGGCCGGCACCTGGAGCACCCCGCCGCACAGGAGGGTCGCCGGTCAGCCGGCCAGGGCTTCACGGTGACGCTCGTGACCCGGCCCGCACCTTACCGTGACCCCCACGCGCCATTCCACCTGACGCCAGCCCGGTCTGCAGTCCGGGCCCGGACTACAGATCAGGGATCCCCAGATCCAGGTTGGGGCGCTCGATGCCGCCGTCGACCTCGAGGACCTTCCCCGTCAGGTAGCCCCCGGCCGGCGAGGCGAGGAACAGGGCGGTCGCGGCGACGTCCTCGGGGGCACCGATCCGGCCCAGGGGGGTCGACCGCTCCACCTGCTGGCGCAGGCCGGCGTCGTTCACCACGATCTCCAGCGCCGAGGTGGCGGCGGCGCCGACCGCGATCGCGTTGACCCTGATCCGGGGCGCCAGGTCGGCAGCGGCGAGGCGGGTGTAGTGCGCCAGGGCCGCCTTGGCGGTGCCGTACGCCAGGTACCCGCGGCCGGCGACCCGCCCGACCGCCGACGAGATGTTGACCACCGAGCTGGTGCCGCCCCGCGCGGCAGCGCTCAGCAGGTGCGGGACCGCCGCGCCGGTCACCGCGTGCGCGACGGCCACGTTGAACTGGAAGGCATCCATCAGATGTTTGGGCGTGGTCGCCGGGAACGGCCGGGGCAGCGCGCCGCCGACGTTGTTCACCACGATGTCCAGCCGGCCGAAGGCGTCGACAGCGGCGTCGACGAGCCCGGCCGCGGCGTCCAGGTCGCGTAGGTCGGCCGGGACGACGAGGGCCTTGCGGCCGGCCGCCTCCACGTCGCGCGCCACGGCAGCCAGCTGGTCCTCGGTCCGCGCCGAGATCAGGACGTCCGCGCCGGCCTGCGCCAGGGCGACCGCGATGGCCGCCCCCAGCCCCCGGCCGGCGCCCGTCACCACGGCCACGCGGTCCACGACCAGGAACCTGTCAGTGATCAGCACCGTCGCCTCCCCGAACCCGAACCCGAACCCGGCCCGAACCCGGACCGACACCAGCCAGAGTAGAACATGTTTCAGTATGGACGGGAGCCCGGCAGTCACCGGCGGCACCGGGCCGAGCTCAGCCGCCACCCGAAACGGCCAAAAAGGTGCGCACAGGGGCTCCCGGAGAGGGGTCGGTCGATGTTTCGATACCGGGACGGGCCGCCCGACGGTCGTGGCGGCGCCGCGGACGCGCGGGAGGCAGGCATGAGCGACAGGCCCACCACCGATCGACCGGGCACCGCCGGCACGGGCGCCCCGGTCGCCGCGACCGCCGAGGAGGCGCGGGCCGTCGCCGAGGAGGCGCGTGAGTCCCAGTGGCGCCAGCCGTCGTTCGCCAAGGAGCTGTACCTGGGCCGGTTCCGGCTGGACCTGGTGCACCCTCATCCCCGCTCGGACCCGCGGGACGTCGCAGCGGGCGAGTCGTTCCTGGCCCGGCTGAAGGCCTTCTGCGAGACCAGGTGCGACGGCGAGCTGATCGAGCGCGAGGCCCGGATCCCGGACTCCGTGGTCGCGGGACTGGCCGAGATCGGCGCGTTCGGGATCAAGATCCCCCGCGAGTACGGCGGGCTGGGCCTGTCCCACGTCTACTACAACCGTGCCCTCGAACTCGTCGCCACCGTCCACGCCAGCCTCGGCGCACTCCTGTCGGCCCATCAGTCCATCGGGGTCCCGGAGCCGTTGAAGCTGGCCGGCAGCGAGGAGCAGAAGCGGCGTTACCTGCCGCGCTGCGCGCGAGGCGCGATCAGCGCCTTCCTGCTCACCGAGCCGGATGTCGGGTCCGACCCGGCGCGGCTCGGGATGACGGCCACGCCGGTGGACGGCGAGCGCGCGTACCTGCTCGACGGGGTCAAGCTCTGGACCACCAACGGCGTCGTCGCCGAACTCCTGGTCGTGATGGCCCGAGTCCCGCGGAGCGAAGGGCGGCGTGGCGGGATCACGGCGTTCGTCGTCGAGGCCGACAGCCCCGGCATCACGGTGGAGAACCGCAACGCCTTCATGGGCCTGCGCGGCCTGGAGAACGGGGTGACCCGGTTCCACCGGGTCCGGGTGCCGGCGGAGAACATCGTGGGCGGGGTGGGCGCGGGCCTCAAGATCGCGCTGGCCACGCTGAACACCGGCCGGCTGTCCATCCCCGCGATGTGCACGGCGGCGTGCAAGTACGCGCTGCACGTGTCGCGGCAGTGGAGCCGGGAACGGGTGCAGTGGGGGCGCCCCATCGGCGAGCACGCCGCCGTCGCCCACAAGATCTCCTTCATCGCGGCCACCGCGTTCGCGATGGACGCCGTGCTCGACCTGTCCGCGCACATGGCCGACGAGGGTCGCAACGACATCCGGATCGAGGCCGCGCTGGCCAAGCTCTGGTGCAGCGAGATGGCGTGCCTGGTGGCGGACGAACTGCTGCAGATCCGCGGCGGACGCGGCTACGAGACGGCCGACTCGCTGGCCGCCCGCGGAGAACGGCCGGTGCCTGCCGAGCGGATGGTCCGCGACCTGCGGATCAACCGGATCTTCGAGGGTTCCAGCGAGATCATGCACCTGCTGATCGCGCGCGAGGCGGTCGACGCCCACCTGGCCGCCGCCGGCGAGATCATCGACCCGGCGGTGGACGCGCGGGGCAAGGCGCGGGCCGCCGTCCGGGCCGGCGGGTTCTACGGTCGCTGGTTGCCTCAGCTCGTGTCCGGCCCCGGGCAGGTGCCGACCTCCTACCGTGAGTTCGGCGAACTGGCCCCGCACCTGCGCCAGATCGAGCGCTGTTCGCGCCGGCTCGCCCGGTCCACGTTCTACGGGATGGCCCGCTGGCAGGGCCGCCTGGAGCACCGCCAGGGGTTCCTGGGACGGGTCGTCGACATCGGGGCGGAGCTGTTCGCCATGTCGGCCGCCGTCGTCCGGGCGCAGCTCCTGGTGGACGAGGGCGCGCGCGGGCGCGAGGCGGTCCAGCTGGCGGACGCCTTCTGCCGCCAGGCCCGGCTGCGGATCGACCGCCTGTTCGACGCCCTCTGGGACAACACCGACGACGTGGACGGGCGGCTGGCCCGCGCCGTCCTCGCCGACCGGTACCTCTGGCTCGAGGACGGCATCCTGGATCCGGCTCCGGACGGACCGTGGATCGCGCAGGACACGCCGGGCCCGTCGCAGCGACAGAATGTGGCGCGCCGCTACCTGCACGTGCCCTGACGGCGCCTGCCGCGCCCGGGACCGACCCGCGGGGTACCGCGCCGGGCCGCCGTCACGCCCGGCGGTGATTCCGGTCCAGGAGTGCGTCGACCGCCGCCCAGTGCTCGTCGGACACCCACAGCCGGGCGAAGGCGCGCACCGCCTCGGGCTCCGGCCCTCCGGCGAGCACGCGCTTGATCTCTCCTGCCGGCACCGTCGCCATCGCCCGGGCCAGCGAGCGCCACCCCTGGGCGAAGGTCTCGCGCGGCAGCACCAGGTCCACCAGCCCCCACCGCTCCGCCTCGCCGGCGTCCAGCACCCGCCCGCTGCCCGCCAGCAGCAGGGCCCGGCCACGGCCGACCACCGCCGCGAGTCGCTCCAGCCCGCCCCACGCGGGCATGACCGCGAGAGACACCTGGTTGAACGCGATCCGGACGTCGTCCGCCGCGACCCGGACGTCGGCCGCCATGGCCACCTCGGCACCGCCGCCGAGGGCGTGCCCGTTCAACGCGGCGACCACCGGACCCGGGAACGCCGCGATCCGGTCACAGATGCGACGCATGCGCAACGCCATCGCCTCCGCCTCCGGCTCCGTCCGCAGGGTGGCGAGATCCCTCAGGTCGCCACCGGACACGAAGGCCCGGTCCCCCGCCCCGGTGACCACGAGGGCGCGGGCCGAGCCGGCGCCGTCCAGTGCCTCCCCCAGCGCCGCCATGGTGTCCAGAGCCAACGCGTTGCGCGCCTGCGGGCGGTTGATGGTGATGACGGCCAGCTCGCCGTCCAGCTCCAGCTCGACCATTCGGGGTACCCCGTTCTCTTCGGACCAGCTCGCCCAGATCATCCTCGTCGGTGCCCTCCCGCCGGGAAGCCGCCCCTCGCCCCGCCGCCGGGCCGGGCACGCGCCGTCCCGACACGCATGATCACCCGGCGTGCCGGCATTGCTCCGCGGTGGGACGTCGACGTCCGGGCGCGGAGCCGGAAGGCCGCAGGGCTGGTGACGCCGCGGGCAGCGGCGCCTACGGCCGGCGCCGGGCCGAGGTCGGCGTCCTGGGTCTCACCGGTGGGGCTGTGCCGGCGAACGCTCGACCCGACTCCTCGTCCCGCAGGGCGGTGAGGGCGGCTCCGGCGTAGCGCCGACCGATCCGCAGGTGGCGGCGGACCGCCTCCTGGCTCGGACGGCGGTCCAGGTCCCCGGCGGCGATGGCCGCCCGCAGGCGAGCGACGTCGTCCGGGCGCGCCGGAACGGCCTCGGCCGCCGGTGGGGTCGTGCCCGGGGCGACGGGCGGCGACACCTCGATCACGGTCCACGTCCCGGTCCCGGGGTACCCGACGCCCGGCCCGCCCGGCTCCGTGGACGGCAGCACCGATCCGCGGGGCGCACTCGGCGGAACCACCGACCGCAGGGCCGCCCGGAAGACGTCGTCGGCCGGGACCGGGCCCTCGGCTGCGCTCGCGCGCAGCCAGCCGATGGCCGCGAACACGTCCGCCGGGTCGATGGATCCGGCCCATACGCGCCGGGTGATCTGCCGCCGCGTCCGCCGGTGCCGGAGACCGGGCAGCGCCCGGCGGAGGGCGTCGCAGGCGGCGGCGCAGCGGTCCGCCGCGACCCGGGCGCGCTCCGCCGACCGCTCGCCCGTCCGCGCCATCCGCCACGAGGTACGGATCGACTCGCCCGGCGCGGTCAGCCACAGCCGGAGCGGGATCAGCTCGGCGTCGTGCGCCCGCACCTCCCGCAGCTCGCCGAGAACATCCCGGGCGTACAGCTCGACGATCAACGACCAGACCGCGGGAGCCACGATGTGCCAGGGAACGTTGGACGGCGAATCGGCTGCCGCGCCGTTGAGCACGATCGTGCCGGCGATCGCGGCGTGCGCGGCCATCCGCCACCCGGCGACCGGCCGCCGCGCCTTCACCCCCGCGACGTAGCGCAACGACGCACCCAGGATCAGGGCGTCCAGCAGGAGAGGGAAGGCCGCGCCGACCACGTTGATCCCCGCGTAGCGGGGCCCCGAGCCGCCCAGCTCGACCGACGCCGCCTGGTACAGGCTCCCCCACGACAGCACGGCTCCGATGACGGCGACCAGGCCCAGCACGACGACCGCCGCGCGGCGGTACCCCCGCCCCGCGGAAGGCCGCGGGACCGGCCGGGAAAGCAGCATCACGTGTCCTCCCGCCGAGCGGTTGTCGTGGCTCGCCCAGGCACCAGGGCGGGACGACGCGCCGGGTGCCGCAGGTGCGCAACGACCGCCACCGTGGTGGGCCCGAGGCGTGGCGCTGTCGCCGCCGCGGCGGCCGATCGACGGACTCGGCGTCTCGTTCGCTAGGTTGGATACGGACGGATCGCACGGCGGACACGCCGGGGTGGTCGCCGGGCGCAACAGGGCAAGGACTGCCTTCGCGGCGCTCGCCATGCCCAAAGGTCCGGGGGCACCTCGACGCCGGGAAGCACTCTAGCGATCCCCGGGCGGCAACCGGGGGAGTTCACGCCAGGACGCCCCCGCGCATCGCCGGGTGACGCGCCGTCCGGTCCGTCCACCGGCGGTTCCTGCCGCGGTTCCAGCAGCCGCCGGTCCTCCGCCGGCCGTGGGTCGGCCGGCGCCGGTCGAGCAGCGGGTGCGCGGCGCCGAGGACGGCGCGCGTAACGGTCCGGGCTCTCAACTCGTAAGAGGTTCAGGCCGCAAGAGGTTCAGGCCGTCAACGAGCCGGTCGACGCCCGCGCCGGCCCAGCGCGCGGGCCGCTCGCGGATCGTGCCGCCCCGGGAGGACCGACGAACGTGGTGCAGAGGCTGGAGGCCGAGCCAGACTCAGCGGCTGCCACGGCACCGGACACGCCGGGGGCCGGCATGGTGGTGTGGGACACGTCACCCCAGCCGGTGACGTCGATGCCGCCCCGACCGGCGTCCGCCCAGCTCGCCCCGCCGGGAAGGCACCGATCGAGCGAGCCGGTCCGGCGGACGCCGACCCTGCCGGCGTCCGCCCTGCCGCAGCGTCCCGGCCGGTCCGACCCGACCCAGCACGTCCCGACGCAGCCCCGGACGCGCGGGGCGGCCCGACCGGCGACCCGCCGCCAGCACCGCCGGCAGGCACGCCGGCGCTCCTGGACCGGGCGAACGATCACGGCGCTGTCCGCCGTCCTGGTGCTCTTCGCCCTGCTGGCTCCCAACCAGCTCAGCCGGCTGTCCCCGGCGGTGTTCCTCCGCATCCCGGTCGAGGGTCTGGCGGGGGTGGCGGCCGTGCTCGTGCTGCCGGTCCGGGTGCGGCGGCCCCTGACGGGAACGTTCGGCGTCGTCCTCGGGGTGCTGACGATCGGGAAGTTCCTCGACATGGGGTTCTTCACCGCGCTCTACCGGCCCTTCGACGTGGTGTTCGACTGGGCGTTCGTCGGAAACGGCGTGGAGTTCCTGACCATGACGGTGGGCCGGACCGGAGCCATCGCCGTCGAGGTGGGAGTCGTGCTGCTCGCCGTCACGATCGTGGCCCTGATGACCTTGTCGGTGCTGCGGCTCAGCCACCTCGTCGTCCGCAGTCCGAGACCGTCGGCCGCCGGGTGCGGCCTCCTCACCGTGGTCTGGGTGCTCAGCGCCGCGCTCGGTCTCCAGGCGGCGCCCGGTGAGGCGTTCGCCGCCAAGGAGACCTTCAACGCCGCGCTGGACCGGGTGCACCAGGTGGGCGCCGCCCAGCAGGACCAGCAGGCGTTCACCGCGCAACTGGTCGCGGACAGCATCCACACCACCCCAGGCAGCCAGCTGCTGACCGGCCTGCGGGGCAAGGACGTGATCGTGGCGTTCGTGGAGAGCTACGGCCGCGACGCGCTCGAGGACCCGCAGTTCGCGTCGGGCGTGGGGGCGGTGCTCACCGACGGGTACCGCCGGCTGCAGGCCGCGGGGATGTCCGCCCGGAGCGGGTGGCTCACCTCGCCCACTTTCGGCGGCGGCAGCTGGCTGGCCCAGTCCACGCTGCTCTCCGGGGTATGGGCCAACAACCAGCAGCGGTACAACCAGCTCGTCTCCAGCAATCACCTGACCCTCAATCGCGCCTTCCACCGGGCCGGATGGCGGACCGTCGGCATCGTCCCAGGGGTCACCCGGGCCTGGCCGGAGAGCGTCTACTTCGGCTTCGACCGCTTCTACGACTCCCGGCACCTGGGGTACGTCGGGCCGAAGTTCGGCTGGTCCCAGGTACCCGACCAGTTCAGCCTGGCGGCGTTCCAGCGCCTCGAACGCTCCCGCCGCAACCGCCGGCCGATCATGGCCGAGATCCCGCTCACGTCCAGTCACATCCCCTGGTCGCCGCTGCCCCGGGTGGTCGACTGGGCCGCTCTCGGCGACGGGTCGGGCTACGCGCCGATGGCGGTCACCGGCGAGACGACCCAGACGATGCTGCAGAACTCGGGCAAGGCCCGCGCCGCCTACGTGCAGAGCATCGAGTACTCGCTGAACAGTCTCATCTCGTACCTCGAGCGCTACGGGGGCGACAATCTCGTCATGGTGTTCCTCGGCGACCATCAGCCCTCGTCGATCGTCACCGGCCAGGGCGCGAGCCACGACGTCCCGATCTCGATCGTGGCCAAGGACCCCAAGGTGCTGGACCGGGTGTCCGGTTGGGGCTGGCAGGTGGGCCTGCAGCCGGGCCCGGGGGCTCCGGTCTGGCGGATGGACAGCTTCCGCGACCGGTTCCTGGCCGCGTTCGGCCCCCAGCCCGCAGCACCCTGATCCGGACCGCTCATGACGCCCGCCGCCCTTCCCCGGAACACTCCGCCGGTCCGGTCCGGGCCGGGCCGCCGGCCGGCCGGCCGAACCGCGCACCCCTCCCTGGACGATCCCCACGAGATCACCGCGGCCGGCGCCGCCGGCCGGCGCGGAGTCAGGGCCGCGGCCGGGCGTGGCGGGCGGCCGGCGCCCGCGTTCCTGGCGCTCAGCGGCCTGGTGATCCTGGCATCGGTCGCCGTCCGGATCGCCCTGCTCGGCCGGCAGAGCTACTGGATCGACGAACTGTTCACCGTCCGCGAGACCTCCGGCTCCCTGGACCAGTTGCGCCGGCTGGCCTCGACCGAGGTCCATCCGCCGCTGTACGCGCTGCTGCTGTGGACCTGGACCAGGCTCGGTGACAGTCACGAGGTCTGGACCCGGCTGCTCAGCACGCTGTGCGCCGTCGTCTCGGTGGTGGTCGCGCACCGTGGCCTGCACGGCGTCCGGCTCGACCGGCACGTGCACTGGGGGCTGACCGTCGCCACGGCCGCCGGAGGCACCTCGATCGTCTACTCCGTGGACACGCGCAGCTACGCCCCGCTCCTGCTGTCCTCGGTCGGGCTGACCGCCGCCACCCTCCGCGCGGCCACCCGGGTGCTGGACCGCGAGGCCGTTCCGTTCCCCACCCGCCTGGCCTGGTGCGGCTGGAGCCTGGCGGCGGCGACCCTGCACCTCTTCGGCGCGATCCTCACCCTGGGTGCGCTGGCCGTGCTCGCCGTCACCACGGCCGCCCGAGCGCCCGGACGGCGGGCCGCCGGGGTCGCGTCCTGGGTGGCCCTCGCCGTCCTCGGCTGCAGCCTGCAGGGGGCCTGGCTGCTCCACGGGCGCGGGGTACCCGGATTCGCCGCGGGCACGGCCTGGATCCCCGCCCCCACCCGCCAGGACGTCTGGGACCTGCTGACCACGACGATCAACGCCGGCGGCCTGCGCATGCACCGGGACGGGTTCGCCTGGACGTCACCCGCCGGCGTGATCGCCCTGGCTCTGCTGTGCCTGGTGGCGCTCGCCGGGCGGCTCGCCGGGCGGTCGACGGGCCGGGGTCGGGCGCGGGCGACCGCCCCGGCGGTGACCACGGAGGCTCCCGCCGCCGCGGTCCTGCTCGCCCTCGCGGCGGTCGTGGTCCTGGGCGCCTTCTCGGTCTCCCAGTGGCGGCACCTGTGGACGCTGCGCAACATGATCGTCGTTGCACCCGCCCTGACGTGGGGCCTGCTGTGCCTGGCCGCCACCGCGGCACGGACCGCCGCCGGCCGCCGGTGGGTCGCCACGGCGGCCGTCACGCTGCTCGGGGCGAGCCTCGTGCCCGTGACGCTCGGCATCGGGCAGCCGTACAAGACCGACTTCCGTGGGCTGTTCGACGAGCTGGTCGCGGTCCGGCGGACGAGACCCGACGCGACCTTCGTCTTCCTCCGGGTGGACCCGACCCGGTGGCAGGCGGCCAGCGACCTCCGCCCGGACGACCCGGCCTGGCGCACGCTCTACCAGCACGTCCAGGTCTACCCCACCACCACCCCCGGCGCCCTGCGCACACCGGGTACCGAGGTCGTCACCTTCTACCGCGGCGTGGTGGACCCCCGGCTCGACCAGGAGGTCGACGGATTGATCGCCCTGCTCGGCCACGGATCCTGCCGGAGGATCCCGCTGCAGGGGCTGGGCGTGGTGCGCTGCGGCTGAGCCGTGCGGCCCGGGAGGGAATCCTCCCGGGCCGCCCCCTTTGCGATCAAGGCTTCGTCAAGCAAGCGACAGATTCTTGTACTCTGGGCAACCACTTTCCGCCGGAGCGTGGAATAAGCAGGCATGACGTGGAGACGGAGACGCATCCCTCTGATCGCCGGCGCGACCGTGATCTCCGGCCTGCTGATGGCCGCCTCGGCCGTCGCCGCCGTCAGCCACGCCGGATCGGCGTCGCGGACGACGACGCCCGCCGCCCACCCGGTGACCAGCCACGGCGTGACGGTCACCGCGGCCGCGACGGCGGCACGGGTCGTGGCCGGGACCGTGACGACACTCTCCGCCACCGTCACCAGCACGACGCGGCGAGGCGTCGTCCTCGATCTCGAGGTCTACGACGCCGCCGGCCACCGGGTGCTGCAGCGTTCCTGGCCGGCGTCCCTGACCGCCGGCAGGGCGATCACCCGCTCCACGTCGTGGGCCGTGCCGCGCAAGGCAGGGGTCTACCGGGTGGCGGTCGGCACGTTCGGGGGCGCGTGGACGCCGCTGCTGGTGTGGTCGAACCGGGCCGCGGACGTCTCGGTCGTGGCGGGCCCGGCGTCCACCACCTCCACGACGTCCACCACCTCGGCGCCCACCGGCACCGGCGCGAGCGCTCCGACGCACTTCGGCACGCTGTCGCCGGACGCGGCACCGCCCAGCCAGGAACAGTGCGCCGCCTGGGTCCGAGCGCTGCCCGTGCCCACGGAGAACAAGGCGGTGAACCGGACCGCCAACGCCACGGTGGGCGCGCCGCTCCCGGGAGCCACCGGCACGCAGGCCCGGATCACCGGCGCTTTCACCGGCACCACCGAGCAGATCCTGCGGTGGGCGGCCTGCAAGTGGGGCGTCGACGAGGACATCGTCAAGGCCCAGGCCGCGGTGGAGAGCTGGTGGCACATGGACAACAAGGGCGACTGGGGCACCGACGCCACCCGCTGCGCCCCCGGGCACGGCCTCGGCGTCGACGGCACCGCCGGGCAGTGCCCGGAGAGCTGGGGCCTGCTGCAGATCCGCTACCCCTACAATACGTCGGCGTTCCCCCACGCCATCACCTCCACGGCGTTCAACGCCGACTACGCCTACGCCCAGTTCCGGGCCTGCTACCTCGGGGAGTGGACCTGGCTGAACACGGTGGAGCACACCGGTACCTACGCCGCCGGAGACGCCTGGGGCTGCCTCGGCGTGTGGTTCTCCGGCCGCTGGCACGATGCCGGCGCCGAGGGCTACATCACCAAGGTGAAGAGCTACCTCGCCGAGAGGATCTGGACGACGGCCACCTTCCAGCAGCCCTGAGGGCCGTGCGCGGGTCCCGGTAGGGACGCCGACGTCCGCCGGTGGCTCAAGTCGGGTCGGGTTCGGCCCGACACCTGGGGTACCACCGCCCACGCCCGGACCGAGGAGGAGCGCCGTGCCGGCGAAGCTCACCCGGACCGCCCCCCGCGGGGGCGGTCCGGGCGCATTGCCCAGGCCTCGACCGCAGCCGGTCTTCATCGAACCCAGCGGGCGGCGCTGGCGTGCCGTCCAGGTCGCCGGCGTCCTGGCGATGCTCGCCCTGGCGGGGCTGCTGCTCGTGCAGTTGCGGCCGGTGGCCGATCTGGTCCGGGCGCCGCTGCCCGGACCGGACCCGCACGTGCTCGCGCAGCGCCTGGGGCGCAGCCCGGCGGTGATCGGGACCGGGCCGATGGTCCGGATCGTGGCGGTGCACGGCGGGGAGCTGAGCGACCCCTTCACCGGGGCCCGCCTCGGCAGGCTGAGCGGGGCCGATCAGGTCACCGTGGGCTCCCGCCCCTACGCCGTGCAGCGGTACGGCGACGGCAGTGCGACCCGCAGGATCGCCCTCACCTTCGACGACGGCCCGGACCCGCTCTGGACGCGCCGGGTGCTGGACGTCCTGGCCCGCCACCACGTCCGCGCCACCTTCTTCGTGGTCGGGCGCGCGGCGGCCGCCCACCCGGACCTGCTGCGGCGCATCGTCCGGGAGGGGCACGCGCTGGGCAACCACTCGCTCAGCCACCGCAACCTGTCCGACGCGCCGGACTGGCGGGCCCGGCTGGAACTTGCCGGCAACGCCCGCCTGCTGGCCCACCTCACCGGTCGGGACGTACGGATCGTCCGCCCGCCGTACGACGGCGGGACCGGCGGCGCGGTCGCCGACGAGGAACTCGCCATCGCGCGCGCACAGCGGCTGGGCTGGCCGGTGGCCAGCTACGACTTCGACACCCACGACTGGGCCTACGGCGGCGGCACCGGCGACAGCGCCGCGGTCGTCGGCACGCTGCCGAGCACGATCCCGCTGCCTGCTCTGGACGGGCCGGACGTCACGGTACTCATGCACGACGCCGGCGGTGACCGGGCCCACACCGTCGACTACCTCGACCACACCCTGATCCCGGCCGCCCAGGCCGCCGGCTACACGTTCGTCACGGTGCCGGAGGCCGATCCCGGTGCCACCGGGATCCCGGCGGCCGCGACGCCGGTGGACTCCGCCACCGACAGCGCGGTGACCGCGCTCGTGATGGTGTGGCTGGTGTACCCCGACCAGCTCAGCGGGTGGCTCTTCGCGGCAGGGGTGTTCACGATGGCAACGACCGGTCTCGGCTACGCGCTGCTGGCCCTGCTGCGGCGCTGGCGCCGGCCGCCCCCGACCGGCGGAGGAGAGCAGCAGCTCACGGTCACCGTGCTCATCGCCGCCTACAACGAGGAGACGGTGATCGAGGCGACGTTGCGGTCCCTGGTGGCCTCGACGTATCCGGTGCGTGAGTTCCTGGTCGTGGACGACGGTTCGACCGATGCCACGCCGGACATCGTCACCCGGTTGGGCCAGACCCTCGACCACCGCATCCGTCTGCTGCGCCAGAACAACGCGCGCAAGCCGGCGGCCCTCAACCGCGGCCTGACCCACACCGGCAGCGAGATCGTCGTCACCCTGGACGCCGACACGCATGCCGCGGCGGACATGGTGGCCAACCTCGTCCGGCACTTCGAGGTCGACCCCTACGGCACGCTCGGCGCGGTCGCCGGCGTCGTCCGGGTGGGCAACCGCCAGGTGAACGTGCTGACCCGCTGGCAGGCGCTGGAGTACCTCGGCCAGATCGGGGTCGAGCGCGCCGCCCATGACCTGCTCGGCGCCGTCATGACGGTCCCGGGCGCGTGCGCGGCCTGGCGTCGGGAGGCGGTGCTGCGCGCGGGCGGGTTCTCGGAGGAGACGCTCGCCGAGGACTGCGACCTCACGCTCGCCCTGCACCGGACCGGGTGGCGGGTCACCCAGGACGACGCGGCCCGCGCCGACACCGAGGCGCCGGTGGACGTCGACGGGCTGCTGCGGCAACGGATCCGGTGGACCTTCGGCACCCTTCAGGCCATCGCCAAGCACCGGGACATGGTGCTGCGGCCCCGGTTCGGATGGCTGGGCATGTTCGCCCTGCCCTGGGCCGCGCTCTCGATCGCGCTGCCGCTGGTCACCATCCCCTTCGTCACCCTGGTCACCCTCGAGGCCCTGTTCCGGCAAGGACCGGCTCTGCTGGGCGGTTTCTACCTCGTCTTCACCGCGGCACAGGGCCTGACCGCGCTCACCGCGGTCGGCCTGCTCGGCGAGCCCCTGGTCCTGCTGTCCGTCGTCCCGCTGTACCGGATGGTGTACGACCCCTTGCGCAGTTACCTGCTGTACATGTCCTGCTACCTTGCCGTCCGCGGCGTCCCGGTCGGCTGGAACAAGCTCGCCCGCACCGGCACCGTCGAGGCCGCGACACCGGTCGGGGCCGGAGCGACCCACGGCGCCGCGACACCGTTCGCCACACCCGGTCGCGCCCCCGCGCCCCACGTCCCGGCACCCCGAGCCGGCGACCGGACCCTCGACCAGGCCAACGAGTCGGCCCGATGAGCGCCGCCGACGCCGTTCCCGAGCGGGCCCTGCCGGGCGCTCTGGCTGCCGACCCGGCCAACGGGCTGCCGGGCCGGGCACCCGTCGACCCCGCACGTCCGGACGCGCGGCCCGGGCGCCCGGAGCGGCCCGGGCGCCGTCGGGACCAGTACATCGACGGCCTGCGGGCCCTCGCCCTGGTGCGGGTGATGACGTACCACACCTTCGGCTGGGTCTGGTTGCCGGTCGCCTTCCCGTCGATGGGGGTGATGTTCGCCCTCGGCGGCTCCCTGGTCGCCGCGTCGTTGTCCGCGTCACCGGGCCAGGCCAGGGTGCTGCGCCGGCGGATCCGCCGGCTCCTGCCGCCGCTGTGGCTGTACGGCGCCGTCGTCGTCATCGCCATGGCGGCACGAGCCGGGGGGCACGGCTGGACCGTGACCCCGACCGCCGGCACTCCCCTCACCTGGCGCAGCGCCCTGTACTGGCTGGTGCCGCTCGCCGACCCTCCGGGCAGCGCCTGGGGCTACGACCTCGTGCTCCCGCTGTGGTACATCCGCACGTACCTCTGGCTGCTGCTGCTCAGCCCCTTCGCCCTGTGGCTGTTCCGCCGGTACCCGCTGCCCCTGCTGGCCGTGCCGGCGCTCGCCCTGGTCGCCACCGGACAGGGGATGATCGACACCAGCACCCCCACCGGAGACTCCGTCCAACACCTGGCCATCTTCGGCGTCTGCTGGATGCTGGGCTTCGCCCACCACGACGGCCGGATCATCGGGCTGCCCCGCGCTCGCACCGTCGCCGCGGCCCTGCTGCTGATGGCGGCCGGGCTGACGTTCGCCATCACCCACCAGCAGCCGGACAGCGGCTGGGACATCGACAACATCGACGTCGCGAACGCCGGGTACAGCGCCGGTGCCGTCCTGCTGCTGCTGCGGCTGTACCCTCGTCGCACCGTCCTGGACCGCCTGCCACGCCTGTCCAAGCTCGTCGCGGCGATGAACTCCCGGGCGATGACGATCTACCTGTGGGGAAACCTCTGCATCTGGGCCGCCACGCCCGTCCTGGAGAGCAACCCCTGGAGCCTGGGGCTGGAGACTCCGGGACCGGGTGGTCAGATCGCCCAGTTCACGGTGGCGTGGCTGCTGCTGCTCGTCGTCGTCCTGGCGGCCGGTTGGGTCGAGGACGTCGCGGCCGGACGCCCGCCCCGGATCAACCCCTGGCCGCGGGCGGCGGACCGCCCCGCCCGCCGGGTGGCGGAGCCGCGCCGTCGCCCCGTCGCGCTCTGGGCGGTCGCGGCGGCGGCCGTCGCCGCCCTGGGTACCGGCGTCGTCCTGACCCCCCGGGCGACCGCCGAGGACGCCGGCAACGAGCAGCCCCTGCCCGTTGCCGGACCGGTGACGCCGGGCCCGTCAGCCCCGTCCCTGACCCGTTACCCGCTGCACCGCGACGTCCTGGCCACGGTGTTCTGGATCGGCGCGATCGCCCGGCCGGACGCCGGCGAGGACGGGCAGAGCCTCTCGTCGGCCTGGGACGCCCGGTGGGCCCAGCACTACGGTGGCTGCGACGGACTCGGAACCCCGGGGGCCCGCTGCACCTCGGACGTCGAGCGTCGGCAGGCGCCGGACTGGTTCCCCACCGCGACCCTCCCCCGGGAGAACCCGTACTACCTGGGCCTGCCGTACAACGACCTGATCAGCTCCAAGAGCACCGACCGCCGTGCCATTCCCTGGTCGGGCGACCCGGGATTCTCCGCCCGACTGCACGACCGGAGCGTGTCCTTCCTCAAGAACCGATGGGTCGCGGTGAGCGGCCCGTCCGGCACCTGCTACGGCCAGCTCGAGGACAGCGGGCCCGGCCCGCTCGACCCGGGCTACGTGCTGGGTACCGTTC
The DNA here is from genome assembly GCA_036518955.1 of Kineosporiaceae bacterium. GTDB lineage: Bacteria > Actinomycetota > Actinomycetes > Actinomycetales > Kineosporiaceae > DATDMG01. The sequence continues at coordinate 6,868 of DATDMG010000445.1, read as the reverse complement.
TCCCCGCCGCCAGCTACGGGATCAACCTGAGCCCGGCGCTCTACCGCTGCGTCGGTCTGCGGGCCGAAGCCGGCAGCGGCACCGTCGCCTGGCGGTTCGTCGACGCCCCCCGACCCGGCCCCTGGGCGCGGATCATCACCACCCGACAGGTGAGCTGACCCACCGGCTACCCGCCCTGGAGAAGGAGCCATCGATGAGCCTGCTGCTCCCCGCGCTGGGGATCATCGCCATCGGGGCGGCCCTGGCAGCCGCCACCCTCGCCCGCGTGGTGCGCCGTCACGGCCACCGGTGCACCGAACAGACCAGGCCCGCCTCCTGCGGACAGTGCGCCGCGGTCCTGCGTGGCGAGGCCCGCGGTGGCCATCTGGTGTGCGCGTGCGGCGCGGTGAGTCCTCACCTGGTCGGGTCCCAGCTGCTGGCCTGGGCCGCCCGGCACCACGGGGAGACCCTCCCGCCGCTCCCCGACGGGATCGCCGAGCCGTTCCCGGCCGGTGACGAGGAACCGGCCGGACCCGCGGCGTCCACCACCCGGGGCCGGGCCGCCGCGGAAGCCGAGGAGCGGGTCCGGCAGACGCTGGCCGACGCGCTCAGCGAGACCGAGCGCCGCATGATCCACCGGGGCCGCCGCAAGCCCGACCCGATCACCCCCCAGCTGCTGCGCGAAGCGGCGCGACTGGGCATCCAGCCACCGCACGCTCCCGGCCCGTCCCGGGATCGCCGGACCGGCGCGGACGACGAGGCCGGATCCCCCACCGCGGTCGAGGGCGACCTCGACGCGCCGCCGCGCTGACCACCACCTCTCGACGCGCGGGAGCTGCGGCCGTCGTACGTTGGACGTCCGCCCTGCTCATGCTGGAGGGTGTCGGGGAACCCCGCGCAGGGGGAGGGAGAGCTATGTTCAGTGAGCGCCCGCCGGACACTCCTCCGGGTGGATCGGCCGGTCCGACACCGGCCCGGACCCCGGTGATGACGATCGCCCTCGAGCCGCGTGCGCTGCGGCGCTCGGTCGTCTCGATCCTGGTCATCGTCACGGCCTGGCTGGTCGCGCTGTGGGTCTTCCACGCGGTCAGCGACTTCCTGTTCCTGCTGCTGCTGTCCTGGCTGGCGGCGATGGCGATGGAGCCGCCGGTCGCCGGCCTGGCCCGGCGGGGGCTGCCCCGGGGCGCCGCCGCCGGGCTCGTCGGCGGCGTCGTCGCGGTGGCGGCCATCCTGCTCGGCGTCGTCTTCGGCAACGTCTTCTTCGACCAGACCTCCCAGCTGGTGCAGGCCCTGCCGGTCACGGTCACCGAGGTGATCAGCTGGGTGAACCGCACCTTCTCACTCACGATCAACGCAGACACCATCGTGGCGCGGCTGAGCCTGACGCCCGAGCAGGTCGCCAGCACCGCCTCCAATCTCGCCGGCGGCGTCCTCGGAGTGGTCTCCTCGTTGCTGAACGGGTTGCTGGACGTCGTCACGTTCCTCGTCTTCGCGCTGTACCTGGCGGTCGACGGGCCGCGGGTGCGCAGGACCATCGGGTCCTGGCTACCGCCCGCCCACCAGTCCGTGTTCGTGACCGTCTGGGACATCGCGGTGACCAAGACCGGCGGGTACGTGATGTCGAAGCTGGAGCTCGCCGGCTTGTCGGCGGTCTTCCACGGCGTCTTCTTCTACGTCGTCGGGGTGCCGTACTGGCTGCCGCTGGCTCTGCTCGTCGGGCTCCTGGCCCAGTTCGTGCCCGTTCTCGGTACGTACATCGGGATCGTCGTCCCGGTGCTGTTCGTCATCTTCACCTCCCCCCTGACCGGCCTGTGGATCCTGCTGTTCGCCGCGATCTACCAGCAGATCGAGACCTACCTGTTCACGCCGCGGATCAGTCGCCGGACGATGGACGTCAACTCCGGCATCGCGCTGGCGTCCGTCTTCGTCGGCGCCGGGCTCTGGGGCCCGGTCGGAGCGCTGATCGGGATCCCGCTGGCGGCAGCGGCGGTGGCCGTGTTGGACACGTACGGACGACGGCACGAGTTGGTCCCGGCACTGGCCGCCGAACCCGGCGAAGCGCCGGAGCGGGCCGGCGCGGCCGAACCCGTGGTCCCCGTGGTCCCCGTGGTCCCGCACCTCGCTGAACCCGCGGTCCCCGTGGTCCCGCACCCCGCTGAACCCGCGGTCCCCGAGGCCGACAGCTGAGCCGGCCGAGGAGACGCCCAGTGATCCACGCCGTACCGCGCCGTCCCCACCCGGCCGTCGGCCGGGTGCGTCGACCCCGACGGCCGCCTCGCCCGAGCCGGGCCAGCGCCGCCCTGCTCGCCGCGCTCCTCCTCGCTGCGCTGTCGGCCTGCACCGCCGGTTCACCGCCGTCGGGCGCACCGTCAGCGCCCGCCACCACCGCGGGGACGGCCCGGGGCACCGCCGGTGCGACGGCCGGGGGAACCGCGCCGTCCGCCGGAGCCGCCTCCCCGGCCACCGGCGGCGTCCCCGGGACGACGCCCTCCCGCCAGGTACCCACCAAGGTCCTGGTGATCGCGATGGAGAACGAGACCTACGGATCGGTGATCGGCAGCGGGAATGCCCCGTACCTGGACTCGCTGGCCCACGACTTCGCCACGGCGACCGCGATGGACGCCGGGTATCCCACCGCCTGCCCGTCGCTGGCCGCCTACCTGCTGATGACCAGCGGTGACCGGTATGGTGTGTGTGACGACGCGGACCCCTCAGCGCACCCGATCGCGGGGGACAATGTCTTCCAGCAGGTGGCTGCCTCCGGCCGGGAGTGGCGGAACTACGCTGAGTCGATGCCGGGCCCCTGTGAGCGGCGGAACAGCGGGCACTTCCTCGTCCGGCACGCGCCCGCCGCGTACTACCTGAGCGAGGCCGGCCGCTGCGGCGCCTCGATGGTGCCGCTGGGCACCGACACCGCCGGTGCCCTGCACGACGACCTCGCCGCCGGCACCCTGCCCGCCTACGGCTTCGTCACCCCGGACGAATGCCACGACATGCACGGCGGCAACGGCTGTCCGGACGACAACCTGGTCACGAGCGGTGACCGATGGCTCCGGACGTGGATGGGCCAGATCATGGCCGGCCCGGACTACCGAGCAGGCCGGCTGATCATCTTCATCAGCTGGGACGAGGGCGACCGGCACAGCAACCACATCCCGCTGCTGGCGGTGTCTCCCCTCCTGCACGGACGGACGATCTCGCGTCCGATCACCCAGTGCCATCTGCTCCGGACGACGCAGGACGTCCTCGGGCTCACCCCGTTGGGCTGCGCAGCCCAGGCCGACTCCCTCGCGCCCGACCTGGGCCTGTCCGGCTGAGGCGGGCCCAGGTCGGGCGTAAGAAGGGAGTCAGCCCCACGGGCGGGCGGGCCGCTCACTCGCCCAGGGCGGCCTCGATCAAGCTGATCACGGAATCGGTGACCGACATGTAGATCTCCCGCTCCGTCACCGCGGCGAGCTGGCCGGAGTGGGCGCGGGCGGCCGGGTACTCCTCCCAGGGGAGGATCGCGTAGATCCTCGTCCAGGCGCTCCTGTCCTTCTCCTGGAGGCTCGGTTCGAGGCTGTGCCAGGCGGCCTTCATGCCGGTCATCGCGAGCATGGAGTCGACGAAGACGCGGTAGTGCAGCACGGCCTGGGCCGGGCCGAGCCCGGCGGCCGACAGCGTCGAGAGCAGCAGCTCGACCATCTTGCGCTCCCCCGGCCCCCCGGTCGTGCGGGAGAAGGCCAGGAAGTAGATGGCCGGGTGGGCCGCACAGGTGCGCCAGGTCTGGTCGGCCACGGCCCGGAGCAACCCACGCCAGTCGGCGACGTCCAGCTGCGGTTGGACGGCGGCGTAGACGTTCTCGATGATGCGGTCCATGCAGGCCAGGATCAACTCGTCCTTGTCCCGGAAGTACCGGTAGACGGCCGTCGGGTCGACCCCGAGCTCCTCGCCCAGCCGGCGCATGGTCAGGGCCGGTGCACCCTCGCGCTCGGTCAGTTCCAGGGCTCGCTCGATGATGATCTCCGGGCTCAGGGAGACGGACCGGGCCCGGCGCGCACCGGACCGGGCGGAACGTTCGGTCCGCCCCTCCGCCGGCCGACCCGCACGCCGGCGCCGGCCGGTCATCGAGCCGTTGTCGACGCTTCCGGCGGCGGACTGAGTGCCAGGGGGATGCCCGGATTTTCGCTGCGCCACGCTCACGCTTCCCTCCCGGCCGGTACCGACTGGTGATCCTGAACGTCAATCGTAACATCTCTGCGTTGTCAACGTCGTTGACAACTGCCTTGGTGCAAGCTCTAATCCTCCTGACGGGTGCACCTGAGGCCGCCAGCAGGTCCGTGCCCGACACCGAGCCTGACATCCACCGCGGGGGACCGGGATCTACCTGCGTCGGAAAAAGGCTCGAACAAGGCTCGAACAAGGCTCGACAAAGGCCCGAACGAAGGAGGATGCCTCCCATGGCGCTGCCACCAGGCCAGCAGGCCCCGGTCACGGTGTTCCGCAACGGGCACGTCTTCACCGCGGACGCCGCCCGCAGCTGGGCGCAGGCCGTCGCCGTCGCCGGTGGGCGCGTGGTCGCGGTCGGCGGCGACGACGCCGTCCGCCCCTACCTGGCCGGCGCCGACGAGGTGGTCGACCTCGGGGGTCGGCTGCTGGCCCCCGGCTTCGTGGACGCGCACGCGCACCCGGTGATGGGCGGCCTGGAACGCGGCCGGTGCGACCTGACCGGAGTCCACGGCGCCGCCGAGTACCTGGCTGCGATCGGGGCCTACGCACGCCGGCATCCCGAGCGGCCCTGGATCCTGGGCGGCGGCTGGGCGATGGACGCGTTCGAGTCCGGGGTGCCGTCCGGCGAGGCCCTGGACGCGGTGGTGGCCGACCGGCCCGTGTTCCTGCCCAACCGCGATCACCATTCGGCGTGGGTCAACTCGGCCGCGCTGCGCCTGGCCGGAATCGGCCCGGACACCCCCGACCCGGCCGACGGGCGGATCGAGCGCGGCCCGGACGGCGCACCCAGCGGAGTGCTGCACGAGGGCGCGATGGACCTGCTCGCCCGCTTCCTCCCGGCCGACACCCAGGAGGAGTACGACGACGGGCTGCGCGAGGCGCTCCGCCACCTGCACAGCCTGGGCGTGGTCGGCTGGCAGGATGCCCTGGTCCGGGTGGACGGCGGACCGGGGAAGGCGTCGGTTCACGCCTCGTACCTGAGGGCGCAGGAGGAGGGCTGGTTGACGGCACGCGTGTCGGGGGCGCTGTGGTGGAACCGCGGCTGCCCGCTGACGGAGATCCCCGCCCAGATCGACCGGTTGCAGGCAGCGCGCCGCGAGGCCGAGGAGGCCGGTGACCGGTACCGGGTGCACAGCGTCAAGGTGATGCAGGACGGCGTGGTCGAGACGTTCACGGCCGCGGTGCTGGAGCCCTACCTGGACCCGTGCGGCCACCCGACCGACAACCTCGGGATCAGCTTCCTGGACCGCGATACCCTCCGCCAGGTGACGGTCGCCCTGGACGCCGCCGGGTTCGACGTCCATTACCACGCCTTGGGCGACCGCGCCGTCCGCGACGTCCTCGACGCCATCGAGGCGGCCCGGGAGGCGAACGGGCCGAGCAGCGGGCGCCACCACCTCGCCCACCTGCAGATCGTGCACCCGGACGACGTCCGGCGGTTCCGCGCGGTCGGCGCCGCGGCGAACCTGCAGCCGCTGTGGGCCTGCCACGACCCCCAGATCGACGTCCTGACGATCCCCTTCCTGGGCCCGGAACGCACCGCCTGGCTGTACCCGTTCGGGGACCTGTACCGTGACGGCGCCACGATCGTGATGGGCAGCGACTGGCCGGTCACCAGCCCCGATCCGATCTCCGGCATCCACGTGGCGGTGAACCGCGTGAACGCTCACGCGCCGGCGGACACCGCACCGCTGGACGGCGAGCAGTCCCTGCCGCTGGCGGCCGCCCTCGCCGCCTACACTGCCGGGTCGGCCTGGGTGAACCGGGTCGAGCACCTCACCGGCACCATCCGGGAGGGGATGTCCGCCGATCTCGTCGTCCTCGACCGTGACCCGTTCGACGGCCCGCGCCAGCACATCGGGCTGGCCCGGGTGCACCGCACCTATGTCGACGGGCTTCCCGTCCACCTCGCCGACTGACCACAGGTCGTACCGCACACCCCGCACCCGCACCCGCACCCGCACCCGCACCACTCGCGTCCTCCACCCGACCACCTCCTGATACCCGAAGGGGTAGCCATGGCACCCTCCCGAAGCGCCCGGAACCTCGCCGGCACCGGTCTCGCCGGCCTCGCACTGCTCACGCTGTCCGCCTGCGGCGCCTCCGGCTCGTCGAATCCGGTCCGCACCGGGGCCGCCGTCTCGCCCATCGGCAGGCAGGTGTCCACCGGCGCGGCCACCAAGGACGTCGACGCCGTCACCTGGTCGGGCGACTACCGTCCGCTGATCAGCCTTGACCCGGTCAAGCTGGCGGACTACCCGGAGGAGACGGCGATCCCGAACATCTGCGAGCCGCTGCTGCGGGTCGCGGCCGACTACTCGCTCTCCCCCGGGCTGGCCCGGTCGTTCACGTTCACCGACCCCACCACGCTGGTGCTGAACCTGCGACCGGGCGTGCGGTTCTCCGACGGCGCACCGATGACGGCCGCGGACGTCGCCTTCAGCCTCAACCGCAACCTCGACCCCAAGGTGGGGTCCAACTACGCGTTCTGGTTCGCCGCGGTCAAGGCGATCACCGCGACCGACCCGAACACGGTGACGATCACCTTCCGCTCGCCGGCCCCGACCTTCCCCGTCGTCCTCGGCACCCTCGCCGGGGCGGTCGTGGAGCAGCGGTTCGCGGTGGCCAAGGGGCAGGCGTTCGGCAGCCCGGACACCGGCGTGGTGTGCACCGGACCCTA
>DATDMG010000444.1:0-2641 GCA_036518955.1 Kineosporiaceae bacterium | reverse complement strand
GGGCCTCGGTACGCCGCTTGGCGCGACGCAGCGCCTCGCCGAGCAGCAACTCGGTCCGGGCGCGCCCGAACCGCTCCTCGCCCAGGTCGTACAGGCGCAACGCTTCCCGCAGGTACTTCGTGGCTTTGAGCGGGTCGCTGGTGGTCAGCCCCTGGCAGCGGGCCAACCAGGCACCGGAGGGGGCGACCGGAACCGTCCGTGCCTGCTCGGCTGCGGTCACCAGCCCGCCCATGTCACCGGTGTTCCCGGCCGCCTCGGCAGCTGTCCACAGCATTTCCACTGCCAGGGTCGGATCATCCGCGGAGAGCAGCACGGCCCCGTCGCGCAGAGTCGCCACCGCCTGGCCCAACTGCCCGGCACGCAACTGGATGTTGCCCCGTACCGCGGCCACCCGACCCCCAATGGCTCCCCGCCCGGCGGCCTGCTCCGCGCGTCCCACGCAGTCCAGCGCCCATTCCGGTTGACCCGCTTGCAGGGCAGCCTCTCCGGCCTCGACCAGCCGCCGGGCCCGGATGGTGACGTCCGGGGACAACTCCGCCGCCCGCTGCAACGCCTCAGCGGCGGCGGCGAAGCCGCTGCGCGCCCGAGCCTGCTCGGCCGACGCCGCCAAGGCGTCGGCCACCTGCGGGTCCGGCCCCGCGCAGGCCGCCGCCCGGTGCCAGGCTCGCTGGTCCGCGTGCTCGTCGCCGACCAGCACCTCGGCAAGGGCGAGATGAACGGCGCGGCGCTGGGTGAACGGCGCCGCCCCGTACACCGCCGAGCGAACCAGGGGGGTGACGGAACCGCATCTCACCGCCCTCGACCACCACCAGACCGCTGCGCTCCAACTCCTCGGCGCGGTCCGGGATGTCCATGAGCCGGGCCACTTCGATCACTTGGCTCAAGGCCGCACCCTGGGCGCAGGCCGGGATCAGCAGCATGTGCTGGGCCGCGACGGGCAAGCGCCGGATCTGGTCCAGAAACGCCGCCTCCAGTCCCGGGCTGAGCGGCAGCGTGGCGGGCAGGGGCTGGCTACCGGACAACTGCGCCGGGGTCAACGCGGCGGCGATCTCCACCAGCGCCAAAGGGTTGCCCTCGGCGTACTTGAGCAGCCGCTCGGCCACTCCACCGTGGACCGTCGTCCCGGTCCGCAACCGCAGCAACTCGACGATCTGCGATCCGGACAATGGCGCGAGGTGCAGTCGGGGCCAACGGTCCAGGACGAAGCGGCTCGCCGGCACATCCCGGGCGGCCACCACCAGGCCCACCGGGTCACGGTCCAGACGACGTGCGGGCGAACCGCAATGCGTCGGCACTCTGGTCGTCCAGCCAGTGCGCATCGTCGATCAAACACACAAGCCCGCCATCGTCGGACAACTGCGACAACAACGTCAGGACCGCCAAGGACACCATGAACGGGTCATCCCCCGTCGCCGGGCCCAGCCGCAGCGCACCACGCAGCGCAGCCGCCTGCTCGTCGGGTAACCCGTCCAGGTCGTCGAGCACGGGATGCAGCAACTGATGTAGGCCAGCCCACGCGAACCGGTGCTCGAACTCGGCGCCGGTGGCGCGCAAGACACGCATCCCGTCCGCGGTGCTCGACGCGTACTCGACCAGGGCGGTCTTGCCCAACCCTGGCGAACCGGTCACGAGCAGTACGGCACCTCGCCCCGCGCGCACCTGACCGAGCAACTCAGCGACCCCGAGGCACTCCAGATCCCGCCCGACCAGCATGGGCCAAGGTTACGGTCTGTGACCCCCCTCCGACACCTGTGCGGCTCGCGCCCCACCCCAGATGTCCAGGCGCAATGCATGCCCGGAGTCCACCCCCTCTGGAGAAGGGCCCTCGGAACGGTGCTTCTTCTGGCGCGTCGATGAAGACGTCATGTGCAGCCCGGGCCCCTCGTGCACCCACCGCGAATCCATGGTTCCACCAGCGCAGCGCGTCCCCGGTCCAGCGTCCCGGGCCCACCCCGGAACCTCGGGAACGACGACGACAGCGCCGCCCGACGGCGGGACCAGCGCGCGCACGATTCGCCAGTCCCCGGTGGCTCCCTACCCGGAACAGGCCGCGACCCGTCCGACCCCGACGATCGCGAGCCACCTCGAGCCCGCACCCGCGCGCCGGTGACCCACAATCTGCGCGCCCCGGGCGCGTCACGGTGCCGCGCCGGCGTCCGCGGTCAACACCGCGCGGCCCGCACCCGCAACGTTCCCGGATGATGTACCTGACGTTTTCGACACGCGCCTCCGGTTCACCCTCGCCTGGCCGACCTCGACGAATCCCGCCGTGATCGCGACAGCGGCGCCTCCTCGGTCGCAGCGACGAACTCCAGCACATGCGGCAGGTTTCCGGTCATGTCGGCGACCCGACGGCGAGCACCGCCCGTTCCAAGAACTCCAAGCCGGCGTGGATCTCACCCAGATACACCGATGCGGGGCCGCCCAGCACGAGTTCCTGCGGCTCGCGAACATCGCGAACCCGGCGCCGAGACTCTGGGTAACCAGTCCCTTCCGCGCCGAACGAGTTCGGAGCGGCAGAACCGGGCGTTTCTGAGGTTGACGGGTGATCTGTGCTCCGCCGGCCGGAGACTCTGATAGGTAGCCTTCGGACACGGCAGCTGTAGTTGGTGAACTACAGCTGCCGTGTCGGAGCCGGTGT
>DATDMG010000443.1:0-13632 GCA_036518955.1 Kineosporiaceae bacterium | reverse complement strand
CAGGCCGAGGCACAACACATCATGCAGTCGAACCTGAACGCCGCCATGGCATGCTGCGCGCAGCTGCCGTTCGACACCCAACTCCTCGAGGGTGCCGTCACCCACTTCGCCCGACGGACCCGGTGACGTCCAGAAGGTCCTCGAACCGGATCGGGGCGACGACGAACCGCCGTATTACCTGCACGCGGGCGGCGGGCGCCTACGCCTGTGGGCCGATGGCCCGCAGGTCGACACGTGGCGGTTCGACGAACTCGTCGACGACGCCGTCAGACAGGAGAAGCAGGGGCTCCTGAACGGGGCACTCGAAAGGTACCGGAAGGCGCTCCCGCTGTACCGGGGGGATTTCCTGCCCGAGGCCCCGGACGTCGATCGGATAGCCACCGAACGAGAGCTGCTGCGGGCTCGTTTCGTCGGCGCGGCCGTGCGTGCGGGTGAGCTTCTTCTCGCGGACGGTGCGCACGCCGAGTCGCTGCGCCTCGCGGGCCGCGCGCTGCGTACCGACCCGTGGTCCGAACGGGCGCACCGCCTCGTGGCCCGAACGGGCGCACCGCCTCGTCATCGCCGGCCACCTCGCGGGCGCGGCGGGCGACCGGGCGGGGCGGGCGGGCGCCGGCTCGTGACGGGCTAGGGCGCGCGGATCATCGCCGGTGGCGCCTCGGCGTCCGACGGCGCCGCCTGCCGCAGCAGGCCCGCGTCATGGGCCATGATCGCGGCCTGCACGCGGTTGGCGCAGCCGAGCTTGGTGAGGATGTGGCTGACGTGCGTCTTGACGGTGCCCTCCCCCATGTACAGGCGCCGGCCCGCGTCGGCGTTCGACAGCCCGAGACCCACCAGAGAGAGCACATCACGTTCCCGCTCGGTCAGCGTGCCCACCAGTTGGCGGGCCTGGGCGACCCGGGTGGCGTCCGTGACCAGGTACTCGTCGATGATCCGGCGGGTGACCCGCGGGGAGAGGATGGCGTGCCCCTCGGCGGCGGCCCGGACGGCGGCGATCAGGTCCTGCGGCCCGGTGTCCTTCAGCACGAATCCGGCCGCTCCGGCGCGGAGCGCCCGGCCGATGCAATCGTGTTCCACGAAGGTGGTCAGGATCACGACCTTGACGCCCGGCGCGGTGCGACTCAGCTGGGCCGTGGCCGCCAGCCCGTCCATCCCGGGCATCCGGATGTCCATCAGGACGACGTCCACGCCTCCCGAGGACGCGAGGTGGACGGCGTCATGCCCGTCCTCCGCCTCGGCGACGACGCTGATGTCCCCGGCGTGCTTGAGGATCATGCGCACCCCGGCCCGCAGGAGCCCCTCGTCATCGGCCAGCAGCACGCGGATCTGCCGGCGCGATCCCTCCTGCTGCATCACCTCACCTGCCCGCCCGTGGTGCAGCAGCACGGGCCGAGAACTGCGTCTTGTGCACGAGTACCCCATTCCGGAAGCAGAGCCGCTCGAAGAGAATGGTCCGATTGACATGCGGGTTGTCGTACCAGTAATGGCAGACCGTCTGCGACGGCTTGCGCGGCTCAACGGGGTGCGCCGCCACCTCGGCAATCAGCTGTCCCCGGCCGAAGTCCGTGTCCACCGCGCCCTGCTGGCTCCCGATCAGCACGGAGGCGAACTCCGCGAAGGGTGGTGGCGGCGGCGTGACCAGATCGAACTGGACCGTGTTGAACCCGACCGTCACGACCGCCACCGCACCGATCAGTCCGGTCGTCAGGACGCCGGCCATCCCCACTCGCGAAAGCCGATCGCCGAAGGCGTTCCGAGCCTGTGGCTCGGGTTCCTTCTGCCTGATCCGGAGCCCGGTGAGCGGGGTTCGCGACGCCAACGGCGACGGTGCCCCGGACCCGTCGTCGTCGATCGCCGACGGGTAGGTCAGCGGAAGGTGGACGCGCAGTTCGAACCCGCCGTCGGTACGGCAGCCGGCGTCGAAGTGCCCGGCCATGAGCCGGACCCGCTCCTGGAGCGCGACCAGCCCGCGTCCGGTGCCGCGAGGGACGGACGCGGTGGCGGCGACGTCTCGAGGAGCGGTGTTGCGGACGGTCACCCGGACCGCCTCGGGTCCGCGATCGACGTGCACCCGCGCGACCGCGCCGGTGGCGTGCCGGTGCACGTTGGTCAGCCCTTCGCGGACCACCCGATGCACGGCGCGCTGGACCGCGGGGGCGGTTCCCACCAGGTCGGGACCGGCCCAGTCCAGGTCGACGGACACCCCCGCGGCGCGGGACTGCTCGACGAGGTGCGCGATGTCGGACCAGGTGCCGACCGCGCTCGGCGCCCCCTCGAGGGGTCTGTCGTTCTGCCGGAGGAGGCCCAGCATGGTGCGGACCTCGTCCATCGCCTGGTGCACCGTGGTGCGGACGAGTCGTGCCTCCTCGCCCAGCCGAGGGCACTCCTCGGCCAGCTCGACCTCGAGCGCCCCCGCGTACAGCGAGATCAGGCTGATCCGGTGACCCAGGACGTCGTGCATCTCCTCGGCGATCCGCGAGCGTTCCTCCAACCGGGCGCCGGAGTCGGTCAGGCGGAGGTTCTCCGCCAGGAGGTGGTTGTTCTCCTCGAGGTACACCGCGCGTTCGCGGAGCGCGCCGAGCAACCGGTCCCGCTGGTCCAGCAGGGCTCGGACCAGCACCGGCACCACCACGCAGACCAGCGAGTCCACGCCGAAGGTGAGGGCCACGTGCAGCCACTGGAAGTGCGACGCGATCAGCGCCGGCACCACGGCCAGCAGGACCGCCAGGAACAGGGTGGGGATGAGCCGCCGGACGCGGCGGAGCCGGCCGGCAGCGGCGTAGGCGGTGACGATCAGCGCCGCTGCCGTCGCGGGGTACCAGGCGAAGAGCGCGGACGCCGCCAGGAGCGCGCTCCTCGGGAACTGCCGGCGCAGCGCGCACAGCAGGGCGACCGCGCCGCTCAACGCGGCCGGGACGGTCTGCCCGGCCGAGCAGTTGATCGGCGCCCAGTCCAGGCTGACGGAGGAAGTAGTCCGAAATGTCACGCCCGCCGAGAACGCCAACAGAGCCAATTCACGGCCCAAGGACCGGAAGCGTGCCCTCGCGGGGCGGCTCCCCATCGCGCGGGCTCCGTTCATGCAAGCAGTACGAGGAACGGGTGCCTGACGTTACGATCAACTAACCGAAAAAAGCATTCTCGTCTGGACCATCTGCGCGCGCTCGGGTCCAAGGCATGGGGCATGGCCGCCGGCGAACAAACGGAGGCGCGGGCCGTAACCGCCAGCCGGCGGGTTGCGCCATCCCCCATTCGACAGAGGAGATTCCGGCACCGCGGATCCATCGGTCACCGGACATTGTCCCGCTACCCGACGACCACGACCGACGCCGCCTACCGGTCAGGGCCCCGGCGTTGTTCCGGTCTGAGGTGAGGTGCCCGGATTGGGGTGTGTGCGGCGTGGCGTGCTGACGGAGGAGCGCGGCTCCTAGTGATCTTCGGGGGGTCTACGCCTGAGGATCGCTCCGGGAGCCGCGCTCGTGTCTGCGTCGTGCCCGTCGAAGCCTGTTCTTGACCAGTTGGCCGCTGGGGCCCGGTGGGAGGCGGAGTTTGCCGCCGACCCCACTGAGGCGCAGTCCGTGCTGGTGAGGAGGCTGGAGCACGGCAGGATCCGGGCCCGGTCGGGCGCGAGCTGCACCGGGTCGCCCAGCGGGCCGCCGAACACCCTGTCCCGCAAGGAATACTGCCCGGCGCTGCCATGGATGGCAAGGCGTCGCGGGGTGCGCGCACCGACGCCGGGCCGGTGTTCCTGGGCGGCGCGATCGGCCACGCCAGCGGCGCGGTGCCGGGCCAGCGCCAAGTCCCCCAGCCAACGCGGCGAGGGTGTCGCCGCCCGGGACCTGCTGACCGGCCTGAACGTGGCCGGGATGGTGTGGACCTTGGACGCGCTGCACACGACCAGGGCCACCGCCCGGCTGATCGCCAAGGATCTGCACGGACACAACATTCTGATCATCAAGGGCAACCAGCCGCTCGCCCACGCCGCCGCCCAGGCGCTGCTGGCCGGCCCGGACACCGGCTGGGTCGCCACAACCAGCCGCGAGGACGACCGCGGGCACGGGCGCGTCGAGCGACGAGAGGCGGCATCGGGTTGTGGAGGACCGTCCGCACCGCCCGCCGCGACCTCCACAACCGCAACGACGCCTTCGACGTCTTCCGGCTCCAACCCGAACATCACCTCAACCGGACAGTTCACAACAAAGGCCTACCGGTGGCTCAGCGGGGTGATCCGGGCCTGGCCGCCGCCCGGGAGGAGGCAGAGGCTCGCGTCGGCCGGCCGGAGCAGCAGCGCGGCTGAGCCAGGGAGGCTGACCCGGAGGTCGCGGATCACGGTGCCGAGGCAACCGGCCGGGGAGGGGCGGTCACCAGGAGCCGGGATCGTCAGCACGCTGTGCGCTGAGGCTCCCGGTGCCAGGAGCGTCGGCGCCGTCCCGGCGGTCCCAGGGTCGACGCGGGTGCCGGTTCCGGGGGTGGCTCGAAGGTCGGGGCGGACCCGCGGCCCGACCGGCAGTCCCGCGGCGTCGAGGAACGACACCGCCGGGACCCCGGCCACCGAGCAGGTGTGGCGGCCGACGTTCGTGACCACGAGCTCGCGGGCGGCCGATCCGGCCGTCGTCCGGGACGCTCCCCAGCGCAGGTGGAGCTCCTGCGGGAGGCACGGACCGCTCCCCGGATGCGGAGCCCCAGGAGGCGAGCTCCGCGCGACGGGCCCCTCCGCGAGGGCGGCGAGGCGCCCGGGGGCGATCCGACCTGCGGGGGTGCCCAGCGCACCGATGAGCCGGGCGGCGCCGGAGCCCGGGCGTCCGGCGTCCAGACCCACGCCGATCCCGGCCTCGAACGCCCCCGCGATGAGCGCGCTGACGGCGGCGCCCCCGCCCATGGTCAGCAGGATCCGGTGGGCGAGGTGCCGCCGCGTCCGGTGCCGGACCCGGTGCCGGGTCTGCACCGCAACCTCGGCAGGCGGCCTCCCGGCCGGCGGGGCGTCGTCCGGGCCCCGTTCCGGCTGGCGACGGGTCGGCACGCCCTCGTAGTGGTGACCCGGCAGCAACCGCTCACGCTTCATCACCACGCTGTGTGCGGTGACGACAGCGTGCTCCCCGACGTCCGCGCCGTACAGCGGAACGGTACCGTCCGCCATCGTGGAGCCCGCACCGATCCGGACGTGATCGATCTTCAGCACGCGGTCCTCGAAGGTGTGGGCCTGGAACATCGTGCTCACCGTGGCGCCGTCCCCGATTTCGATCATGTCCGGGTCCACCACCTGGGCGAAGCCGGCGCTCAGGACGACGCGCTTCCCGATCCGCATCCCCATGCGCCGCAGGTACACGGCGAGCAGCAGGGTCTCCTCCAGCTGCGCCAGCACCGGTCCCGCGATCATTCCCCAGGCCACGTAGAGGAAGTCCCAGCGGCTGCACCAGCACGACCACAGGGCGTGCACGCCTGGTTTCACCCGGCCCAGCAATCCCCACTTCAGCCCCAGGACGACGCCGGCCAGCGCCACCTCGCAGCCGAGGGTGATCAATGGCACGGCGAGCAGCAGCAGGGGAACCGCGCTCATGGTCGACGCGGCGGCGGCGACTGCCGCCAGCCACACCATCAGGGCCGCCATCGGCACGAGCGGGACGGCGAACCGCAGCCACTCCCAGAACAACCGGTTGACCACCCGGATCCGCGCCGGGGTGTGCGTGAGATCGCGGTCGACCGTGACGATCTCTCGGGTGGGCAGTTCGAAGGCGGGGTGGCCGAACCACGACGTGCCCGGACGCACCACGCGGTCGTCCGCGACGGTGCAGACACCCAGCAGGATGTCCGGCGGCAGTGCCTGCGAGCACTCGACGACCACGTGGTTCCCGAGGAAGGTGCCGGACGCCAGGTGGGTGGTCCCCAGCGTCACGGCGCCCCGGTGCACGCGCGGGCCGCCGAGGTAGATCCCGTCCGCGAGGAACGTGTCCGCGCCGATGCTGATCAGCTCCGGGACGACGTCGATGATCGTGCTCACCTCGCTGCGGGCGCCGACGTCCATCCCGGCCCAGCGCAGCCAGACCGGCCAGAAGAGCCCTCCGCTGAGCCAGGTGTTGGCGAGGTCGACCATCCCGGACTTCAACCAGACCCGGATGTAGGCCAGGCTCCAGCGGCTGATCACGCCCGGTCGCACCTTGCCCAGAGCGCGTACCACGAGCGCATCGCCCCAGACGGCGGCGACCAGGGAGACGCACATCAGCACGGCCAGCAGCGCCAGAGACGGCAGCCTCTCCACCGGGTGAGAGAAGATCGACAGCAGGGACCGGTAGGTCAGGTGGTCCGCCCACACGACCGCCACGGCCAGCAACGTCCCGGGGAGCGCCAGCATGGACCGGAGCAGGCTGTTCGCAAGGATCATCGCTATCGCGTGCAGCATCGGGGACAACCGGACGCCGCCGTCCGGCGGCACGGCGGGGATGGGGGCGTCGCCGGTCCGGCGCGCCGGCACTCCGCTCCACGTCTCGCCGTCCGGCACGACGGCGCCGGGCGGCAGCGCCGACAGCGCGCTCAGCCAGGCGGTGCGACCCACCCGGGTGTACGGCCCGACGCCCGCACGGACGTCGAGGGTCGCTCCGTCGGCCAGGGTTACCGGGCCGACCACGAGGTGGCCGGCCGTGAGCTGGAGAAGGTGCACGGACGCGTCCTGGCCGAGGGTGACGTCGTCGCCGATCTCGAGCAGGTCCCACCCGCCCTGCTGGAGGTTGACCCCGCGGTGGATGTGCACGCGCGCGCCGATGCGCGCGCCGAGTGCCCGCAGCGCCCAGCACTGCAGTTCGGTCCCGGCGAAGGTGCGCCACGGGATGAACCCCGCCACCTGCTTCATGATCCAGATGCGCAGGTGGAGGCCGCTCCAGACGGGGGTGCGGACCGGCCGGTACCGACCGATCAGCAACGCCTTCAGGGCCATCGCCGTCGCCACCGTCAGCGGCGAGGCGATCAGGGCCGCCGACGTGACCACGGCAGGCGCCGCCAGGATGAGGGGGATCAGGCCGATCCGATCGGTGATCCACGGCACAACGACGAACACGGTCAGGTAGCCGGCCGCCGAACCGATCACCGTCTCCAGCAGGATCCAGACGGCCTGCGCGACGGTGGCCCAGACCGGTCGGGCCGTCCCTACGGTCCGCGGCCGCGGGGCCGGAGGGACGGCGGAGGGCGCCGTCCCGTCCGGCGGGTGGGCCTGCTGCGTCTCCGCGCCGCCGGTCACCAGCTGGGCCATGCCCGCGACGGTTCGGCCGTCGTACACGTCGCGGACGGTGAGGACGGCCGTGGCCGGATCCGTCCGCAACTGCGAGATCAGCATTGCGGCGTGCAACGAGCTGCCGCCGAGGTCCGTGAAGAAATCCTCGTCCACGGCGGGCCGGCTGGGCAGCGCCAGCACCGACCGCACCGCCTCGGAGATGGCGTGCCGGGTGGCGTCGTCCGGCTCGGCTCCCGGCGGCGGGGCCGGCGCCACCCCGCGTGCCGTGCGTCCGGCGAGCAGGGGCAGGTCGTTTCGGCGTACCTTGCCGCTCGCGCCGCGCGGCAGTTCCTCCGCCACGGCGAACAGGGTCGGCACCATGTACGCCGGAAGCTGCTCGCCCAGGTGGCGCACGAGGTCCTCGACGCGGGGCGGACGCTCGGGGTCGGCCGGCACCAGATGAGCCGCCAAGGCGGCCGCCACGCCCTCACCCTGGACCCGGCACGCTGCCTCGCGCACTCCTGGGAACCGGGCGAGCCACGTCTCGACGGCCTCCAGTTCGATCCGGTACCCGCGCAGCTTCACCTGCCCGTCGATCCGGCCGTGGTACGAGAACGTCCCGTCCGGTTCCTTCTGCACCAGGTCTCCGGTGCGGTAGATCCGGCCGAGGACGGGGTGGTCCAGGAACTTGGTCTCGGTGAGTTCGGGGGCGTTGAGGTATCCCAGTGCCAGTCCGGCCCCGCCGATGCACAGCTCCCCCTGGGTTCCCGTCGGCACCAGGACCAGGTTCTCGTCGAGCACCCACGCCTCGGTCCCGGGAACCGGTTGGCCGATGCCGATCGGCTCACCGGGCCGGATGTCCTGCCGCAGGCAGGTCACCGAACACTCGGTGGGCCCGTACCCGTTGACCAGACGCCGGCCCGGCGCCCACAGGTCCGCCACGTCCCGAGGCAGCGCCTCGCCCCCGACGTAGAGCAACCGCAGCTGGGGCAGGGCCTCCCACGGCGCCTCGCACCCGGTGGCGCGCAGCAGGGTCGGTGGTGGGCACAGCACGGTGATGCCTTCCCGGTGCAGCCACGGGACCAGGTCCGGACCCAGCCGCACGGTCTCGTCGTCCATGACCACGACCGTGGCGCCCGAGGCGAGCGCCATCCAGATCTCCTCGACGGACGAGTCGTAGGCGGCCGACGAGCCCTGGGCCACCCGGTCTCCCGGACCGAGCGAGAACTCGAGGAGGTCTGAACTGATCAAGTTGACGATGCCCCGATGTGGGATCATCACGCCCTTCGGGCGCCCGGTGGTGCCGGAGGTGTAGATGACGTAGGCCAGCGCGTCGGGTCCGGGTACGGGGGGCAGCGCCAGCGGTGGCAGCGGCTGCTGCGGTTCTTGCATCGTCTGCCCGGTCAGGACGAGCAGCGCGCCGTGGTAACCGAGCCGGCGCGCCCGCGCCGCACCGGCGTCATCGGTCGCCACGACGTCCGCGCCCGAGTCCTGGAGGATGTGGAGAACCTGCTGGTCGGGGAACGAGGGGTCGATGCAGACGAAAGCACGACCGGCGCGCAGCGTCGCGAGCTGGGCGGCATAGAGCCACGCCGTGGTGCGCGGCAGCAGCAGGGCGATGATCTGGCCCGCGGCTCCGGCGCCGGCTTCGGTCAGGGCACCGGCCAAGTGCTCACATTGCCGCCAGAGTTCCGCGTACGTCAACGTCAGCCTGCCCCGGACGGCGGTGGGCGGGATGTCGAGAGCCGGGGCCTGCGGCCAGCGCCGGACGGCCTGCTCGAAGAAGTCGTACAGGACCTCGGGCCGGTCGAGGTCCGGTAGCGCAGGGGAAGGGATCAGCGACACAGGTCGGTCCACCCACCTTCACCCCGGGAGTCCTCCGGGTCGTCCCGGCCGTCGAGCAGGTGATCGGCGACCCAGGGGCGCAGCCGCTGCCGGTCCTCGGCTGCCAAGAACCGAAAGCCCCGGATCTGTCCCAGGCACCGGGGGCTACCACAGTGGCAGCTGAACGATTCAGCGAGCTCGTACTCCGTCGTGTGGTAGTCGAAGCTGACTTCTTGGCCGGGGGCAAGGGGGCGAAGCGCGAACACCTCGCGCCCGCAGACCACGGCGGTCGGATCGCAGCTGTGATTCATGTACCGCCAGAAGAAGCGATCCATGATCTCGGCGTGCGTGTATCCCTCCGGCAGATCGATGTGGATGTCGCGATCGATCTGCACCGAGTGGCTGGTCGGCACTCTGGTGAGCTTGCCGTCGATGGTGAAGAGCAGGTCTCCCGGAAGAGCCTGCACCTTCGCGACAAGGCAGAACTGCTTGGCATAGCGCATCACCGCGACGCGGACCTCTGACTCGTTCATGGCGTGTGGTCTCCCTTCCCGCATGAGGCGAATCGCCTCATCCGGCCTCGGCGTCGGTGATGCCGGTCGGCGACGCTGTACTGCACGTCGCCCGGCCCTCCGAGCATGGCGATGCACGATGTGATCCTTCATCTCCCGGCTCGCCCGACTGCGCTCTGCCGATCGGGGGAGGGCACCGACCGGCCCGGTGCACCGGGACCGGGCGAATGCGTCGGGCGGGGTCACTTCGCCTCGGCCGAGGACGGTCGACGGCGGCGCGGCATGCGGGACGGGGCCCGGCGGCCGGCGTGGTGGTAGTGGCCGTGGGCGCCGTTCCGCCGTCTGCTGATCGGGAGAGCCTGTCGGGCCGGCAGGGAGAGCTGACCGGGAAGGGCGACAGAGGCCGGCCGCGGCGCCGTCCGCGCACACTCGGAGAACGCCGCCGGCGGGGGCACTGCCGGGAACGGCGTCACGGCCCGGCAAGCCGCCGAGGTCTCGAGCTCGATCCCCCAGGGTTCGAGGCGCCGGTTGCCGCAGCGTGGATGGGCGTCCTGCGTCGGCTGCGTTCATCGGTCTTGCTCTCGCTTTGACACGTCAACGAAGGGGTCCACATGTACGAGCCGCAGCGCAGATCGTCGAGGGACGACGACTGGCATTCCGATCGAACGCAACCGAGGCGTGGCGGACGACGTCAGCGGTCGACAAGGTCATGGCTGATCGGCATCATGCTGCCCGCCGTCCTCGCGGTGGCCGTATTCGCGACCTTCCCCGGGTTGAGGAACCCGATCGGGCTCGCGGCAGCGAGCGCTGGCCCCTTGGTGGCGGCCGACACGGCGCGGATGGGCGCCGACGCCGGAGCCGGCCAGATGGTCGCGAACACCGCCGCAGGCAACCAGGCCATGGCCACCTGCCAGCAGGCGCCCGCGGGCGCGAAGCCCGGGAAGAAAGCGGGTGGGCAGAAGGCGGGTGGGCAGAAGGCGGGCGCGAAGCAGAAGAAGACGGCGCCCCAGCAGAATATGGCGAACAACGCCGCCGCCAACCAGCAGATGGCCGCCGACTGTTGTTGCTGTTGCTGCCAGCAGCCGGCCGCGCCCAATCAGCAGGCCGCGAACGCCCAGCCGGCGGCTCCTCAGCTGGCCATGGCCGCCAGCGGTTCGGTGGCCAGCGCCCAGGTATCGGCGAACGGCCAGGCCGTCGCTCAAGCAGGTGTGAACGTCCAGCAGCCGGCAGCCAACCAGCAGGCAATGGGTGCCAACGGACAGATGGCTACCACCTGCTGCTGCTGTTGTTGTTGTTGCTGCTGCTGTTGCTGACCCCCACCAGCCGCGAAACCGGGCCGCCAACGCCGCCAATCAGCAGACGGCGAACCAGCAGCAACCCGCGGCGGTCCAGCAGCCGCGGCGGTGCGGCAGCAGCCCGCGGCCGGCCGGCAGGCGACGGGCGCCGGGAAGGCCAACGGGCAGTCGGTCACGAATCCTCCAGCCGCAATGAAACGGACAGCCGATGACGGGCGTCAACGGGGCCGACCAGTACGTCCGCTGCTGGACCTGATCGAGTCCTTCCTGAGCCGGTCGGGGCGGTCGCCATTGGGGCCGTCACGGGAGCAACTGCCCGTGGTGCAACTATTGTGTGTGGCATCACCGTGGGTGCGGCGACGGGAGCTTGCGCCTGTACTGCGTCCAATGCTGGGACGTCCCATTTCTCAGCTGGAGGTCTCGCAGGGGCAACAGCGACCGGCGGTGTGTTGGGAGCTCTGGATGCAGCGAACGCCGCTCGCATCGGAGCGATGGCGTTCCGGGCATCCGGTACTGGAGCCAAGAGTCGCCTTTTCGGAGACGTCGACGTCACCAGGACCAACCGGACCAGCCACCCACACATCCTGCAACATCACCAACACACCACGCGACCAAATCCACTCCGCGCCCCGAACAGGCGCGAGTGCCCACCCAACGCCTGCGCAGTCAGTCCGACTGGGGGGCCAGCCCACGAGTGGCTGAGCGTGTCGGTGGCGGGTGGCCGTGCCGCCCCGAGCGCACATGTCCGCAGATCACGCGCACGCGTTGATCCGTCTGCAAAACCGCCTTCGACCCGCCCCTGGCCTGCACTTTCGTCTACGCGCGCTCTTGGGACAACGGTGTTTCGGACCGTCTCCCGTCGCCAGCGAAGCGATCAGCCGCCAGCAGCCCCGCGCCAAGTCATGGACCAACGCGCCCTCTACTGATCTTGCGCGAGGGAATGGAGGCCTCCGCGTACCGTACACACCGCCCGGCCGCCCTCGACGGACGGTGGGCCCCCGATCTTCCCGCACCGCAGTGAGCCGGGGAGCCGGTGAAGCGGGGCGGCCGGCCGGTGCGGGTGGTGGGGATCGCGGCCCGTGGCGAGCCCGCGTGGCGATGGCATCGTCGAGTGATCCTCAGCGCACCGTGTCGCTCTGATGTCCGACCGAGCGTCAGCCCGGTCCGGCGGCGTCAGCCGGGCGCAGCGCCTGGCTGGAGGTAAGGCTACGGCGAGGGCTGCAGCGGGGTCGCTACGGGGCGTTCGTCACGCGGTCGCTCACCCGGTTCCCCACCGGATGGTGGTGGCGTGCGGTGGGGTGTCTGGGTCTGGAGGCGGAGGCGGAGGAAGTGCTCCATGCGGAGCAGCTGCCAGAGCCGCGCCCGTGTTGCCGGCATCAGCGGGAGGGCGTCGACTGCGGTCAGCACCTCAGGGTCGGTGACGGTGACGGTGCGACCGTGGACGTCGAGCGTGGCGTGCCCGGCGGCCTGGACGTTGTGCAGCCAGTCCACGGCGGTACCGTAGGGCAGCGGTACCAGGTACCCCCCGTCGATCTCGTCGGCGACGACCGGCGTGATGTACCTCGTGCCGGAGCGGCGTCCGATGTGGTGGATCGCGGCGGCGTACCAGAAGCGCCTGCCGGCCAACGTGAGCATCGCCGGGTTGAGCAGGTGCTTGTTGAATTGGCGAACGATGTCACGTGCCCGGCTCGCACCGGGTAGTCCGATTGTGATCATGGGACTCCCTCGTGGTCGTCCGACGGCGGAGGAAGAGGCGTTACGGTCACGCCGGGCAGGTGCCGGTCTCCCTCGATGGCATCTCCAGGATGACCCGCGCGATGACGATGATCAGGGGACGACGGTCCTGGTGTCGTCATGAGGTCCCCGTGTTCTCCAGGTGGTGTGGGCGGGTTACTGCTGTTCGGTACTCACTCGTGTTTCGCGGTTACGCGGCTGCTGCGTTGCAGGCCAGGGCGTAGCCGCGTAATAGTAGGTCGGGGTCGGGTTGGCCTGGGGTAACGCCCGTAAACCGGGCTGCGATGATGGTCTTGCGCAGCTTGAGGATCATGTCCTCGAACGACGGCTCGGTCTTGGTGCGGTACCAGGGCTGGTCGATCGTCCGGTCGGTGACGTCGGCGGGGTCGTACCGTAGAGGGCGTACCAGGCGGTCGGGCCGACACCCATCTGGCGCCGACATGTCGAGATGGTCGACGGTCCGTCGATCACGCTACGTGATCGCCTTGGTGGTGCGCGAGGCCGGGTTCCGTAACGAGCGCGGCTGGGTGGATCGCGGCGAGCTGGGGGCCGCTGGGGCACGGCGCTGGGCTGGGCGGGGGAGTGTGGGACGGGCGATGTGATCTGCTGGCCGCATGCGTTTTCCGACCGGCACGCCGTACGCATCTGGCCGTCTGGCCACCGGTGATGGGCACGTTCTGTACTGGGAGCGGCACGGCAACCCGGCAGGAAGGCCGGCGCTCGCGTTGCACGGCGGCCCGGGCTCCGGGGCCGGTGCCTGGATGACGACCATGTTCGACCCCGCGGTGTACCAGCTGGTGCTGCTCGACCAGCGCGGCGCCGGCCGCAGTACCCCGCACGCGAGCGACCCGGGCGCGGACCTGGCGGCCAACACCACCTGGCACCTTGTCGACGACATCGAGCTGCTGCGTGAGCACCTGGGCATCCAGACCTGGCTGGTGTACGGCTGCTCCTGGGGTTCCACCCTGGCGCTGGCCTACGCCCAGAGCCACCCCGACCGCGTCAGCCAGCTCGTTCTGGCCCCGGTCACGCTCACGCGCCGGGCAGACGTCGAATGGCTGACCCGGGGGGT
>DATDMG010000442.1:0-11957 GCA_036518955.1 Kineosporiaceae bacterium | reverse complement strand
TGGCGGGCCGTCGTCGTCCTTGCCGGACGCTGAGGCCACCACGTCGCCCAGTGCGGCCGACCAGTTCTCGCCGCGGGCGTCGAGCCAGATCCGCAGCTCCTCGGCGGCTGCCTCCGGATCGTGATCGGATAACGCCAGCAGCAGTTCTCCCGGCGGGGTGTCGGCAAGGTCGCCGACCGTCGGCACGCTCAGCCCCTGGCCGCGCAGCACTCGCGCGAGCAGGTCCCGCCCGGACGGGGTCACCGTGACCAAGGGGCCCTGCCGCAGGGCGTCCGGCAGCGACCCCAGCACCGGACCCGCGCCGGGGAACACCATCCGAAGCTCCTCGATCAGCGGCTCCAACTGGTCCGCCAGCTCATCGATGACCGACGGGCCCGTGACGACGCCGTCGGCCCCTGAGGCCGCGGGCGCATCAGAGAAGAGCGTGATGACTCCTGCTGTCGCCCAGACCTGGAGGATCTCCGTCCAGCGGGCGATCTGCTCTGGCAGAGTCAGCAGGGTCATCGGGTCCAGTTCGTCATCCTCGGCCGCGGTCAACGAGCCCATGACCAGGGTCGCCGGCGTCAATGGCGCATCGTGCGCGGTGTACAGCAGCACGGCGGACACCGGCAGCAGCACCTGGCGTGGACCGGCGAACCACAGCTCGTCGGCCCGCTCCATCTCCGCGTGAGCCCGCAGGTACCCGGCCACCAGCCGGGCCCAACAGTCCAGCCGCCGGTACTCGACCACCGCATCGGCCTGCACGTCGGCGGCAGCGGCAGCGTCGGCATCGACAGGGCTGGGGGCGGGCTCGGTGGTGTCAGGGCCGGTCGGGGTGGGTTGCGGCCAGATCGCCAGGGCAGGGCCAGGCACCGCCTTCTGCCCGCGAAGCTCGATCAGACCGGCCGCCAACGCCGCCGACCAGATCGGGTGCAAGGCCGGAAGGTGCTTGGCGCTGCGGGCACGGGGACCCTTGCTGCCCACCGAGCGCCCGAATGGCCTGGGGTCCACAGCACCGTCGGCGCCGTCGGTGGGCAGCACCGGACGGTCCAGACCCAGTGAGGCCACCGCCGCGGCGGCATCGGCGGGCCGCAGGACCTTGGCCGGAGTCAGCGCGCGCCCGGCGCCGAGCCATCGTGCGAGCGCACAAGCCCGCCCGACCAGCGCGCTGGCACTCGCCGCCGCGGCCAAGGCCTGGTCAGACACTGGGCGCACCACCGGCAGCGACCCTGGATCGTCATCCGCCCGACACCCCGGGCAGGTGCACGCCCCCTCCTCGGAGGCCGGACCATCCGACCCCACCTCAAGGAACAGGTCGGCGAAGACACCGTCCGGTTCCGACCAAGCAGCGCCACAGCGGGATACGGTCAGCCACACGGGCATCTCCGGCACGCGACAACGCTACCGGCCCGCCGACCCCACCCAGACCAGGACCACCCCGGACCACCCCGGACCACCCCGCCCGCGACCGGCCCCCTGCGCGTCCGAAGCCAGGTAGCGTCTGCCCACGTCCGCGAAGCAGCCCAGTGCTCAAACTGAGGCGCCATGTTTCTCGAGCGGAGGTGAGAGGCCACCGCCACCGGCTTTGTAGTCGCAGGTCGGTGTAGCTGAGCGCAGCCTGATCCGGGTGGTGCCGGGGAAGGTGGGAGCAGCCCCGACCACGCCGGGACGTGTCAGCACTGCCAGATGGTGCGGTCCGGCAAAGCGTGACGGAGAGGAGTACGCGAGGAACCGACATCGTCAAGTCCTTGACGTTGACACCGGCTCACATCTGGCGGATATGGGCCGGGTGCGGTGCGTCCCTCTGTTCGTCGTTGTGGAGGGAACTCACGGAACTTTCAGGTTGGGCTTCCGGGAGGCCATGGGGAAGGGCTGCGGCGTACCCATGGCGAGGCCGCCGGGACACGGTCGGGCTCCTACTTCGACGAGCGAAACATGGTGAACGCGGGAACCACCTGTCCGTGGCTCCCGGCCCGCCGACACCCCAGTCGGTTGGTCGGGATAGGCGCACCGACAGTGCTGAAACCGGTGCTGGAACCGATCTTGGAGGCCGACTTCTTGCCGGTCGGCTACGGGTTCCGGCCCAAGCGGAGAGTCCAGGACGCGATCGCCGAGACCCAGCTCTATGGCACCCGCGGCTACGGGTCGACGGCCGCTTCAACTGTGTGGCTGCGCCTCAGGCTCCGCACTCGCTGCGGGCTGCGGCCACCCGGAACGAGTCGGGCCCCAGATCGGTGAGCAGCTCCGGGTCGACCGCGGGCTCGCGGAGGGGATCGAAGGGGGCGAGCCAGGCCCCTACCTCGGCGGTGCCCGTGCGATCCATCCAGGTCCGGAAGCCCTCGCCGTCCTGCCGCTCGTCGAGGTACCGGCGCACGGTCGCCACCACGGCGTCCGGGGCGCGCCGGGCCACCGTCCGCGCCACGTACCGGCCCAGGCTCGCGCCGTCGGTGTCGCTGCCGCCGCCCAGCAGGATCCGGTACCCGGAAGCCTCGACCGCCCCGGCGTCGCAGGCGCGACGGATCATCCCGGACAGGCCGATGTCGGCCATCTGCTGCTGGGCGCAGGAGTTGGGACAGCCCGAGACGTTGACGGTCACCGGTGCCTGCGCGAGCCCGGCGGCGAACAGCGCGTCGATGGTCGCCGCGGCCACGCCGCGGCTCGCCGTGAGAGCACGGTTGCAGGTCTCGGTGCCCGGGCAACTGACGATCCCGGCGGCCGTCCCTTCACCGCAGGTGGCCAGTCCGGCTGCGGAGAGCAGCGCGTGCAGGCGGGGCAGGTGGTGTTCGGCGACGTCGAGGGCGACGAGGTTCTGCCGGATGGTGGTGCGCCACGTCAGGCCCAGTTCCCGGGAGGCGGCCGCCAGGGCGCGCCACTGCGTGGTGGTCACGTCGCCGAGGCGGGTGGTGGCGTGGACGGCGAACAGGCCGGGCTGCCGCTGCGACACCGCGCATCGCGCGATCCAGGCCCGCACCTCGGCCCGGACCTCGGCCCGGACCTCGGCCGCGGCGCTGTCCGTGTGGCGCGGCGACGACGGGCGTGGGCGGCGCGGGGGGATCAGCTGCTCCGGTGTCCCGTCCCGGTGGGTCGCGGAGCAGCGCAGCCGCGCGCGCTCGGCGAAGACCTTCTCCCGCACCGCCTGCGCGCCGAGGCGCTGCACGAGGTTGCGGACCCGTACGTGTACCCGGCGGGTGCGGTCAACATTCTCCCGGTCCCAGACTCGCAGCAGGGCCTCGACCGTGACGACGAGGTCGCGGGGGTCGGTCAGCGGCTCGAGCGGCTCGGCCAGTCGCGGATCGGTGCCCAGGCCTCCGCCGATCACCAGCCGGAAGCCTTGCCGCCCCTCGCGCTCGGCAGCGATCACGCCGACGTCCTGGATCACCGCCAGCGCGCAGTCGGCGGCACACCCGGACAGAGCGATCTTGAACTTGCGGGCGAGGCTCTGCGTCAGCGGATTGCGCAGGAAGTGCCGGGCCAGCACCTCGGTCGCTGCGCTGACGTCGAACACCTCCGTGCGGCAGACACCCGCCAGCGGGCAGGCCGTCACGTTGCGGACCGTGTCCCCGCCGGACTCTCGGCTGGTGAGCCCGCCGGCGGCGAGCCGTCGCAGCGCCGGGACGACGTCGGGCAGGGGGACGGAGTGCAGTTCGACGTTCTGCCGCGTCGTGACGTGGCCCCAGCCACGGCCGTGGCGATCGCAGACGTCGGCGAGCGCGTCGAGCGCGTCCGCGGCGAGGGCGCCGCCGGGGACCTTGACGCGGATCATGTGCGCGTCACTGTCGCGCTGGCCGTAGACCCCGTGCCAGATGCGCAACCGGCGGAACGTCTCCGGATCCTCTCCGTCCGTGGCGAACCTCGCCACAGCGGCCTCGAAGCGGTCCAGTTCCCCGTCGTCGGCCCACGTGGGGGCGTCGTCCAGACCGGAAGCGGTGGCGGGAGTCGTCGGCGCCATGCATGACCTCTCGAGGGACGGGGATCGGGGCGGCCGACGGGTGCCGGGCCGGGATGATTCCAGAGTTCATGAGTGAATAGGTCAATAATACCGGCTCGGCGGTTCCGGTGGGCGACTGCTCGTTCCTGTGCGTGGGCGCGCCCTCTACGGGGTGGGGAAGCGTGAGGTCCGGGTAACCGAGGTCGGCTTTCGCGCTGGTCTTTGTGGTGGTCAGTGCTGGGGAGTAGTCGCGAAATCGACGAAGAGAATCTCCCGCTGATGGACCGCCAGCACCTTCTGGATTAACCTTGTGCACAACCATCCAGAGCGGCCGAGAGACCTGGCTCGTCGACGCCGCAGCAACCATTCGGGTCCTCCCGGACAGGTGCTACCGCCGGGATCGATGGAGGTGACGTGAAACACCCACGGCCCAAGATGCCGGCCTGACATCAGGACCGCTCGACCTGCGGCCGTCCTGGCCCGACCGGCCATGGAAGCGGCAGCCGACGACGACTGCGCCAGCAGGTTCCGACGACGCCCGGGTTCGGGACGCGCCGCCACCGATACCGGTGGAGGGCGGCGCCGCGCAGACCCGGACCCACGTTCGGGAGTTTCACGCGTCCGCACCGACAGGCTGCGGCACCCGGACGGTGACACCTGCCTGCGTACCCGTCCCCCCGACGCCGATCAGCACGACGCCGATCAGCACGACGCCGATCAGCACGACGCCGATCAGCACGATTCCGATCAGCACCGAGGCCACCCCGCGCCAACGGCATGCTCGTCGACCACCTCGTGGAGGCCCACCCATGATGACCGACATAGATCACCGCGCCGCCGTCACTCCGGCGTCCGACCCGCCCCGGCCCTCACCGCCGGCGGACACTTCGTGGGTGCCCGGTGCCCGGACGCACCCTGAGATCACGCACCGCCGATCCGGGAAGGCATCGGCGGCGACGGCGCTGCACGCGGTGGGGACCGCCGCGGCGCGACGCGGACCGCGACTGCTGCGCAGATGCACCGGCCTGATCCTCATCATCGCGCTGTGGCAGTACAGCGCGGCCGACCACTGGTGGCACGGCAACATCCCCAGTCCCGGCGAGGTCTGGGCGGCGTTCACCCGGTTGCAGGAGACCGGGCTGATCACCGGCAACCTGAGCGTCTCGCTCCACCGGGTGGCGCGTGGCTTCGCCCTCGGCGCGGGCGCGGGCCTGGCCATGGGGACGGCCGCCGGGCTGTTCCGCATCGGCGAGGACCTCTTCGACCCGCCGTACCAGGCGATCCGCATGGTACCGGTGGCGGCACTGGTCCCGCTGTTCATCGTGTGGTTCGGCATCGGCGACACCGCGATGACCGCGCTGATCTCGTTCGCGACCTTCGGCCCCCTCTACCTGAACACCTACCACGGGATCCGCAACATCGACGTCCGGTACGTCGAGGCGGCCCGCTCGTTCGGGCTCGGCCAGGTCCGGGTGATCGGGCACGTGGTGCTACCCGGTGCGCTGCCGCACATCCTGGTCGGGATCCGCCAGGCGGTGGCGGTTGCGTGGTTCAGCCTGGTGATCGCTGAAGCGATCAAGACCGATGCCGGGCTCGGCTACCTGCTCACGGACGCCCAGCAGTTCCTTCGGACCGACCAGATGTTCGTCGTCCTGGTCATCTACGCCACCCTGGGACTGCTCGCCGACGTCGGCCTGCGCCTGCTCGAGCGGGTCGCGCTCGCCTGGCACCGCGGCATCGGGGTGGCGTGATGGCCCGGGCCGGACGCACTGACCGCGGACGGAGCTCGGCCGGCGACGCATCCCGTCGAGGTCTCCGCGACGTCTCGGTTCCCGTGGTGCGGCTGCGCCAGGTGCGGCGCTCGTTCGATCGCCGGACGGTGCTGGCGGACCTCGACCTGGACGTCGCGCGCGGGGAGTTCGTCGCCCTGTTGGGGGCCAGCGGGTCGGGCAAGAGCACGTTACTGCGCATCGTGGCGGGTCTGGACGGCGCGGCCGAGGGGACCATCGAGGTGCCGGACCGGCGTGCCGTCGTCTACCAGGAACATCGGCTCCTGCCCTGGAAACGGGTGTGGCGCAACGTCGCGCTCGGGCTGCCGGGCCTCGACCGGAAGCAGGCGGCGCTCGCCTCGCTCGCCGAGGTCGGGATGCTGGAGCGGGCCGATGCCTGGCCCCTGACGCTGTCCGGGGGCGAGGCCCAGCGTGCCGCGCTGGCCCGGGCCCTTGTCCGCACCCCGGAGCTTCTGCTGCTCGACGAGCCTTTTGCCGCCGTCGACGCCCTGACCCGGCGCAAGGTGCAGGCGCTCGTCGCCGCGCTGTGGCAGGAGCACCGGCCCTCGGTGCTGCTGGTCACCCACGACGTCGACGAAGCGCTGCTCCTCGCGGACCGAGCCCTGGTGCTGGACGACGGCCGGATCGCGTGCGATGTCCTGGTCGGCCTGCCCCGGCCGCGGGACAGCGACTCGCGGCTGTTCATCGAACTGCGGCAGACGCTGCTGGGCGAGCTCGGGGTGCTGGTGCCCGAGCCGGGGGCGAGCAGCTGACAGCCTCCGGCCTCCGCCCCCGAGCGGCCCTTCCAGGGCCTGACTTTCCACCACTACCCACCCGACAGAGACACTCCGAGGAGACTGATGTACCCGGCGGCCCATGGCTCACCACACCGTCCGCACATCGTGCGGAGCTTGATCCGAACCCTCACCGTGCTGCCCGTCGTCGGGCTCGTCGGGCTCGTCGCCGGCTGCGGGGGCAGCGGCTCCGTCGGCTCCGCGCCGGTAGCAGCCACCGGGTCCGCGTCGACCGCCTACTCGCTGCGGGTGGGGTTCATCTCGACGAACCAGAACTGGACCGGTCCCGAGGGGTATTCCTACGCCAAGGGATCGCTGAAGGCGGTGCTGACCGTCGGCGGAGTGGACCAGCTGTCCCTGACAGCCTTCCCGAACGGGCCGAACCTCAACCAGGCCTTGCAGGCCGGGCTGCTGGACATCGGCATCTACGGCGACACCCCTGCCCTGGTGGGCAAGGCGGCCGGTCTGGACACCCGCGTGATCGCCCAGTCCTCCGTCGGCAGTGACGCGTGGATCGTCACGGCCGCCAACGGTCCCACGACGGTCGACAAGCTGGCGGGAAAGACGGTCGTGGTGGCCCAGGGCTCCTACATCGACCGGTACGTGCGCGGCGTCCTGACGCTCAAGGGCCTGACCGGCAAGGTCAAGCTCGTCAATATCGTCCCTCCGCCGGACCAGAAGGCTGCGCTGGACCGTGGTGACGTCGCCGCGGTGGCCGCGACGGCGACCAACGGCATCCTGTTGCAGAAGAAGGGCTACCGCGTCATCGACAAGGCGTCGGCCGACCACCCCGACCTGCTCGGCACCGGCGTCACAGTGATCACCGAGGCCGCGCTGAAGGCGCACCCGCAGCTGCCCGCTCTGTGGCGCAAGGGCAGGGAATCCGCCATTGACGACTCCGCCGCCCACGCCGCGGACTACTACGCCTTCCAGGCACAGGTCCAGGGCATCCCGCTCGACGTCGCCCAGGTGACGGCCGCCCTCCCGCAGTACCCGAAGGCTGCCTTCACGCCCGAGGGTCGCAAGCTCATCGACGGCACCGCGCAGTTCCTGGTCGCCAACCAGTTCGCGAAGAAGGAGGTGGACCTCAGCCAGTGGTTCCTCCCTTGAGCGCGGGCTGTTCCGCCCAGCGCGTCCTTTCCCGTCGAGAGGCGCACGAGCGATCAGCCGTGCAGTCCCGCACGGCCATGACCACCCAGCACTGCCGGCGTCCGGACGGCCGCCGCGCACCAACGAGGAGAAACGAGGAGCACAGGATGGGTTTGCACACACCCGCGCTGGCTGGTCGGGCCTTCGCCGGCGTCGACGTCGGGTCGCAGTCGGCCAAGTCCGTGGTGCTGATCGACGGACGGATCACCGGGCACGCCCTGGCACCGACCGGGCCGAAGCCCGAGGAGAGCGGCTACGAGGTACTGACCTCGGCGCTCGCCGCCGCGGGGTTGGAGCGCAGCGACATCACGCAGGTGGTGGCCACCGGGTACGGCCGGGTGTCGGCACCATGGTCCGACGCCACCGTCACCGAGATCACCTGCCACGCCACCGGTGCCCACTTCATCAACCCGCGGACTCGCACGATCATCGACATCGGTGGCCAGGACTGCAAGGTCATCGGGCTGGACGAGGACGGGCACATCCGCGACTTCGCGCTCAACGACAAGTGCGCCGCGGGAACCGGCCGGTTCATGGAGCTGATGAGCCGCATCCTCGGCGTCCGGCTGGAGGACCTCGGCCCGCTCTCGCTGACGGCCGACGAGCAGATCGCGATCAGCTCGACCTGCATCGTCTTCGCCGAGTCGGAGGTCATCTCGCTGCTGGCGCGCGGGGAGACGCCGCAGAACATCATCGCCGCGGTGCACCACGCGGTGGCCCGGCGGATCGCCGGGCTGCTGCACCGGGTGGGCCTGGAGCAGGACTTCCTGTTCTCCGGAGGGGGAGCCAAGAACACCGGGCTGGTCGCCGCGCTGCAGCAGGTGCTGCACGCGGACTTCGTGACGATCCCCGACCGGGACCCGCAGCTGCTCGGGGCGCTGGGCGCGGCGGTCCTGGCCTCCCGGGGGACCCGCGCCGAGCGGGGCACCCCGCAGCGGTCCGCGCGGCGCCGTCGTCCGCTGCAGGCCAGCGTGGTGCAGCTGGCGAAGGAGCCGGTCGCATGAGCCCGGCCACGATCGACCGGCTCTGCGAGGCCCTGCGGCGACGGCCCGCCGAGCTGGCCGCGGCGCGTGCCGCGGGCACGCCGGTGGTGGGCTACTTCTGCTGCAACGTCCCGGAGGAGCTCGTGCTGGCCGCCGGTCTCGTGCCGGTGCGGTTGGGCTCCGGCGGCGACGAGCGCCTGGTGGAACTGGGTGGGCGGTACATCTCGCACCAGAACTGCCCGTTCGTGCGACAGAACGTGGGGGTCTTCGCCCGGGCGGCCGGCGAGGCGGAGGGTGTGGACGACTCCGAGGAGGGCGCCCGGTCAGGGGTCGGCGCGCTGCGGTCGGCCTGGGCGGAGCACGTCGACACCGTGCTGGTCGCCGCCACCTGCCCGCAGATCTACCGGCTCGGCGAGGTCATCGAGAGCTTCTTCGGCCGCCGGGTCGAGATCCTCGGCGTACCGCGCAACTTCACCTCGGACGAAGGACGCGCCTACTTCCGCGCCGAGGTGGCAGCCCTCGCCGACCGTCTCGGCGCGATCGGTGGGCAACCGGTCACGCCGGAACGGCTCACCACCACCGTGGACCTGCTGGCCCGGACCCGGACCGCCATCCGGCGGCTGTATGACCTGCAGGCCGCCCATCCCGAGGTGCTCTCCTGGCGCACGGTCTTCGAAACCGTGCACGCAGGATTCGTGCTGGACCGGGGAGAGTACGCCGACTTGCTGGAGGACCTGCTGGCGGAGGCGACGGCCCTGGCGGCCGAGCCGGTCGCCGAGCTCGACGACCGGATCCGACTGTTCCTGGCCGGAAGCGTGATCTCCCCCGGCGACACCAAGATCCTTGACCTTGTCGAGGAGCTGGGGGCACGGATCGTCGGAGACGACCTGTGCACCGGGTTGCGACCGGCGCGCCAGCTCGTCGTCAAGGAGCCGACGCTGGACGCGCTCGCCGACGCCTACCTCGACCGCGTGCCCTGTGCGGCGTTGCCGCACCTGACTCTCACGGGCGACCGGCGGTTGGCCAACATCGAGGCGTCCTACCGGGAGGCCGGGGCGGAGGGCGTGATCTACCACTCGCTGCGCTACTGCGACCCGATCACGTTCAAGGCCAACGAGACCAAGCAGGTGCTCGGCAACCAGATCCCGTTCCTGGAGATCCACACCGAGTACGCCTCCAGCGACACCGAGGGCATCCGGACCCGGATCGACGCCTTCCTGGAAATGATCGAGACAGCCTACCCGCCGAAGGAGTGGACGGATGCCGCTCACAACGCCTGACCGGGTCTTCCGATTGCCCGAGCACGTCAAGCCACGACTGGACGCGTCGGGACCCATCGTGTTCTCCGACCGGGTGGTCTCCACGGACGAGATCTGGCGATTCCTGACCGAGGAGGCGCCGCTGCGGTTCCCGTACGCGTTCGACCTCAGCGGGAACAACATCGCCAGAATCTCCGAGGACGTCGAGTTCGTCTCCGGCCTGAAGGCTGCGTACCTGACCTTGTCGCTGTACGACCGGATCGAGGCCGCGAGGGCGGCGGGCAGACCGATCGTCATGATCCAGGGCGGCCAGCACTTCGAGCCCTACTTCGCCGCCGGCGCCGTCCCGCTTCGGCCGGCCTACATCTACGTCTGGGCCCGGAACGCCAACGAGGGACTGGGCCTGCGTGGCTCCGACGTGATCGGCAACGACCACCTGGAGGCGGGGCGCCGCCGGATCAGCGTCGACGCCTGCCACCAAGTGGGAGCCCACGGCATCCTGCACGAGGGCGTGCTACGAGTGGACTTCGTCGCGCCGAACCTGGCGCTGCGCTGCTCCGACATGGCCTACCTGACCGAGTCGCACCGCAGCGGCACCCACGGCGCCGAGCTGCTGCTGGTCGATTACCCGATCGGTGACGCCGTCGACAAGCCGTGGGCCTACCAGTACGTGGCCGACAACCTGCGCCGCCTGGTCACCACGATCGACGCCCGCACAGGTCGGCGGACGACCGACGACGACCTCCGGGCGGAGATCGCGCGGCACAACCGGCTGCGCCGCTTGGCGCGTGAGTTCCAGGACGCCTGGCAGGCGGCGCCGATCCCGCCCACCAACAGCATCGACCGGCAGAACATCTCGCTGCTCGGCAACGAGCCCTCGCTCGACCCCACCGCGGTGATCAGCGTGCTGGACAGCGCGATCACCGAGGTGAAGGCCCGCGCGGCGTCCGGCGTGCGGGGGCACGGCCTCGCCGCCGACCCGGTCCGGCTGTTCGTCTGCGGGTCCTGTGTCACCGCGGACCCGAACGTCGTCGACGGCGCTGGGGGCGTGGTGGTCGGCAAGGACGACGGCTGGAGCGAGACTGTCACGGACGCTGCCGAGGACGGCGACCCCTACCTGGGGTTGGCTACGCAGACCCTCTCCTGGCCTTACGAGCAGGGCTCGCAGGCCCGGGCCGTCTGGACCGCGGAGCAGACCCGACGCACCCGCTCGGACGGGCTGTTGTTCATCTACCAGTGGGGCTGCAACTTCCAGTCCGCGGTGGCCCGGTTGATCGCCGACTCGGTCAAGGCCGAGACCGGTCTGCCGACGGCGTACCTGAGCAGCAGTGAACTGGGCAAGTCCGAGTCGCTGGAGCAGCACCGCACCCGAGTGGAGGCCTTCGTCGAGATGCTGCGGGCCCGCAAGGGCGTGCTCTGAGCCGCGCGGCCGCCGCCCCGTCATCGCCGCCGATGGTGCACTCGAACGGCCAGGATGGTTGGGTGGCCAGGGCGAGTGGCGCCGGCACCAACCTGGCTCGACCCCACCTCACCAGCACGAGGCCGCTACCGGCACCGCTGCGGCTGCCCGCCCGTGCCGAGCGACCGGACGGGGTGATCGATCTGGGCCGGGACGGGCAGGCCGTGCTCGTCGAGGTCGTCACCGTGAACTTCGCGTTGGCCTCGATCGCTGAACAGGAACAGCTCGTCGCCGGCTTCGCGCGGGCGCCGGGCGCGCTACCGGTCAGCGCGGCGAGGGCGAGCGCCGGTAGGCCGACCGCGGTCTCGGGGTTGGTGCCGAGCACCGTTTCCAGTGCGGGCCTGGCGTAGGTGACGGTCCCGTCCGGGGGGATGATCAGGGTGGGCTCCGTGCCCGGCCGATACCAATCCCCCGGGCACGGAGCATCGCCGCTCCCTTCGCGCCCCGGCGCGACCGAGCGAGTCGGGGCTCTCGGCGCGTGGGTTGCTCGGGGGTGGTGACGCAGGTCTGTTCCTGATAATCTCGACCGACCAGATCGATATTGTTGTATCGCGTTCGATGGCCCACCGCGAGGAGTCTGTGATGGATCTGAATGTGATGTCCCGGCGCCGTGTGTTCGGTCTGTGTGGGGCGGTGT
>DATDMG010000441.1:0-2261 GCA_036518955.1 Kineosporiaceae bacterium | reverse complement strand
GACCACCTCGGCCAGTGTGTCGGCGTCCTCGATGCCCTCGGCCACGACGTCCATGCCCAGGTTGTGGCCCAGTTCGATCGCGGCCCGGACGATGACGGCGTCCTGCTGGCTGGTGGTCATCGCGTGGACGAAGCCACGGTCGACCTTGAGCTCGTCGACCGGCAGGTTGCGCAGGTGCGTCATCGACGAGTAGCCGGTGCCGAAGTCGTCCAGGGACAGCCCGATGCCCATCGCCCGGAGCTGCTCGAGCTGGCCCAGGGCGTGCTCCCGCTGGCTGAGCACGACGCTCTCGGTGATCTCCAACCGGATCAGCTCGGGCGGTACGGCGTGCTCCTCGAGGAGG
Organism: Kineosporiaceae bacterium; assembly: GCA_036518955.1. Classification (GTDB taxonomy): domain Bacteria; phylum Actinomycetota; class Actinomycetes; order Actinomycetales; family Kineosporiaceae; genus DATDMG01. The sequence continues at coordinate 1,918 of DATDMG010000441.1, read as the reverse complement.
GCGGACACGATCCTCGGGATGTCGGAGTGCTGCAGCCAGCGCGGGGACAGGTTCACCGCGATCGCGACCGGATGCCCGGCTCCGCGCCACGAGGCCGCTTGCGCGACGGCGGCCGTCAGCACCTGCCGGCTCAGCGGCACGATCAAGCCGGTGGACTCCGCCAGCGGAAGGAACACTCCGGGCGGCAGCAGCCCCCGCTCCGGGTGCTGCCAGCGGACCAGCGCCTCGACACCGACCAGCCGGCCCTCGAACACGTCGACGAGCGGCTGGTAGTGCAGCACCAGCTGGTCCTCGGCGATCGCCCGGCGGAGCTGGGCGGACAGCTCCAGCCGGGACCGGTTCTGCCCGCCGTCCCGTTCCGGGTCGAACTGCGCGACGACGCTGCGCTCGTCCTTCGCCCGGTACATCGCGATATCCGCCTCGCGGAGCAGCCCCTCGACCAGAGTCGTCTCGGTGCGGCCGCCGCGGTGGCTGACCGCGATCCCGATCGAGGCCTCGACGTGCAGCTGGATACCGTCCACCTCGAACGGGGGGTCCATCGCCTCGACGAGCCGGTCGGCGATCACACGGGCGCCGTCCTGGCCGGCGGTGGGCAGCAGGACGGCGAACTCGTCACCACCGAGCCGAGCGATCGTGTCCGTCGGGCGCAGGACGGCGCGCAGCCGCGGGCCGACCCGGGCCAGCAGGTGGTCGCCGACCAGGTGACCGAGGCTGTCGTTGACGTCCTTGAACCGGTCCAGGTCGATGACCAGGACGGAGAGTGGGTGGTCCGGACCAGCGACCTGCACCGCCTCGGCCGCGAGCCGGAGCAGAGCCGTCCGGTTGGGCAACCCGGTCAGCGGGTCCTCGTACCGGCTCCCGGCCGTGTCCCCGGCACCGAGTCCCGCCGAACCGTACCCGGTGAGGGCGGCACTGCGGGCGCCGGCGACCAGCCGGGAGACGACCCGCTCGAGCTGCGTCCGGGACTGCTCCGGACGAGGCGCCTGCCGGGGCCTGGGCAGGCCGGCCACCAGGCCCGACCGCTCGTGCGGCGACGGCTCGACCACAGGGCCGGCGACGACCCGCTCGCCGATCTCGGCGATCTCGGCGACGACCTCGATCCGGGCCCGCTCCACCGCCGTGGCGAGCGCCCGTCGGTGCAGCCCGTACGCGACCCCCGTCAGCGCGGTGCCGACACCGCACCAGGACCAGGCCGGGGCGCCGACGTCCACCAGCGCCGCGGTCACCGGTAGCGCCGCCCCGACCACGGCGACGACCCCGAACGCGCCCGCCCTGAGCACCTGGTGACCCCTCACCCGTGTGACATCGGACGCCGCCGGCGTCACCTTGAGGCGAACCGGCCGCCGCCGACGTCATTCGCCGAGCCAGCGCAGCTGCGCCGCCTTGCCCTCCTGGTAGCCGGTGTGGCCGGCGAGTGCCGCCGGGACGCCGACCTCCCACCACGCGCCCGCCTCGGTCCAGGTGCCGGGGTGGGTCCGGCAGACGACGACGGCCGGCCGGCCGGTGGTCACCGCCGCCTCGCGAGCCCGGGCGTACGCAGCCCGCAGCTCGCCGACACCGGCGTCCGCGGCGACGTCCTCGGCCGAGCAGCCCATCGACCGGGCGTGCGCCGCGAAGTCGACCCGCAGGCCGGCGGCCCCCGGCCCTCGCGCGTCGGCGAGCAGGTTGTTGAACCCGTCGGCCCCGTGGCCCGTCTGCAACCGGTGGATCACCGCGTACCCGCCGTTGTCGCAGACGACGGCCACGAAGCCGACCCCCGCGAACGCCGCGGAGTACAGCTCCGCGTTGAGCATCAGGTACGACCCGTCGCCGAGGAGGGCGGTCACCACCCCGTCGGGATGCGTCCGGGCCCGGGCCATCGCGGCCCCCCACGGCCCGGCGAGCTCGTAGCCCATGCAGGAGAACGCGTACTCCAGGT
>DATDMG010000440.1:0-2265 GCA_036518955.1 Kineosporiaceae bacterium | reverse complement strand
GCCAGGAAGACCTGGACGACCTCCGCCCCTACCTCCTCGGCATGACGGACCGGGTCGGCGGAGTCGACATGCGCACCCAGCAGAGGCATCCGCCCAGCCTAGACGCCGGGAGGGTCACCAGCCGCGGTGGGCCAGTCGGTGCGGTTGCGGGATGTCGTCGACGTTGATGCCCACCATCGCCTCGCCCAGACCACGGGACACCGTGGCGATCACGTCCGGGTCGTCGTGGAAGGTGGTCGCCTTGACGATCGCCTCGGCCCTGGCCGCCGGGTTGCCGGACTTGAAGATGCCGGACCCGACGAAGACACCGTCGGCGCCGAGCTGCATCATCATCGCGGCGTCCGCAGGCGTCGCGATGCCCCCGGCCGTGAACAGGACGACGGGCAGCTTGCCGGCCTCGGCGACCTCCTTGACCAGCTCGTACGGCGCCTGCAGCTCCTTGGCCGCGACGTACAGCTCGTCGGAGCTCATCGAGGTGAGCCGGCGGATCTCGGCCCGGATCCCGCGCATGTGCTGGGTGGCGTTCGAGACGTCGCCGGTGCCCGCCTCGCCCTTGGACCGGATCATCGCCGCGCCCTCGGTGATCCGGCGCAGCGCCTCGCCCAGGTTGGTCGCGCCGCACACGAACGGAACCGTGAACTGCCACTTGTCGATGTGGTGGGCGTAGTCGGCCGGGGTGAGCACCTCGGACTCGTCGACGTAATCGACACCGAGCGCCTGCAGGACCTGCGCCTCGGCGAAGTGCCCGATGCGCGCCTTCGCCATGACCGGGATCGAGACGGCGCCGATGATGCCCTCGATCATGTCCGGGTCGCTCATCCGGGCGACCCCGCCCTGGGCCCGGATGTCCGCGGGCACTCGCTCGAGGGCCATCACGGCGACCGCCCCGGCATCCTCCGCGATCTTTGCCTGCTCCGGGGTGACGACGTCCATGATGACCCCGCCCTTGAGCATCTCGGCCATGCCGCGCTTGACACGGGTCGTGCCGGTGACCGGCCGACCGGAGGAGATGGACCCGGGGTTGGCGGACTCAGACATGGGTGACCTGACCTTCATGTACGGGTTCGGGACCGTGGCGACGCCTCGCGCCAAGCGGTGACACGCTCCACCGTAGGTGGAAATCGGCCCGGGTGTACAGTCCACCTTCATGCCAATGGACCAGACCAATCGGGCGACCGGTCTGTTCCTGACCTGGGAACCGACCGGTCCCGGGCCGGCGCACCACCGGCTCGCGGCCGCGCTCCGGGCCCAGGTCAACGACGGCCGGCTGCGGGCGGGTGACCGGCTGCCGCCGACCCGGGTGCTGGCCGAGGAGCTGGGCGTCTCGCGCTGGGTGGTCACCGAGGCGTACGACCAGCTCAAGGCCGAGGGGTACCTGACCGGCCGGGTCGGCTCCGGAACCGTCGTGGCCGGGCCGCCGGTGACGGCTCCGGCGGTCACCGCCCCCGCGGAACCCACCGCGACGTCGGCGCCGGCCACCAGCGCCCTCCCGGACCTCTCCCCGGCCCTCCCGGACCTCTCGTCGTTCCCCCGCGCCGAGTGGCGAGCGGCGCTCACCCGGGCCCTGGCCGCGGCCACCGACGCCGACCTCGGCTACCCCGACCCCGCGGGCGCGCCCGCCCTTCGAGCCACCATGGCCGGCTACCTGCGCCGGGTGCGGGGCCTGGACGTGGACGCCGACCGGGTGCACGTGACGCAGGGCGTGCGCCACGCCGTCGCCCTGGTGTGCCGGACCCTCCGCGCCCGCGGTGCCCGGCGGATCGCCGTCGAGGATCCGAGCTGGCCGCGGATGCGCGACCTGGCCCGGCGCAGCGGCCTGGACGTCGTCCCGATCCCGGTCGACGCGGGCGGCATGCAGGTCGAGCGGCTGGCCGGGCTGGCCGGCGACGAGGACGTCGACGCCGTCTTCGTCACGCCCACCCACCAGTTCCCGACCGGCGTCCCGCTGACCGCGCAGCGCCGCCTCGCCCTGATCGACTGGGCCAGCGCGGCGGACGGCTCGGCACGGCGGCTGGTCGTCGAGGACGACTACGACGCCGAGTTCCGCTACGACCGCCGTCCGGTGGGGGCGCTCGCGGCCCGGGCGCCCGGGTGCGTCGTGTACCTCGGCTCGACGAGCAAGACCCTGAGCCCCGGCGTCCACCTCGGCTGGATGGTGGCCCCGGCGTCCCTCCACGACGACCTGGCGGCCGCGCAGGACGGCGGCCTCCCCCCGACCCTGGACCAGCTCGCCCTGGTCCGGCTCATCGACACCGGTGCCTACGA
>DATDMG010000439.1:0-3845 GCA_036518955.1 Kineosporiaceae bacterium | reverse complement strand
GGCCTGAAGGTACCGGCGATCGTCGACGAGCCCGGTGGCCGCGTCGTCCTGCCGGTGAAGGAGGGCACGGCCCTCACGGCGCTGGCGCCGACCTTCACGCTCAGCCCGGGCGCCACGATCGCCCCGGCCTCGGGCACGGCGCGCGACCTCAGCCGTCCCGTGACGTACACCGCGACCGGTGCCGACGGGAAGACCCGCACCTGGACCGTGGAGGCCCAGGTGATGCGCAGCCCGGTGCTGCCGGGGCTGTACGCGGACCCGAACATCGCGGTGTTCGGGGACACGTATTACCTGTATCCGACGACGGACGGGTTCCCCGGCTGGTCCGGCACGCAGTTCCACGCCTTCTCCTCCTCCGACCTCGTCCACTGGACGGACCGCGGCGTCGTCCTCGACCTCGGACCCGACGTCAGCTGGGCCGACGCACGGGCGTGGGCACCGACGATCGCGGCCCGCAACGGGAAGTACTACTTCTACTTCTGCGCCGACGCCCAACTGGGGGTCGCGGTCGCCGACTCCCCGGCCGGCCCGTTCAAGGACGCCCTCGGCAAGCCCCTGGTCGCCGCCGGCGCCTACCCCGGGCAGATGATCGACCCGGACGTGTTCACGGACACCGACGGCACGTCGTACCTGTACTGGGGCAACGGCAACGCCTACGTCGTCCCGCTCAACCCCGACATGGTCTCGTTCGACCCGGCGAAGGTGCGCACCATCACCCCGGCCGGCTACAACGAGGGGTCGTTCGTCTTCCGGCGCAAGGGGACCTATTACTTCTCCTGGTCGGAGAACGACACCCGCGACGAGAACTACCGGGTCGCCTACGCCACCGGCCCGACGCCCACCGGCCCGTGGACCAAGCGCGGCGTGATCCTCTCCAAGGACCTGTCGCTGGGCATCAAGGGCACCGGCCACCACTCGGTGCTGCAGGTCCCGGGGACCGACGACTGGTACATCGCCTACCACCGGTTCGCCGTCCCCGGCGGTGACGGGACGCACCGGGAGACGACGGTCGACCGGCTCGAGTTCGCCGACGACGGGACGATCAAGGCCGTCGTCCCCACCCTCACCAGCGTGCCGCCGGAGATCGTGCCCGACCTGACGCCGCCGGTGACCCACGCCGTGGTGACGCCCGCGGCGCCCGCGAGCGGCTGGTACCGGGGCGCCGTCCAGGTCGCGGTGACCGCGACGGACGACCGCGACGGCGCGGTCGTCCCGGAGGTCCGGGTGACCGGGCCGGGCTTCGGAGCGGACTGGCAGCCGCTGACCGGCCCGCTCGGGCTCACCGCGGACGGCGAGTACACGGTCCAGTTCCGGGCGACCGACCGGATCGGGAACACCGCGCCGGTGCAGTCGGTCACCGTGCGGATCGACGCCACCGCGCCGGTCACCCAGGCCGCGTTCGACGCGGCCGCCCGCCGGGTCACCCTCACCGGCACGGACCCGACGTCCGGACTGGCCGGGATCCAGTACTCGCTGGACGGCGGCACCACCTGGACGGCGTACACCGCGCCGGTGCCGGTGGGGGCCACGGCGACCACGGTGACGTACCGGGGCACCGACCGGGCGGGCAACGTCGAGGTGGCGAACCAGCTCGAGGTCCCGGCCGCGGGCCCGGACCGGGCCCCCGTGACCCTCACCGCGACGGCGGAGCCGGCACAGATCACCTACCGGGACGCCGGCACGGTCCGCGTCACCGTCGTGGGGAACCTGGGCGGCGCCACGGCGCAGGGGAGCATCCGGGTGTTCGACGCCGACGTGCTGGTCGGGATCGGCCGCCTGGACCGCAAGGGCACCGCGACGATCACCCTCGACCGGACGATCCCGCCCGGGCGGCGCTCGCTGCACGTGACGTACTCGGGGGAGCGGCGGTACCTGCCGGCCCAGACCCGGCTGGCCCTGCTGGTCGTGCGGGCCCCGTCGACGACCACGGTCACCGTCCCGGAGACCACCGTGCCCGTCGGGCAGCCGGTGGTCGCGGAGGTCCGGGTGACGTCGGCGCCCGGGGTCGCCGTCCAGGGCACCGTGGAGGTGCGCCGGTACGACGGCGGCGGTGGCTGGTGGAGCTTCACCGCCCAACTGGACGCGAACGGCGTGGCCCACGTCCCGGTCGGGCGCGCCGAGCGCCCGGGCACGTTCAGCCTGCGGGCGTTCTACCCCGGGTCGGACACCGTCGTCTCGTCCATCTCCGGCAACGTGAGGATCACCGTGCCGACCCCGAAGGGCTGACCACGATCGCGGGGCGCGCCGCCGGTGGCGCGCCCCGCCCACCGCGTGGCCGGCCGGCGTCCTCTCGGGGGATGCCGGCCGGCCACCTCCACGTCCGCGGCGTGACGGGACCGCTACACGTCCTCGAGCCGGAACCCGACCTTGAGGCCGACCTGGAAGTGCGCCACCTCGCCGTCGAGGATGTGGCCGCGGATCTCGGTGACCTCGAACCAGTCCAGGTGCCGGGTGGTCGCCGCCGCCCGCGAGACCGCGCCGCGGACGGCGTCCTCGATCGAGTCGGCCGACGAGCCGACGACCTCGACGACCCGGTAGACGTGATCAGCCACGACGTGCCTCCCTCACCTGGGCGCCCGACGGACGCCGCTGCCGCTGCCGCGCGGGTCGTCGTGCACTGACGGCCCGGCCGGTGCCATTCGATCGGGCCCGGGTGACCGTGTCCACCGGACCAGAGGGGATCGGGGTACGTCGCGGCCGGTATCCGGCGGCGACATTCCCCGATCCTGGGTCGTCCACAGGCCTTCGGCGGGACGGCGGCGGAACGGGCAGGATCGGCTGACGTGACGGATGGCGCCGCTGAGCCATGGTTCAGCCTCGCCCGCGGCCAGGATCTCGTGATCGCCCGCCACCAGCTCCTGCTGCTGGAGGGGTCGGACGCGCGGGCCCGGCGCGGCGTCCGCACCGGCCGGTGGCAGGTGCTGGTGCCGGGCGTGTACGCCGTCTTCACCGGGCCGGTGCCGATGGCCTCCCGGCTGTGGGCCTGCCTTCTGCACGCGGGTCCCGGAGCCGCCGCCGGCGGCGACACGGCACTCTGGCTCGCCGGCGTGCGGGACCGGTCGCCCGACGTCCTCGAGGTCTGCGTCCCGCACGGCCGGCGCGTACGGCCGGTACCCGGCTGCGTGGTCGTGCGGCGGCGCCAGCTGTCCCGCCTCGTCCACCCCGCGCTGCGACCGCCGCGGGTTCGGGTGGAGGAGGCGGTGCTTGACGTCACCGATCGTTGCGGGGCCCCCGCCGTGATCGTGGATGTCCTGCTCACCGCCGTCCAGCGCCGGCTCACCACGCCGGAGCGGCTGTGCGAGGCGCTGGCCCGGCGTCCTCGCCATCGCGGCCGCGGGCTGCTCCTCGAGGTGCTCGCCGAGGCTGCGGAGGGGGTGCGGTCCGCGCTGGAGCACCGGTATCTGCGGCAGGTCGAGCGGGCCCACGGTCTGCCCAGGGCGCTGCGGAATGCGGCCCGCCCGGGTCCGTCCGGCGGGACGGAGTACCCGGACCTGCGGTACGACCCCTGGCGGGTGACGGTGGAGCTCGACGGCGCCGTGGCTCACCCGGCGGAGCACGCCTTCCGTGATCGGGCCCGGGACAACCGCGGAGTCGTGGCCGGCCGGGCGACCTTGCGGTACGGGTGGCGGGAGGTGGCGCACGATCCGTGTGGCGTGGCGGCCGAGGTGGCCGCCGTCCTGACGAGCCGCGGCTGGACCGGACGGGCCCGGGCCTGCGGGCGCGGGTGCGGTGCCGCTCGCGCATGATCGGGGTACTTCACGGCCGGGATCCGGCGGCTATGTACCCCGACGGGTCGTCGTCCGCGAGGGGCCGCCCAACCCCGATGGGCCGCCCCGACGGGGGGC
>DATDMG010000438.1:0-10059 GCA_036518955.1 Kineosporiaceae bacterium | reverse complement strand
TACCGTGGGCTCGTTGATCGGCATCCGTACGGTATTGCCGCCGGTGAGCGTGTACAACTGCCCGACCACCCGGTTCGCCGTCGTCGCAGCCGACGCATAGGTGTCGGACGCGCCAAGCCCAGACGGGTACAGCACACCGTTCACGAAGTTGTCCCGGGTGTCAGCCCAGTTCACTCCCCTGAGCTGGCTGGTCGAGGCCTGAACGCCAGGTGCGTTCACGACCTCGCCACTGGTCCCGGCCATGGCGGTCTGCTGGACGGCGAGCCCGATGGCAGCGACCGCACCGGTGGCGGCGATGGCCGCGATGACTGACTTCCGGATCCGAAACCTCCTCACAGGCATGGGAGACATTTCCTTCCTCACCGGTCGCGTCGTTGGGATCGCCCGCGGCCCCGTGCTCCACCTGCCTGCGGGCACATCGGCATGGAAGGAACATAGCCCACTCCGAGGTGCCCTCCCTCTGTCCGAATGGTGCTGGGTCTGAATACAGCCAGTCCCGGGTCGCGCGTGGGACTTCATGGCGCAGTGGTGACCGTGCATCCCTTTGAAGGTTCCTTTCGCCCCGGTCTTCTCGCTGTCCGCGACGACGACCGAGGCGTCCAGGCGGATCACGATGGTCTTGCCGAGGTCGCCGTCATCACACCCTCCATCAAACCCGGCCCTTGACACGCTGAAGGTCGGCCATCAGGGCGCCGCGGCGTGGGAACGCCGCCGGAGCTGCTCGATCTCGCCCGGCGCGGCCCGCTGGAGGCGCACCTTCGCCTCCAGCCCATGCTCGCCTGCCAGTGCCTGTCGGTTGGGTCAGTGCTGTTCGGCGAGGCTCCACATGGTCCACAGCTCGGTGCGCATCCGCCGCGGCTGGCCGAGGGTGTAGAGGACCGCGCCCGCGATGTCGCCAGGGTCCATGAACGGTCCGTCGCTGGGCGGTGTGTCGCCGAACCGGCCGTCACCCGCGGCGAAGGGGGTGTTCACCCCGGCCGGTGCGATGACCGTCGTCCGGATGCCCTCGGAGCGCAGCTCGCGGTCGAGGGCGTAGCCGAAGTTGTTCTGCGCGCCCTTGCTCGCCGCGTAGACGGCTTCCTTGCCACCGCCGATGAGCAGTCCTGCCACGGACCCGATGATGACGATGTCACCCCCACCGCCCTGGCGGCGGAACTGCTTCACCGCGGCACGGGCGAGCCACACCGTTCCCAGAACGTTGACGTTCACCATGAGCCGCACCTGGTCGGGCCCGTAGTCCAGCAGGCCGCCGTAGAAGCCGATCCCGGCGTTCGCCACGACGCTGTCCAGGCGGCCGAACGAACTCACGGCGCACTCGACCAGCGTCTCCGAGGTGCTCTCCTCGGCGATGTCGCCCGCCACGTATGCTACCCGCGCGCTACCGAACTCGTCCTGCAGCGACTTCAGGGCAGATTCCTTGAGGTCGCCGCCGACCACCCGCGCGCCGGCGTCCAGTGCCAGTCGGCAGATCGCGCCGCCGATTCCTCCCCCGGCGCCGGTGACGCCGATCACGGCGTCGCTGAGGTCTCGGTGGGGTGCAGGCATCAGGGCTCTCCTTGTCTGTTGATGGCGTTTGTCTGTTGATGGCGTAGGCGCTCGCGCGGCTAGTGGCAGGCACCTACTTGACGGCTCCCAGGGACAGGCCGCGGACGAGCTGCTTCTGCGCCGTCCACCCCGCCGTGATGACCGGGAGTGCCGCCACCGTCGCCGCCGCTGACAGTACCGCGAGGAACTGGCCGCGCCCGTCGACGAAGCTACCGAGGAACGGCGGGGTCGTCTTCGCGGCGGAACTCGTGAGGAGCAGGGCCATGAAGTACTCGTTCCACGCGAAGATGAAGCAGATGAGCCCGGCGGCTGAGATACCTGGCAGGACGAGGGGCAGCACGACCCGGATCAGTTCGCTGGGAAGGCGCGCTCCGTCGATTCTGGCGGCCTCCACCACCTCGAACGGGACCTCCATGTAGAAGGACCGCATCATCCAGATGGCGATGGGAAGGTTCATCGCGGCGTACACGAAGACCAGGACGATGACCTTGTCCAGGCCGCCGATGGTCTTGAGGATCATGTACAGCGGCAGGATCGACGCCGCGACCGGCATGAACCGAGTGGAGATGAAGAAGAACATCGAGTTCTCCACCTTCTTGACCTTGCGCACGCTCAACGCGTAGGCACCGGGGATGGCGAGCAGCATCACCAGGAACGTGGACCCCACCGATGCGGTGATCGAGTTCAGCAGGTAGTTCGGCATGCCGCGGTCCATCGCCGTCCGGAAGCCGTCGAGGACCGGTTGGAAGAACAGCACGGGGTTGACCGTGGATGCCTTCGCCTCAGGCTTGAACGCGTTGAGGAACATCCAGAAGACGGGGAAGAAGAAGAGCAGGACGAGCACCCACGTCAGCGTCGTGACGGCCGGGCCGCGCAGCTTGGCGCTCACCGTTCTCCCCCTGCCATGAAGACTTTGAACAGTGTCCGGAGAGCTGCTGACGCGACGATAATGGTGAGGACGACGATCACGACGCCGTAGGCCGCGGCTTCGCCCACGTTGAGACCGATAAAGGCCCGCTCGTAGAGCAGGTACGCCAGCGTCTTGCTGCCGCCAGTGCCCTTGGTGAGGATGGCGATCGGGTCGAAGACCTGGATGATGATGATCGTGCCGAGGAGAACGGCGATCTCCGCGTACATCCGCAGATGAGGCATCGTGATCCAGGTGAAGATCCGCCATTCACTGGCACCGTCGACGACAGCGGCCTCGAGCACCTCCTTCGACTGGCCCTGCAACCCGGCCAGGAGGATGAGCATCATGAACGGGGTGAACTGCCAGGTCAGCACGATCACCACGGTGGCGACGGGATGGTTGGTGCTCCATGCGATCTCGTCGATCCCGAGGCTGCGCAGGCCCCAGTTCAGGATGCCGATGTTCGTGTCGAACATCGAGAACTTCCAGATCAGGGCGGCGGCTGCGGGCATGAGGAGGAACGGTGTGATCATTAAGGTCCGGGCGATCGCCCGGCCCGGGAACTTACGATCGAGCAGGACCGCGAACAACATACCCAGCGCGAGTGAGCAGATTACGGAACCGGCCGTGATGAGGGCCGTCGCGACGATCGACGGCCACAGGTCCCCGGAAGTGAAGACCGAGACGTAGTTCTGGAGCCCGACGAATCCCTTGTCGGCGGGGTAGAGAAGGTTCCATCGGATCGTCGAGAATCCGATGGTCACCAGGAAGGGGATCTGGGTCAGAACGATGGCGAAGATGATGGCCGGCATGATGAGCACCCTGTTCCCCCACACCCGCTTGCGGATGGCGCGGCGGCGCTCGTCGTCGTGGTGGACAATCGCGGCGCGCGTGGCGCGACCGGCTGTTGTCATCATGGGGATGCCTTCTTCTCGACGCGAGCGACGGCTGGCGTCTCATAATTGAAGTTGCCTTACTTGGTGTTGTTGGCCAGGAGCTTCCAGTAGCCACGTTCGAGAATGGTCACTTTGTCGAGGATCTCGTCGGCGCTGGCTCTCCCTTCGAAGGGGGCTGCGGACTCGTTCCAGCGGGCGATATAGCCCTCGATCTCGCGGATCAACTGGGTCAGGGAGGCGAAGTTACCGCATCGGATCGACTGCCGAGTGATGATGCCGAACCAGCTCGACAGGTTGTCGAGCACCACCTGGATCTCAGGGGCACCCTGATAGGCATCGACGATTCGGTCCATGAACTTCAAGAACTCGCTGGTCCTGCGTCGAGGGAAGCACCTGCCCATCACGCGTCCGGTCAGGGTGTCCAGGGCGGCGAACAGAGGTACTTGGCCATCTCATAGGTTGACCAATGCGTCAATCCGGTATCCGCAGTGGGGGACATCTTGGTCAATACCACGATCCGGGCACGCTCCCTGTCGGTGACCTCGCGGGCCGACCCGGAGGCTCTCGTTCTCCAGCGCAGACCAGGCCCATACAAGGATTGGCGCAGATCATCTCATCAAGAGAAAAGCTGTTTCAGTTACGAGACACTAGCCTGTGCTACTTCTTGTGAGCCTGGCCCGCCTTGGCCGCGATCGCCTGGCACTTGTTCAGTGCGTCGTCGACGGATGACCGGTCGGCGAGGTAGTCGGCGATGAACTGAGCGCACTGGTTGCCGACGTCCTGGAACTCAGGGATGGCGACGTACTGGATGCCTACCCACGGCTGAGGGTTCACGCCCGGCTGCTTGGGGTTGACCGCGGACATGACCTCAAGGGTGATCGGCGCGTAGGCGGCGGCCGCCTGCTTGTACTCCGGCAGCTGGTATGTCGAGGTGCGGGCCCCCGGCGGGACGAGGGACCAGCCCAGCTTCGTGCCGACGAGCTTGTCGTACTCCTTGCTCGTCGCCCATTTGGCGAACTTCATCGCCGCGTCCTGGTGCTTGGTCGACTTGGGGATGGCCAAGTTCCAGCTCCACAGCCATCCGGACTCGCTCGTCTTGGTGACCGGCATGTGGGCGTAGCCCATCTTGCCCTTCACCGGCGAGTCCGAGGCTTCGAGGGGGGACGCCGCGACGGAGGCGTCGGCCCACATGGCGGCCTTACCTTCCTTGAAGGCGGTCAAGCATTCGTTGAAGCTGTAGGAGACCGGGTCCTTCTCGCCCGACGTGTCGAGCAGGTTCTTGTAGAAGCTGACGGCTTCCTTCCACGCCGGGGTGTTCACGGTCGCGTTCCACTGCATATCGTACCAACTGCCCCCAAAGGTCTCCACGACCGTCGTGAGCGGCGCGAACAGGTCGCCCCAGCCCGGCTTGCCGCGCAGGCAGATTCCGGCCATGTTCGCCGTCTTCACCTTGGCGGCGGCGGCCGCGACCTGTTGCCACGTCGGCTTGTTCGGGATGGTCACGCCGGCCTTGTCCAGGACCTCCTTGTTGTACATGAGGATCGAGGACTCGCCGTAGAACGGGACGGCGTAGAGCTTGCCCTCGTAGGACAGCGCTTCACGAACCGGCGGAAGGATGTCGTTGACGTCGTATGCGGTGTCCTGGTTGAACGACGACAGGTCGACGAGCCACTTGTTGGCGCCCCACTGCGGCGTCTCGTACGCACCGATGGTGACAATGTCGTACTGCCCAGCGCCGCTGGCCACGTCCGCCGTGACCGCGCTGCGCAGGTCGCCTTCCTCCATCACCTGGAAGTTGACGGTGACCCCGGGGTTGGCCGCCTCGTACTCCCCCTTCAGCTTCTCCATGTCCTTCATCTGGGGATTGTTCACAGTGGCAAGGTTCAACGTGACCTTGCCGCCCGCACCTGAGCCCGAAGTTGCTGAGCCCGTCGTCGCACTCCCTGCGGAACATGCCGCCAGCAGGGATGCTCCCACCGCCAGTCCAACCAGCGGCAGTGCTCGCATCTTGCTGAACATTCGAACTCCTCTTCGACCTGTGCCTGTCGCACTGCGCGCGGTGAACGGAGCCGGAGCCGCCTTGAGCAGGCTTCGGGCCACCCCTCACCGGGGTCGCCTCCAGGGAGGGACTCGACTGCGAGTGCTCGGAGCGTAGGCGTGGCACTGGTCACAGGACTAGCGGCCTAGACCTCAGGTGTTGATACTTTCTTGCCGACATCCCAGGCGGTCCGCTCCCGAAACCCGCTGAGGAGAACTGTTGGCACATCATGTGAGACACAACAGGTTAACCACCCGGTCAGTGACTCCACCCAGCGCACCGTCATCTCTCGCCGCAGAAGGGTAAGTATTTCCGCCGTGGCGTGGTAGCTACTCGGGCGAGGGTCGCGACTCGCCCGGGATGTCGGGGTTGCGAAGGTGAGCGGCGGAGCGGTAGCTTGATCTTTGGGTGGGTTCGAGCCGCTGGTTCCTGACGCCACGGATGTGACGTCCTGGCGCGAGCGTGCCGAGCGGGCGGAGGAGCAGGCTGAGCTTGCGGAGAGGCGTGCGGAGCAGGCCGAAGAGCAGCTGGCATCGGCGGAGGCCCGGATCGAGGAACTGGTCGAGCAGGTCCCGGTGTTGTCGCGGATGCTGTTCGGCCGTTCGCCGGAGAAGACGCCTGGTGCTGGTGACTGGACCCGCCACAGCGCCGCGACGCACGTGCCTGCCGACGAGACCACCTGGCGGGTCGACGAACAGGTCGAGGGCAACACCGGCCACACGTGGTGGCCGTGGGTGTTCATCGCCGCCGACCCCGTCGTGTTCCGGATGGGCGCGACCCGCTCGACCCAGGTGCTGGACGCCCAGTTCGCCATCACGACCGCAGACCGCGCGCCCGGCAGGCCGCCCGACGGGCGGCGGCTGGTGGTGTCCAGCGACTTCTTCGTGGTCTCCCAGTCCCCGGCCCGTCTGGACGGCGTCGACGCCTTGTGGCGTTGGGCTCCCGTCCGCCGGTACGTCATCCGGGCGGGTGACGCCCACCCCTCCCTGAACCCCTGGCGGGACGCCTGGGTCGCCCGGATCACCGACCTGTACATGGCACACCAGGCGATGGCCACCGCCGCACCCGCAAGCCCCGAACAGCATGCCGCCCTCGCCGCGTTCGAGCAGGCCTTGGCCGTCGTCCATATCGCCGAACGCCACGGCCTGGAACCCCTGACCTACCTCACCGACTACCTGCCGCCCTCGATCAGCCCATCAGGCTGAACCCACTCGAAGATCCCCACCCCGCACCCGGCCCGCCGTCGACGGACCGGGAATCCGAGCACGCCCTGCACGGAATCACCGAACTCTTACGCAGAAGGAGGCCGGACAGCAGTCATGACCGGTCACGCCACCCCAAATATGACGCATTCGCCGACGACCGACTCGGCGCCCCGAGAGATCATCGCCAGGGACCCCCAGCGGTCGTTCCGATCTCTCGTGCATGACTTCCCCAGCGAGATGTGCGGCTGGGCTGCTCACCCCGAATACGAGATCCACTTGATCCAGAACTCGACCGGCAGTTTCATCGCCGGCGACTACGTGGGCACCTTCGAGCCCGGGCAACTGTCGATAATGGGCCCGATGCTCCCGCACGACTGGGTCAGCGACCTACCCCCCGGGGACGTCGCCTACGACCGCGACGCCGTCGTTCAGTTTTCCGAGGAGTGGGTGCGCGAATGCATGGCCCTGATGCCCGAGCTTCAGCGCCTCGATCCCCTGCTGCACCGCGCCACCCGCGGCATCCACTTCAGCGGCGCCACCGCGATCCGGGGGGCGCAGTGCCTGCTGTCGGTGATCGGATCCTCCGGACCCGCGCAGATCGCCCGGATGTTCGACCTCCTGGCCGTTCTCGCCGATGCCCCGGAGGACGAGTACGAACTCCTCGCCAGTCCCTGGCTGGGCGTCGGCGACGACGCGAGCGCGAACGCCGCGGTCGAGGCCGGGCTGGCCTACATCTTTGACAACCTGACCGGCGAGATCCGGCTGTCCACGGCGGCGCAGTTGGCGTATATGTCGGAGCCCACCTTCTCCAAGTACTTCAGGCGCGCTTCAGGTATGACGTTCAGCCACATGGTGAAACGACTGCGGATCGCCCATGCGCGCAGACTGCTCGACACCACGGACCTGAGCATCGCGCACGTGGCCACCGCCAGCGGCTACAACAACATGTCGAACTTCAACCGCCAGTTCCTGGCCGAAGTCGGCATCACGCCGAGCGCCTACCGGAGGCTCGACCCGACGGTGAAGCCGCCCGCGCCCACGACGTGGAAGGAAACCAAGGCGCGTCCCCCCGCCTGACGGCGTCAGGCTCAGGCCGCGAGCGCCTGCAGGCACCGTCGCACGCCGTCGTCCGCGAGCAGCTGCGCACGCCAGCGGAGGAAGGCCTGGACGAAGGGCTCCTGGTCGGCCAGGTCCCCGAACAGGCGCCGGATCTTCATGAAGGCTAGGGGATCCTCCCGCTGACGCGCGGCAGCGGCCAGCATCTCCTCGGAGCTCTCGTCCTCGGGCATACCAGGCGCCGGCGTGGAACCGGCGGCGGCCAGTTCGCAGTAGCGCGCCCAGGCCGCCACCATCGCTGCTCCCAGCTCTACTGGGCGGCCTGCAGCGAGGTTCGTGCAGATGGCGGGCAGCACAAACGTGGCCATCCGGTTGGAGCCGTCAGTCCCCAGACGCAGCAGCGTGTCGCGCATCCGAGGGTTGCTGAAGCGCTCGATCAGGGTATTGATGTAGTCGTTGAGGTCAACGCCAGATACCGGTTCCAGCGTAGGCACCGCTTCCCGGAACATGTACTCGAGGAGGTAGGCACGCAACTCGGGCCGGAGCATGGCCTCGTCGACGTGGACGTCGCCGAGCAGGCCGCCGAACCAGGCAAGGGCCTGGTGGCTGGCGTTCAAGAGCCGGAGTTTCATGAGCTCGTACGGCTTCACGTCGTGGACGAACTGGACGCCGGCCTGCTCGAGGGGTGGGCGGCCGGAGGGGAAGTCGTCCTCGACGATCCACTGGGTGAAGGGCTCGGCCGGAACGGGCCAGGCGTCAACGACCCCGAACTCGTCCCGCAGCACGCGGCGGTCCTCGTCAGTGGTCACCGGCGTGATCCTGTCAACCATGGCGTTCGGAAACGCAACCTCCTGCCGGATCCACTCCCCCAACTCTGGGTTCACGAGGTCGGCGAAACCGGTGACTGCCTGCCGTGCGTAGCCTCCGTTGCCCTGCAGATTGTCGCAGGACAGCACAGTAAAGGGCGGGACACCGGCGGCCCGCCGGCGACACAGGGCCTCGACGACGAAGGCGAACGCCGTCCGAGGTTCCGCGGGGTTGCGGAGGTCGTGCTCGACGTCGGGATGCCGGGCGTCGAACGCCCCGTCCGAGGGACGCTTGAGATACCCGCCCTCCGTCACGGTCATGGTCACGATCCGTACGGCAGGGTCCTCGAGCCGGGCGAGCACCGCGCCCGGGTCGTCAGGTGCGAGGAGGTACTCCAGGATCGACCCGATCACCCTCGGCTCCACGGCACCCTCC
Organism: Kineosporiaceae bacterium; assembly: GCA_036518955.1. GTDB lineage: Bacteria > Actinomycetota > Actinomycetes > Actinomycetales > Kineosporiaceae > DATDMG01. Next base: position 1,167 of record DATDMG010000438.1, on the reverse strand, counting down.
GGGTGGCGCAGCACCAGGGTGTACAGGCAGTCCTGTGCCGTCATGACGTCCCGCATGAACGCGTCGTGCGGCAGGGTGCCCACACCGCAGATTCCCCAGTCCAGCGAGGCGCCCGAGCTCATCAGGCGGTCGAGATACATCGCCTGGTGGGAGCGATGGAAGTTCCCCGCACCGAAGTGGACGATTCCGACCGAGGCCGACGAACGATCGTAAGCCGGTGTGGCCACCGTCGTCAGCGACTGCACGGTCCTGGCGTTGAGTCGCGTCATGGGCCACCCCTGCAGCACCTCGATGGTCGACACAGAGTGCCTACGAAACCAGTGATCCGTCCCACCCGAAAGGCCCCGCGCGCAAGGGGAAAGAAAGCATCAACAGCGCACGCGATTGCACACAGGGCGGTGGCAGATGAGGCGGCGACGATCTTCAGTGAGACGGCGCACGATCATCGGCGCATCGAGGCGCAGTCAGCAGGGAGGCGGCATCTGCTCCACCTGGCACTGCGCATGGGGAACTACTTGGGTCCGGGCCTGGCGCGCGTCCCGCAGCTGGGCCGACTCCCGGGCTCGGTGGCTGAGCACCGGCGCCGACACCGCCCTGCTGCGCCGCGCCGGCGCACAGCGGGACGCCGAACGCCTCGCCGGCGACCAGGCCGGCCCCGGCTCGTCGCTGGGCCGCCACGGCCGCGACCGGCCGAGCTGTGGGCGCCCTGAGAATGGGTCCAGCTGTGGATCATGGGGCTGCGGGCGGTAGCTGGGTGGTCGCCTTGGTCAGGCCTTCTCGCAGGCGACGCCGTCGTGGTCGGCGTCCAAGCGGGTGTTGGCGTTGTAGACGGTGGTGTTGACGTAGAACGTGGTGACGGGCTTGGTCCTGCCGCGCACCTTGTCCCTGGCGCCCTTGCGGCCGACGCCGTGGGGGTAGGTCGTGTGCATCGCCGTGCAGTTGGTGAAGTGCACGATCGGGACGGTCTTGGCCGAGGCCGCGTCGGTGACCAGGCCGGAGCCGGTGACGACGCCGATGGTGATCAGCCCGGTTGAGATGATCTTACGACGTGTGGTCATGCACACACCGGTACCAGACATGATCAGTGAGCCACTTGTGATCGTATGCTGATCATCTGAACGTACGGTGGGGTACCGGGCTGCGTACTCGGCTGGTCTGACGGTCTCC
>DATDMG010000437.1:0-8969 GCA_036518955.1 Kineosporiaceae bacterium | reverse complement strand
GTGGCGGGTGTTGGGTTCGAACCAACGTAGGCTGTGCCGACGGTTTTACAGACCGCTCCCTTTGGCCACTCGGGCAACCCGCCTCGCCTCCCCGGCGCGGTGCCGGTTCAACGGATGGAAGGATAGCAAGCCTGCAGGCGGCCTCGCGCCCCCTGCAGGCTGTGCCCGTGGGCGTGTCCTCCGGGAGCCGAGTAGTTCGTCTGCCCCAGGTCCCGATCGAGGAGGAGTTGTCGTGGCCGCCGAGTCGTCGTTCGACGTCGTGAGCAAGGTCGACCGCCAGGAGGTGGACAACGCCCTGAACCAGGCGGCGAAGGAGATCCAACAGCGGTACGACTTCAAGGGAACGGACGCGTCGATCGCCTGGAGCGGCGACGCCGTCCTGATGCGAGCCAACAGCGAGGACAGGGTCAAGGCCGTCTTGGACGTCTTCCAGACCAAGCTGATCAAGCGACAGGTGTCGCTCAAGTCTGTCGATGCGAGCGACCCGAGGCCTTCGGGCAAGGAGTATCGGATCGAGGCTGTGCTCAAGGAGGGTCTCAGCCAGGAGGATGCCAAGAAGATCTCGAAGCTGATCCGGGATGAGGGTCCCAAGGGGGTGAAGGCGCAGGTCACTGGCGACGAACTGCGGGTCTCGAGCAAGAGCAGGGATGACCTGCAGAGCGTGATCAGCCTTCTGAAGGCTGCCGACCTCGACGTCGCCCTGCAGTTTGTCAATTACCGATGAGCGCTGAGGCAGCGAAGGGGCCAGGAGCCCGTAACTGGCTGCTCTCTGCGCAAACGCTGTTGATATTGGTCGCCCTTGGTGGGCGTCGGGCAACGTCTGACGGCCTGGCGACGGCCTGACGAACCCCCTTTCGCGTGCTCAGAAGAGGGTGAGCCGGGCCACCGGCACCGATGGGCATCGGCGGGGCTGACTGGCGCGCGCACGGCGCTCGGCGGCTGCTGCTGCCGAAGTGAGTTCCTCGAGGGTGGGCAGGACGCGCATGAACCGCGAGCGTGCCGGTGCCGGACGCCGGCATCGCCGCCGAGCACCGGTGCGACTTCTGCGGCGCCGGCCGAGCCTGACCCGGCGCTCGGGCAGGGCGCCGGCCGAGCCTGACCCGGCGCTCGGGCTGGGCGCCGGCCGAGCCTGACCCGCCACGGCGGTGCCTGCTGCCGTGCGTGCTCCCCCGTCGACGCTGCGTTCAGAGGACCGGGCTGGTGCCCCAGCTGAGGCTGGTGTATGTGCGGGCGGCGTTGACGTTCGGACCGTCCTTGATCAGGAAGCCGTTGTTCCCGCCTATGGCGATGTTGAAGTAGACGTCGTACACGACCTTCCCGGCCACGTCGACGTCGCCGGGCTGGGCTGCGTGCGCGGCCATCCAGTCGTGCATCCCTTGGACGTACGCCGGGTTGTCGCCGCCTCCGGACCCGGAGTTGAGCCCCCACTCCGGAAGGCTCAACGGTTTGCCGTGCGACTGCGCGAACTGCCGCCACGACTCCACTCCCACCGGGAGGCCGTCTCGCGTCGCGTTCGCGTAACTGATCCAGGCCTGGGCATCCGTGACCACGGTATTCCCGTTGGCGTTGTAGCTGTCGACACCGACCACGTCGACGACGTCGTCACCGGGATACGCGTCCAGCGGTGAATCGGAACCGCTCGACGTCCCGTTGTTCGGACTCCAGACAATCTTGCATCGGGAGCACGCCGTGGTCACCGTGCGGGCGAGCAGTCGGAAGGCTGCCTTGTAGTCGCTCACGTTTCCTGGCGTGACTTGCCACTCGGGATACCAGTTGCCGTTGAACTCGTGGAACGGCCGGACGTACGTGACTCCCGCTTTGTCGCCCCGGATCCGTTGCAGGGTCTGCGCCATCTCGGTCCAGCGGCCCAGGTACGCTCCGGCCGCGGCCTGCGCGTAGGACTCGCCGGACCCGAGCACCGTGCCTCCGACGGCGATGTCCAGGTCACCGGACCAACTCGCCAGCGAGCCCGTCAACGTCGGCAGCGTTGCCTGGGCGGCAGCGCTGGTGTCGTCCCAGGTGCCGGTGACCGTGACCGTGGAGCCTCGCCACGCGGCGAACGTGCCCGCGGTGATGCCGTCCCCCGACGCCCCGGAAGACCAGCCGTGGAACCCCGTCACCGCGCTCGCCCCGGTGGCGGACACCGTGGTCGTGGCGGTCACCGTGGTCGTGGCGGTCACCGTGACCGTGGGTCCCGAGTTCGCGCGCGTCGCCCCGTCCGCGCCTTCGGGTCCGCCGCCGACGGGGACGCCGCCCTCACCCGGCAGCCCCGCGGGGACCGGGACGCCGAACTGCCCCAGATCCGACCCGACTCCGTAGCCGGGCGCCGCGAGGCCTGGCCCGGCGGACGCGCGGGGCCAGCGCCTCGCGTACGCCTCGGTCCACCGGTTGCGGTCTCGGGGGAGGAGCATCCGCGTCGCCCGACCGGAGGCGTTACCGGCGAGCAGCGCGGGGCCGGGCCTGGTGGTCGCGTCGGAGTGCAGGCCCAGGGCGAGCAGGCCGACGACCTGGACGGCGACCAAGAGTCGGCCGCGACGCCGCGGGGTGCGATCCCCACGGGCCCTGCCCGGAAAGCTGATCGTGATGACCCGGCCAGGAGCGGGCCCCCCGGCCCGACGGCGTCCGGACATCGATCGCCCTTCCATTCACGTGGGACACAACGCTTCCGGCTCCAGCGCCGGGCCGGGGCCCACCCTGCCACGGACAGCACCGGCCGCGTGCCGCTTCGGCGGAGCCGGTGAGGAGCCGGTAGCGCCCCGGTGCGTCCGATTCGCCCTGCTGGCACTAAGGGTAACTATGCAAGCACGAAGCGTTGCTCTCGCCCGATCGGGCCGGGCCGTCCCGCACCGAGGGTCGTCATCCCCTCCGGCGGCCTCCACCGCTGCGTGGTCAGCTGGACGATGCGCCGGTGACCATCCCGTCTGCGTCGATGCAGGGCCCGTTCGTCTGCACGTTCAGCGACCCGTCGTCACTGGCCGCCGAAATGGAGATCACATACCCGGCACGCTCGAACGTGTACTGGTCCGCGGTGCGCGTTCTGAGCCGTTTCTGCACGGTCCAACCCTCCGCGGTGTACCGCTCGGCGATGGAACGCCCGGCTGGTCGGGCGTCCGTCATGGTCAGGTAGACTCGCTGGTCCAGGATCCACTGGGCCGGCCACTCGTCCATGGATCCCAGCTGGCACCCCTGGCGCTCGTCGAGGAACTGGTTGACCACCCGGACCTGCAGGCCCTCCCGGAGGCGCTTCACCTGGGCGCGGAGTGTGGCCGCGGAGCGCCGGAGCAGAACCTCTGGGTCCGGGGCGGTGGCGTTCTGCTGCGACCGGTAGCGGGCTCCCGGTGCGGGCGTCAAGCCGGTGTTGGGGATCCCCGACGAGCACGCGGCCAGGCCCGTTACGGCCGCCACCGCCATCATGTGGGTGGTGAGGACGGCGGTGAGCGAAGAGGGTCGGGTGCGCGAGGCTCCCGGCGCGTCCTTCGTCGAGGTGCCACGTCTCGGCGCACCACTGCCGGACGTGGATGTCACACCCAACGCCCCCCATCGCATCGGCGCCCCCCGGTCATCGGGCCTGGAGCCAGGCGGGGGAAGATCCCGTTCTAGGTCTCGGCAGAGGCGGGACCCCTCGAGTGCGGCTGCGCGGCGACGCAACCGCCCGCGGGGTTGCCGGGATGCTCCGCACCAGCCGGGATGCTCCGCACCAGCCATGCCGGGGCAGGGTAGCCGGGCGGACCCGGCAGCCGTCCAGAGCCCGTTGGGGTGCTCCAGATGTCTTGCCCTCGCCAACCTTCGATTCCGCACCGTCAGCAACCGTTGCCGGCCATCATCCGAGGGTCAGCGGAAGGCGCCGGCCGGCGACGTCCTCGCGGCGGCGGGAGGAGCCGGTCGGGAGGGTCGGGTCGGGAGGGGTGCGGCGTCCGGGCAGTGGCAAGGACTCACCGGCCGCCGCTCACCGCCATCGGCAGGCGGACTGGAACTCGACCATCGCCTTGGTCAGGTCTCCCGGGGAGTTGCCGTGGTAGGCGGCGGCCAGGTCGGCCCCGGCCCGCCGGATGTTCGGGTCTCCACCGCGCTGCGAGGTGACCGCGAGCTGGTCCGCGGTGGCGCGCGCCTGGACTGCGGTCATGGCATTGTGTCGAACGTCGTTCGCCATCGTCGCGAATGTGGTGCATGCCATTAGATCAAAGCCGTTGTGGCCCAACTGATCGATCGCACCGGTGTCGTCGGCGCACGCGCTGAGCGCCAGTCCGGCGGCCAACGATACCGCGACCGCGAGGCCTGTGGGCGCTTTCATCGAATGTGTCTCCAGTGGAATGTGCCGCAGGCCTGCGCTTTGGTCGTTCTTGGGGAATGGAATTTCCGGTGGGATCCGTCGACGGGGGAACTCGTCCAGTGCGGCGGGGGCGCCGATCGTGGGCGGTCGGTATACGCTCCACTGATACGTCACCCGGCGTTAATCGGGCCCCAGCCGGTAGTTAAGAACTACCATGTCATGAGCCTGCTCGATCCTAGGTCGACGGCAGGTCAGCGCAGGTAAACCCATCGACGCGGGTGGCGTGCCGGGGTCCGCGTAACCCATGGGGTGCCCGGTGCGTACCTGTCTGTGACGGAGGGCCTGTGCCGGACGAACCCCGAGGAGGCGTAGACCATGAGCGCGGATTACCCGACGCCGTCCGCGTACGACGGGGGTGACCCGCGACGGCTGCCTCCGGCGCTGTCTTATCCGAGGAATTGGTCCGTGGACGGCTCGATGCCCCAGTCACGTCCGACCGGACTGCCGAACCCGGCCATGACCTATGCCGACTGGAACCCGGCCGCCATGATGGCACCGCCGATGGCGCCGTCGATGCCGTGGCCCACGCCGCCCGCGACGCAACCCGACGAGACCCGCTCCTCGTTCGGAGCCGCCTCCGCAGTCGGCCAGCGGCCGAGCCCGTACGGCGTGCCACCCGCGCACCCCGACCGGGTCGAGCCGGACCGCGATCGGTGGGTGCCCGATGACCGGTCAGCCCGGGATTGGGACGACCGCGGTCGGGACTGGCCGGCGCGCGACGACTGGGACCGGCCGGCGCGCGACGACCCGGACCGGCGCGGCCAGCAGCGTCGGGGCCGGGACGATCGGAGCCGGGACGATCGGGGCCGGGACGATCGGGGCCGGGGCCGGGGCCGGGGCAACCCGAGGGACCAGGATCTCGAGCCCTACCGGCGGTCGAATGCCCGTTACTCCCAGATGCTCGACGAGGAGTACCAGTCGGAGGGCCGGGGGGAGCGGGCCTGGGCTCCGAGCCTCGGTCGGTACAAGCTGCAGGTGCGGTCGCTCCGCATCCTCTGGTCGACCATCTTCTTCGCGGTGATCTTCCTGCCGCTCGTGCTGGCGCCGCGGGCCGGGGGCGAGGTCCGGCCGTGGAGTCGCGGCGGGATCGCGATCGAGCTGTGCCTGACCACGGGTCTGCTCGGCCTGTCCACGCTGGCGGCCACGGTCATCCTGCCGTCACGGATGCGAACGATCCTCAAGGCCTTCGGGATCGAGGGTGTGCTCAACTCGCACAAGTTGTTGGCGCTGGTCACGACCGGGCTGGTGCTGATCCACGTCATGTTCGTGGCGGTCGACCGGCCGGCCAACGTGATGCTGCTGTGGCCGGTCACCGGCCCGCCGCGTGCCCGGGCCGGTGAGGCGGCCACGATTTCGATGATCTTTCTCTGCTGGCTCTCGCTGCGGCGGCGCAAGATGGGCACGCGCTACGAGCTGTGGCGGATGGGGCATGCCCTGCTCGCGGTGGTTGCCATTGCCGGCACCTACGTGCACATCTACTTCCTCAACCACCTGATGCAGGACGTCGCCGAGCGGTCGGTCTTCCTGGCGATCCTGCTGTTCATCGCCGGAGTGTTCGGGAACCGGTGGATCCTGCGCCCGCTGCGGGCTCAGCGCCGCGCGTACGTCATCCGGGAGGTCCGCTCGGAGACGCAGTCGACGAGCACGATGGTCCTGACGCCGGCCCGCCGCGGGCAGCGGATCCTCAAGTACCGGGCCGGCCAGTTCGCCTGGATCCGGCTCGACAGCCCGTTCGGCCCGCTGCAGGGACATCCGTTCACGATCGCGTCCGCTCCGCACAACAAGCGCGAACTGCACTTCACGATCCGGAATGCGGGTGACTTCACCGGCTCCGTCGTGGTGCTCACCCCGGGGCGCAAGGTGTTCGTCGACGGACCCTACGGTGATTTCAACGACGACCACATGAGTTGCAAGAGCCTGCTGCTGATCTCCGGGGGGATCGGGATCACCCCGATGATGAGCCTGCTGCGCTCCCACGCACACCGCCGGGACCGCCGTCGGCACGTGCTGTTGAGCTGTGCCCAGACCGAGAGCGAGCTGATGTTCCGGGACGAGCTGCGGCATCTTGAGCAGATCATGAACTTGAAGGTGATCGAGGTGCTCTCGAGGCCTGCGGCGACGTGGCGTGGGGTGAGAGGCCGTCTCAACGAGGAGATCCTCGCGGGAGTCCTCGACGAGCAGGGGCTGCGCAAGCCGGCCGTCTTCATCTGCGGGCCGCCGGCGATGATGAAGAGCACCCGCGCGGCGCTCAACGAAGTCGGCTTCGACGACAGGCACATCCACACCGAGGACTTCGCGATGGTCTGAGCACACGACCACGCACAGGATGTCGGACTGGCGGGTCGGGCCGCCTGCTCCGCAGCGGTCGAGGGGCCCGGTGACCATCGCGTCGGGTGGTTACCGGTCCCTCGGTCCGTTTTGCCGCGCCCCGTCTTCCCGCCCCGTTGCGCGCCCGGCGCCGCGCCCGCTGCCGCCGAGACCGCGGCGAACGATCGGTAGCATCGAAAGGGTCTACCCGGTGCAGGGAGGCGGGGGCCATGCCGGAGGATGCCGTCGACGCCGAGGCCCTCGGCCGCTGGATCCGGGAGTTCGCCCGTCAGGTGCGCGCGCAGCGCGGCGTGCTCACCGAGCTGGACGCCGCGATCGGCGACGCTGACCACGGGGCGAACCTGGACCGCGGGATGGCGGCCGTCGTCGCCGCGCTCGACGCCGATCCGCCGGCCGCCCCCGCCGCGCTGCTCAAGGCCACCGGGATGAAGCTCGTCAGCACGGTCGGTGGGGCGAGCGGGCCGCTGTACGGGACGCTGTTCCTGCGGATGGCGGTCCCGGCGGGCGGGGACGGCGTGCTGGACGCCGGGGGATTCGCCGCTGCGCTCCGGGCCGGGCTGGAGGGCGTGGTGGCCCGGGGCAGGGCCGCCGCGGGGGACAAGACCATGGTCGACGCGCTGGCACCCGCCTGTGACGCCCTGGACGCCGCGCTCGCGGCCGGTGCCTCGCTCGGGCACGCCCTGGCCATCGCGTCGGCCGCCGCGGACGCCGGGCGGGACGCGACCGTCCCGATGCTGGCCCGCAAAGGCCGTGCCAGCTACCTCGGCGAGCGCAGCGTCGGGCATCAGGATCCGGGGGCCACCTCGACGGCCCTGCTGGTCGCCGCGGCGGCGGTCGCGCTCGTGGAGGACTGACGCCGGCCGGCCCCGGCGGGAACCCGACGGGCCGGGGACGGGAGGGTGGCATGGTCGGGATCGTCGTCGTCTCGCACAGCAGGGCCCTGGCCGTGGCGGCGGTCGCGCTCGCGGCGGAGATGGTCCACGGCGAGCCGGTCCGGATCGAGGTGGCCGCCGGCCTGGACGACGGCACCTTCGGCACCGACGCGGCCGCGATCGCCGCGGCGGTGGCCGAGGCCGACGACGGCAGCGGTGACGGCGTCGTCGTCCTGATGGACCTCGGCAGCGCGGTGCTGTCCGCGGAGCTCGCCCTGGAGCTGGTCGACCGGCCGGACCTCGCCCGCCGCACCCTGCTGAGCCCGGGGCCCTTCGTCGAGGGCCTGGTCGCGGCCGCCGCGACGGCCGCCGGCGGAGCCGGGAGGGACGACGTCGGGGCCGAGGCCGTCCGGTCGCTCGTCGGCAAGGCCGCCCATCTGGCGGCCCCGGCTGTTGGCCCGGGCGTGGCCGCAGGTGGGGAGCCGGCCGTGAGCCCGGAGCCCACCCCGGCGTCGGGCGTCGGCCGCGATGCCGGGCCGGACGTCGTCCGGGGTGAGTTCGTCCTGGACGACCCGCACGGCCTGCACGCTCGACCGGCGGCCCGGCTCACGTTGCGGATCAGGGGGCTCGACGCCCGCGCCGAGCTGCGCGATCTCACCACCGGGGCCGGTCCCGTGCGGGCGGACAGCCTGACCGGGCTCGCCACGCTCGGTGCTGCGCGCGGGCACCGGCTGGAGGTGACGGCGTCCGGCCCGCAGGCCCGGCAGGCTGTCGACCGCGTGCTGGAGCTTGCGGCCGTCGGGTTCGACGATGCCGGGGAGACCGCGTCCGCGGGCGCCGTCGTCGGGCCCGCCTGGCTGCTGCCGACCGGGTCCGTCGCTGTCCCGGCGGAGCCGGCCGGCGACCCCGCGACGGAATGGGCACGGCTGCGCTCGGCCGTGGCCGCCGTCCGGGCCGAGCTCGAGCGGTTGCGCATCCGGACAGCGGCCGAGGCGGGCGAGGCGACGGCCGGGATCTTCCACGCCCACCTCTTGTTGCTCGAGGACACCGTCCTGCTGGACGGGGCCCGGCGCCGGCTGACGACCGCGGGCGCCGCGACCGCCTGGGCGGCGGCCGTCGAGGAGGCGGAGGCCGCGTTCACCCGGCTCGCCGATCCGTACCTGCAGGCTCGTGCCGCCGACGTGCGCGCCCTCGGCGACCAGGTGCTGCGCACCCTGCTCGGCGCCGACGCGTTGCCCGGCCCGGACGGCGCCCCGGCGGGCGCCGTCGTCGTCGCACCGGACCTCACACCGGCTCAGGCGGCGGTTCTGGATCCCCGCCGGGTCGCTGCGGTGGTGCTGGCGCACGGCTCGCCGGTGGCGCACGGCGTCATCGTGGCCAGGGCGCGCGGCGTCCCGGTCGTGGTGGGTGCGGGAGCCGCGGTCCTGCACCTCCGCCCC
>DATDMG010000436.1:0-3293 GCA_036518955.1 Kineosporiaceae bacterium | reverse complement strand
CTGCTGTTGCTCAGGCCCGAGCGATCACCTGTCGAGGTGGCGGCCACCTGGAGCGTGTCGATCGAACGCCTTCGCATCCTGGCCGGCCGCCTGCCGACCCAGGCGGGCATCGACACACCAGCACGGCGTGGGATCTCCTGCCGCGGACCCTCGCCACCCTTGCGGCGATCCTCGGCGCGGCGCACTCGCACCGGGACCTGCCACGGGGGGGAAACCCGTGCTTTCCGCGTGAAGCAGTCGAAACGCGAATGTCTCGGGTGCTTCAGAAGGCGGAGTTGAAGCGGGCCACGGCAAGGTGATGAGTGGTGAGCGTCGTGGCGTTGCGCCGTGGTTCGTACTTCTTTCTCAGCTACGCCCCGTCGGGGCGTACGCCGCAAGGCGGGAGTGATCCGCTGATTTCGAGCTTCTTCGATGACCTGTGCAAGGCCATCTCCGACCAAGTGGATGAGGAAGAGCGGGAGCAGATAGGCGTCTTCGACGCTCGCATTCCCCGTGGCCGCGACCTGAAGTCCGAGGCCTCGACGGCCCTGCGCTCGACGCAGGTTCTCGTGCCCTTGTACTCGCCCCGTTACTTCACCTCGGGTTGGTCGATGCGTGAGCACGAGGCGTTTGAGCGCAGACTCGCCCTGCTGCATGCCGCGTCGCCGGAGCGCCATCTTGTCCCGGTGATCTGGACGCCGTTCCTGGACCCCGCGGAGCGGGCGGAGCGGGCGCTGCGGGCCGGCCCTGCGGATCAGCGCTACCAGGAGAACGGGCTCAGAGCGCTGCACGCTCTGCCCTTGCCGTCCTATCGTTCCTCGTACCGGCGCGTCGTGGGTTGGCTCGCCGATCGAATCGTTGCCGTGACCCGGGAGCAGCCGATCCGCCCGTCGACCGCACCCGAGTTGGGGGACGTCGACCCCGGGACAGGGTCCGGTCCGCGCTTCGTCGTCTCCCTGCTGTCCGACCCGCGGGCACGTGGCTCGGGCGGGGCCGGGGCGAATCGCCGTTTCCGCTGGTGGCACGACGTCCCGGTCGACGCTGACGGGTCAGTGGTCGAGGACGCCTGCACGTGGGTGGAGCGGATGGGTCTGACGGCGGTCGTGGTGCCTCCGGCAGCGCTCCAGGAGGAGACGCGCGGGGCTCCGGCAGTGCTGCTCGTCGATCCGTGGGTGGTGGAAGATTCGGGGGAGCAGTTCCTCCGCGACCTCGCCGGCTCCCTGCCCCCGTGGGTCTCACCCGTGCTGCTCATCCCGTCGGATGGATCCGGGTCCACTCCCGAGCTGCCGGTGGTGACGGCGTCGGAAAGGGTCCTCACCGCGGCGCGGCAGGCTCGCACGCCCAGGGTGGGGAGCAGGGCAGAATTGACGAGTGTGCTCCCACCCTTGATAGCCAGGATGAGGAGACAGTACTTGAGGCACGGGCCGGTCACACCTCCGACGGGTCCTAGCCGCCCCCGTCCGCCCCGGCTCGGGGACCGTCGGATACACCGCGAGAAGGGCGACCACCATGGATGAGGCGCGCAACGGCACAGTGGTGACGTTCTACTCCTACAAGGGCGGAACCGGGCGGACCATGGCTCTGGCCAATGTGGCGTGGATTCTCGCCTCGGCTGGCCGACGGGTGCTCGTGGCCGACTGGGATCTCGAAGCTCCCGGACTTCCGCGCTTCTTCAGGCCCTTCCTGAGCACTGTCCCCGCCAAGGTCCCAGGTATTATCGACCTCGTCCGCCGCTTCGAGGACGAGGTGATGCCCCCGCGGGGCGAGGCGCTGCACCCCCGCAGGCGCTCGGACGGCTGGGTGCAGCGTCTGGCCGAACCGCATGAGTACGTCATTCCGGTTGAGTGGGACTTCGGCGAGGGATCGTTGGATCTGCTCACCGCGGGGCGGCAGAACAGTTCCTATGCGACCACGCTGAGTCAGCTGGATTGGGACAACTTCTACGAGCTCGGTGGAGGGCAGTTCTTCGACGCACTGAGGGAGAACATGCGCCGCGAGTATGACTACACATTGATCGACAGCCGCACTGGCTTCAGTGACGTCGCGGATATCTGCACCCAACATCTCCCCGACGTCCTGGTCGACTGTTTCACCCTCAGCGATCAGGGCATCGACGGCGCGGCTGACGTCGCGCGGGCAGTAGGTAGTTACGCCGGCCGCCGAATCCGCATCCTTCCGGTCGCCATGCGGGTGGACGACGCGGAGAAGGTGAAGGTGGATGCCGGTCGGGCCCGTGCGATGCATTGCTTCTCCGGGCTGCCGGAACATCTCGCGGAGCATGAGCGGCTGGCGTACTTTCAGAAGGTGGAGGTGCCCTACAAGGCGTTCTATGCCTACGAGGAGATTCTCGCCACCTTCGACGTCCCGGGAAAGCCCGGCTCCCTGCTGGCTGCGTACGAACGGCTCACGGAGGTGCTCACCGGCGGTGCGGTTGCGGCGATGCCCACGATGGACGAGCACGTGCGCACGGCGTGGCAGCGCCGGTTCGAGCGACCGGTCACTCCCGAGCGTGACGACGTGGTGCTGCACTACGTGGCTCGGGACCAGGTCTGGGCGGAATGGGTCGAGAGCGTCCTGGTTCTGGCGGGTCTGAATGTCGAGGATCCGGGGCCCGTGGAGACGATGCCACGTTTCCAGGCACCGCAACGCGGCAAGGCGGTCCTTGCCATCGTGTCCCAGGACTACCTGACCGTGTCGGTGGAGGTTCCAGGGTCTTGGTCGGATCCGGAGAGTCTCGCCGTACTCGTCGGAGACGTGCGTCCTCGCGACCTGTCGTCCTCGGTGAAGGAGGTCGCGGTGGTCGGCGGGCTCAGCGCTGATGAGGCCCGCCGTCGTCTGCTGGCCCTGGTGGGAATCGCCAATGTTGGGTCGTTGACGGGTGAGGTTCGGTTGGCGCGATTTCCCGAGAGCGAACCGCAATGGTTCCAGGCGCCCGCGCGTAATGCTATGTTTACGGGTCGCACCTCCGAGCTGCGAACTCTACGGCAATCACTCAGGTCGGGATCTCGGGCCGTGGTGCTTCCTGTGACCCTGCACGGCATGGGGGGTATCGGCAAGTCGCAGCTCGCGCTGGAGTATGTCCACCGATTCGCATCGGCATATGACCTGGTCTGGTGGATCAATGCCGACCCACGGCAGTTCATCGACGCCACACTCGCCGACCTTGCGGCGGCTCTCCATCTGCCCACGGGCCAGACAGCGGCTGCGGCGGCTCGTAGTGTTCTGGAGAACCTCCGGCGCGGTACAACGACCCGTAGGTGGCTGCTGGTTTTTGACAATGCGGTCGATGCCAGCAGCATCGAGTCATTCCTGCC
>DATDMG010000435.1:0-24635 GCA_036518955.1 Kineosporiaceae bacterium | reverse complement strand
TTGTTCGCTATCAACATCATGACTGCGCTGGCCTTCTTCGAATTCGCCCAGCAGTTCAACCTGGTCGAACACGAACGCCGTTCGTGGGGCCTGACCGGAATGGCCCTCGAACTCGTCACGGCCCCGGTCTACGTGGCCGCGGCCGCTGCCCAACTGGCCGGGCGACCGCTCGCCTACGTGGTCACCCCCAAGGGCGCGGCCGCGACCGGAGACACCCTGCGCACCTTCCGGCCCCACCTCGGCTGGGCCACGGTCGCCGCTGCCTGTCTGGTCTCGGGACGGTTCCTGGGGCACAACTACCCGTCCCTGTACGTCTGGGCGTCCCTCACCCTGCTGATCTGCCTCGCACCCGTCGCGCACCTGCTGGTGGGGCGGTTGCGCCGGAAGATCCGGCGGACCGTCATCCCGGTGACCACGGCCCTGCCTCAGTCCTACCCCGTCCCCACCCAACGCCGGATCGGCGAGATCCTGATCCGCCAGGGACTGCTGACCCAGGGCCAGCTCGACAGCCTGCTCGACCTGCAGGCCACCGACGACCGGCCGTGGCAGCGACTGGGTGATCTCGCCATAGAACAGGGTTACGTCTCGGCCGGTCAACTCACCACCGCAATCCGGCAGGAGTCCCTGGAGCACCCCGTGACGTCGCTGCCGAAGCAGCGACCCAGCAGTTCCATCGACACGGCGGAACGGCTTCACGAGCACTGAAAAGGAGCAACTGCAGCTCCGGGCATCACCGGCGATACGGGCGGCGGCCTCGCGGTGGTCGTAGGATGCCCGCGCCTCACGGCGGCGATGACGGTGTCGGCGGCCAGGGGAACCGCCGCACGGACCGACTCCGACATCGGGGCGCCGAGGTCGAACGTCGCGCCCGTGACCGCCACGATGACGAGGCGACGAGGCAGCCGGCCCAGGACGCCGGCAAGGGCGACTGCGGTCCCGACGCCGGAGCCGTGGCTGCTCACCGCGAGCTCAGGCAGCGGCGGTGACCCGGGGGACCGTTGCGGCCCGGCGACTGCGCTGCCGGGCCGGGGCCCGGCTGGGTCGGCGGCGTCGATCTCGAGGATGCAGACGGTCCCGGACGGCACGCCACCGTCGGGCGAGGGGGCCGCGGCGTCCACCACGAGGACCAGCCCGGCGGGGAACCAGGCGTCCATCAGCCGCGAGGGCTCCGCGTCGAGTACCGCGAGCGCGACGTCGGCGGGCAGTCGCCCGGCGAGGGCGGCAACGACGGCGGGGCCCACGCCGTCGTCCCCGCGGTCCGGGTTGCCCACCCCGAGGACGGCGATCCCCCAGGGGGCTGCGGCGGACGCCCCGCCCGTGGGCCACCCACCCGTCACCGGCGATCCATGGTCAGCCGCAAGAAGTGCGTCGAGCAGGAGATGCACGGGTCGTAGTTGCGGATGGCGTGTTCGCTGAGCAGCGTGAGCGCCTCGTCGTCGAGCGTGAGGTTGGCCTGGATGACAGCGCGCAGGTCGTCCTCGATCGTCGGCAGGTTCTGCGCGGTCGGCGGCGTGATCACCGCGTCGGTGATCGTTCCCTCGCCGTCGATGCGGTAGCGGTGGTAGAGCAGTCCGCGGGGGGCCTCGCTCACGCCGTGACCGGCGCCCGCGCGCGCCGGTACCGGGACGGCAGGCTCGGCCGGCTCGGCGTACGACTCCAGGATCCTCAGCGCCTCTTCGCAGGCGTACAGAGTCTCGATGGCCCGGACGAGGACGCTGCGGAAGGGGTTGCGCACGACCGCAGGCACGCCGAGTTCGTCGGCGAGGGCCAGGCAACGCGGCGAGAGCCGGTCCCGGTTGAGAGCCCACCGGGCCAGCGGCCCCACGTGGTAGTGGCCATCGCTGTCCGAGGCCACGCCGGCCAGTCGGGAGTGCAGCGCGGTGGAGCGCGCCACGTGGTACTCCACGAAATGCTCGGGAAACTCCTGGACGGGCACGTCCACACCGGTGCTGCTCACCACGCGGCCGGTGTCGATGGGGTATCGGCCGTCGGGATCGGACAGGGCGACGAACTCGTAGTCCCGCTCCACCTCGGGGAAGGAGAAGCCGTTCACCCAGCGCGCGGTCTCCTCGGCCTGGTCGGCGGCGCGACGCAGCGGCGCGACCATGCCGGCAAGCTCGCTCAGGCGTGGCACGCGGTGGAACCCGCCGATCCGCACGTTGATCGGGTGGATGGCGCGTCCACCGACGACGTCGACGAGGTCGTTGCCGACCTTCTTCATGTCCAGCCCGCGCTGGACGATCTCACGATCTTGCGAGGCCAGGTGGATGGCGCTGGGGTAGCCGAGGAAGTCCGGTGCGTGCAGGAGGTAGATGTGCAGGCCGTGGCTCTCGATCCACTCCCCGCAGAACAGCAGCCGGCGCAGGGCCCGGATGTCGTCGGGCACGGCGACCCCACAGGCGTCCTCGATGGCCTGCACAGAACTGATCTGGTACGCGACCGGACAGATTCCACAGATGCGCGCCGTGATGTCCGGTGGCTCGGTGTACGAGCGGCCGCGCAGCATCGCCTCAAAGAACCGGGGCGGCTCGAAGATCCGCAGTTCGACGTCACGCACGACGTCCCCGTCAACGATGACGCGCATGCCCCCCTCGCCCTCGACCCGGCTGAGGACCTCTACGGACAGGGTGCGCGCGCCGCTCACGACGTGGGTCATCCCGCCACCTCCTGAGCCGCCAGGTGGAATACCGGGCTCGCCGCGTTGAAGGTCTGGTACACGCGTGCCACGTCGCGCGCGGGCATCCCGAGCTCGATCAGCTTTTCGGTGAGGGCTGCCGCGTTGGGCGTCTCCATCGGCCCGTAACAGCCGTAGCAGCCACGGTTGTAGCTCGGACACAGCGCCCCGCACCCGGTGGAGGTGACCGGGCCGAGGCACGCCGTGCCGTGCGCGACCAGCACGCACACATTTCCCCGCGCCTTGCAGTCCTCGCAGACGCTATGGTGGCGAACCGGCGGCCGGGCCTTGCGGAGGAACGCCTGGAGCACCTCCAGCAGTTGGTGCCGGTCCACCGGGCAGCCGCGGATCTCGAAGTCCACCGGCACGTGCGTGGCGATCGGCGTCGACGTCGCGAGGACGGACAGGTAGTCGGGACGGGCGTACACCACCGAGGCGTACCGCTGCACGTCGGCGAAGTTGCGCAGGGCCTGGATCCCGCCGGCGGTGGCGCACGCGCCGATGGTCACGAGGATCCGGGACTGCTCACGCACCTGCCGGATGCGTTCCTCGTCCTCGGGGGTGGTCACCGACCCCTCCACGAGGGAGATGTCATACGGGCCTCCGGCGACGTCGGTGGACGCCTCGAGGAAGTTGGCGACGCTGACCTCGCCGGCGAGGGCGAGCAACTCGTCCTCGCAGTCCAGCACCGACAGTTGACAGCCGTCGCACGACGCGAACTTCCAGACCGCCAGGGTGGGCTTGGCCATGGTTCACAGCTCCCGAACAGCGAACAGCGGGGCGGCCTGGGTGTACGGAATGACCGGCCCGTCTCGGCAGACCAGGACCTCCCCGAACTGGCAGTGCCCGCATTGGGCGATGGCGCACTTCATGTTGCGCTCCAGCGAGACCTGGATCCGGTCCGCGGTGACCCCGAGGTCGATGAGCCGGATGGCGACGTGACGCATCATGACCTCCGGCCCGCACACGAACGCGACGGTGGCCTCGGGGTCGGGCAGCCGGTCCGGGAACAGGTCCGTGACCACTCCGACGGGGCCGTGCCAGGACCGGTCGCCCAGGTCGACGGTGACCCCGACGCTCACGTCGAATCGGCTGCGCCAGGCACGCAGGTCCTCGGCGAACAGCAGCGTGGCCGGGGAGCGGTGGCCCACCATGATGCTCACGTCGCGGTAACCTTCGCGATGCGTCAGCACGTGCTCGACAACAGGGCGCACCGGCGCCAGCCCGATGCCGCCCGCGACGACGAGAACGTTGTGGTCACGGGAGACCTCGAGGTCCCACCATGACCCGAACGGCCCGCGGACCCCGACCATCATGCCCGGTCGCAATGCGGCCAGCGCCTTGCTGACCTCGCTGACCCCCCGGATCGTGTGCACGATCTCGCTGTGCGAGCCGCAGCCACCACTGTAGGAGATCGGGATCTCGCCGACCCCGAACACCCACAGCATGACGAACTGGCCGGGCCGGGCCGGTGCGATCGGCGTATCCACGGGCATGAGCCGCAGCGTGACCGTGTCCGGCACCTCGCTCCAGGAGTCGATGACGACGTACCGGCGGGGCACCATGGGGCCGGGCCGCCGGGCGGCCGCCCGGGGCTCGCTGACGATCGTCGGTGCGGGCACGTCAGCGCCCCCCTCCATACAGGTCGAGCAGACGGACCCGGGCGGCGGCGAGTCGGCCCGCCACCACCCTGAGGATGCGCATCGCCATCTCGTACCCGAGGCGCGGATCGTCCGAGCACGCCTGCCGCAGCCCAGCCCCGTCGAGGACGACGGCATCGAGCGGCTCCACGGCAACCACGTCGAACAGGACGACGTGCGGTGGGACCAGCCACGACCAGCCGAACTGCTCGCCGGGCCCGACGCTCTCGACGATGACCGAACCGCGACCCGGCGAGTGCACCTCGACCGCCGCGCGCCCGGAGAGCACGAGGTACTCGTTGGCCGCGTGGTCCCCCTCTCGCAGGATGATCTCCCCTGCCACGCCGTGGAACGGGTGCGCGAGCGCGACGAGGGTGTCGACGAGCTCGGGCGGCATGCCGGCCACGAACGCATGGCTGCGGACGGCCTCGGGGACGTCGACCTCGGTCATCGTCACGGTCTGCCTCCTTGGGGCTTGCCGTCCCGCGAGGCCGCCGCGATCTGCCGGATCGCGGCGACCTCGGCGGTGAGGTCGATCCCCACCGGGCACCAGGTGATGCAGCGCCCGCATCCCACACATCCCGACGTGCCGAACTGGTCGACCCACGTGTCAAGCTTGTGGGTGAGCCACTGCCGGTATCGGGCGCGCCCACTGGGCCGGACCACCCCGCCGTGGATGTAGGAGAAGTCCAGAGTGAAGCAGGAGTCCCAGGTCCGTTGCCGGGCAACGGTATCGCCGGTGATGTCCGCGACGTCCTCCAACGAGGAGCAGAAGCACGTCGGGCAGGACGCCGTACAGTTGCCGCAGGTCAGGCAACGGTTCGCGACGTCACCCCACCGGCTGTTCTCCGGGTTGGTCCGCAGGAGCCCCGGCAGGTCCGCGGTGTCCAGGGTGCGGCCCATCCGCCCCGCGGCGCGCTGGGTCACCCGCTCCGCGGCGGCCTCGTCCGCAGGCTCGGCGCGGCGGGTCGGTACGTCGGTGAGCACCTCGGCACCGGTCGGGCTGCCGACCTCCACGAGGAAGGCGTGCGTCTCGGGGGCCGGGTCGGCGATCAGCTCGGTGAGGGCGAGGTCGTACCCCCGTCGCGCCCGCGGACCGGTGCCCATCGACGCGCAGAAGCACGTCCCCGACGGGTCTGTGCAGTTGACCACGGCAATGAACGCCTCCGCCCGACGCCCCGAGTACGTGGGGTCGGGGTGGGTGGCCTCGAGAAACACCCGGTCCTGCACGCCGATCGCGGCGAGTTCGCACGGACGGACGCCGAGGAAGGCGTAACACGGGGCGTCCTCGCCCTGCCCGCGGATCTCGTAGGTGCCGTGCCCGGTCCGGTCGGCCTCCCACAGGACGGTCCGTGGCGGGTACAGGAAGCGTTTGGGCGACGTAGGGCCGACGGCGTAGCCGAACAGGGCGTCGTCGTCGCGGCGGTGCAACCGGTAGAGGCCGCCCTCCTGCGCGTCGCCCCATCCCGCCGGCAGGTCAGCGAGCCCTTCGATCTCAGCCCAGACGATCACGGCGTCCCGGACCGTCGGCCCCAGCACGGTGTAGCCCCGCTCGGCGAGCGCGGCCACCAGGTAGTCCAGGTCCGCGGCCTCGAGGACCGCCCTTGTACTGACGGGGTGGCTAGCAGCCATTTTGTGACGGTACGCACGGTCCGGCATGATGCAGTGGGCCGTTCGTCCCCGCGCGCCGGCAGGCTGGTGCGGCCCGGTCCCGGTGACCGTCGCGCCGGTGGGGTCACGGTGGCGGGGTGCCGCCGTCGGCTCCCCGCCGGTGCAACCACTCGACCAGCAGGGACCGGCGGGTGTCGGGGCCCGCGGCGGCCTGCCACAGCGTGGCCTGCTGCTCCTCGATACTCATGCCGTCGATCCCCGGCCCGACGTATCCGGGCAGCTGAGCGAAACCCGGGTGCCACCGAGGCGCAGCCGACCACGCCACCCTCCCCCGGCAGATCCGCCCGGAGGCGTTGCTGGGTAGCGCCGCTCACCCGTCACCGGGCGAGGTGGGCGCGGGCGGGGTCGCCGGTGGGCAGCTGGGACGGCGTGAGCGGGACCGGCACGCTCGTGCCGTCCGGGTGGGAGCCGGGTCGGTCGACCACTGCCTGCTGCTCGATCAGGTACTGCTTGACGACGGTCCCGGCGGGCAGCCCGTCCTGCTCAGCGGCCAGCACGTCCTGGATCCCGGTGAACGCGTGCGTGGTCGGGTCGAACAGCATCCGCACCCACGGGTCGTCACCCCTGCCCGCACCGGTGCCCCCGTCGATCGCGATCATCGTACCGTTCTCCCCCACGGTCACCGTGTGCCGGGTCGCTCCGGGCCGGCGGGACACGGCCTGGAACACCGCCTCCCGACCGGACGGCGGGATCAGCGCGAACACGTCGACCGCTTCCGGCTGGTTGCCGGGCCCGAACGCCCACGTCGGCGCCCGCAGCGCGGCGACGCGACCGGGTGAGTCACCCACTACTGCCCGCTCGACCTGGACGAGCCACGCCTCGACGGACGCGGTCGTCGCCGGGTCAGGCAGCGCGGGCACCTGGCCGCCCGGTGACGCCGTCCATCCGAAGCGGACGTCGCCACGCAGGTCCTGCCCGGGCCGGCCCGCCCTCCTGTCCGGGCCGAGCTGGGTGGCCACCCGCCAGCCCTCCCGCATGGCCGAGTACGAGCCCTCGCCGGGCGCCGGACGAGAACCGTTGTGCTGGACGACGGCACCGCGGCCGTCGGCCGAGGCCCAGCTCTCGTCCTCGCCCGAGACCTGCACGAAGCCCTTCTCGGCGCTCTGGACCCCCTCGACGAACCGGACCCGCGTGTACACGTACCGGTCGGCCGCCATCGGCGGATCCGACGCTCGCTTCGCGCTCGCTGACCCGGCCGGCTGCCGGCCGGCCGAGGATGGCGGGACGTCGCCGGCCGCGGCCGGCCGCCCGCCGTCCGCTCCCAGCGGCGTCAGCCCGCGCGTCGCCAGCACGACGACGGCGACCGCCGCGGCCGCCACCAGCGGAGCCCCCCACCGCGGCCCTGACCCGAGGGGGCCTCGTGCCGGCCGAACACCGCCGGTCGTGCGGCCCCGCACCGCCGCCTCCACCCGCAGAGCAGGGGAGACCTCCGCCGGCGCGAGTCGCTCTCCCAACTGCCGCACTGCGGTCATCTCGTCCATCGCCCCCGGCTGCGCAGCCATGTCAGTCCTCCTGGTTCGACGTGGGTAGGGCGGCCCGCACCAGCCGGCGGGCGCGGTGCAGGCGGGAGCGGACGGTCCCGACCGGGATCCCGAGCGCCTCGGCGACCTCGGCGTACTCCAACTCCGCCCAGGCCACCAGCAGCAGGACATCGCGATCGCCCCGCCGCAGCCGACGCAGGGCCGCTGCGAGCCGGGCGTCCACGGACCGGGCGAGGGCGACCTCGGACACGTCCGGCACGCTCCGGCCCGGTCCGAGCGGGGCCGCCTCCAGCGCAGCCAGCGTGGTGAGGTGAGCGCGTTCGGCGCGCCACCGCCGCGAGATCTGATGAACCGTGATCCCCAGCAGCCACGGTCGGGCGCTGTCGCGCGTCCGGTCGAACCGGTCCCGGATCCGGAACGCCGTCACGAACGTGTCGGCCGTCACGTCGTCCGCCTGCTCCGCACCCATCCGGCGCAGCACGAAGCCGTGCACGGCGGGCGCGTGCCGCCGGTACAACTCGCCGAACGCCTCGGGATCCGCCAACGACGCCACCACCACGTCCGAGTCGGTCCCCAGCCCGTCAGCGTCCCACCTCGCCATGGCCACGCCGACTCCTGGTCCTGGTCGCATACCCCTGCCTCTCGCTTCCCGGCTCCGTCAGCGCCCCTACCGTCCATAGTTGCCAAGTGCGGGCGGAGGAGTTCACGGGGCACCCCGAGGGGCGAGATCGACTACGCGCTGTCCCGAAGCCATTGCTGGGCGTCCGCGGGTTCCCGCACGGGTCCACCCCCGGACGGCGTCACCGGCCCCCGAGGACGCGCCGGCCCGAGCCGTCCGCGTGCAGCGGGTCGGGTTCGAGTCCGACGACAGGGCGTACCCGGGCACGATGACGATGACCTGGGCGCTGATGCCGACGGACGACGGGGTCCAGGTTGAGATCCGCGCCGACGACGTCCTCGAGGGCATCAGCGCGCGGGATCACCCGACGGGCATGGCCTCGTCGCGGGCCAACCTCGACGCCTACGTCACCGGTACTCAGGGTGCAGGCGCCACGCCCTTCGGCGCCTGATCGGTCACGCCCAGTGATTGGCAGTGGGCAGGATGAGACCCGGGGCATGGGCTGTCGGCCAGATCCCATCGCCGCGTCTTCCCCGGGCGTCTGTTCGCTCCGTGCTCCAGCCGGGACGCCCGGGCCCTTTC
Source organism: Kineosporiaceae bacterium (assembly GCA_036518955.1). Taxonomy (GTDB): domain Bacteria; phylum Actinomycetota; class Actinomycetes; order Actinomycetales; family Kineosporiaceae; genus DATDMG01. The sequence goes on along the minus strand of DATDMG010000435.1, from coordinate 15,968 downwards.
GTTACCGAAGAGGATTCGGGACGTCCCGGCCGGGATGCGCGCTGAAGCGTCCACGGGTTTGGCTGTTCCCCAGCGCCCACTGCGACGTCTAGTGGTCGACCAGATCCAGCTCTACCAGCTGGCCCTCGTGGTCAGCGGTGACGGGGACGTAGCGCCCCCGAACGGTGTAGGCGGGGCAGCCTTCGGAGTAGCCGATGCGGAAGACCGTTCCCTTGGGCACGGTGACCGCGAAGTCCTGCGTCTGGCCGGTGCTCAGGTGGTGGCACATCCGGCCGGCGACCCATGGCCACGACCTGGGCGTCGTCCACGTCAGCGCTGCGCCAGGATTCCGCAGGCCCTCCACCTTCATGGTGAGCCGCACCGTGATTGTCACGTCGCCGGTAGCGGCAGAGGCAGACGCGACGGGCAGTGCCAGCGTGCCGGCCGCGACGATACCGGCGGCCATGGCCGCGATACCGACACGGTGAGACATAGGGCGAGAATGCATGGTGCCTCCAGGTCTCTCTCCACGCCGGGGGCGGCCGCCGGAAGAATCTCGGTGAATGCGCTTATCCCATCGCACCCGTGTGACGGAAGTCCCCCCGCCAGTCGGGGGGGAGATATCCCCCGACTGGCGGCTACCCAGCGGCTCCTCGGAGGCGTTCCGCCAGTCGCCACCGTTCGGCCCGGGCGCGTCCACCGCCGTCCCTCTCCCCTGCCGGCATGGTGATGATCCGGCGCCTTCAGCCCTCACCCCCGTTCCTGGGGGTGGGTGGCGAGCGCCTCGACGGTGACGTCCATCCACCGCCACATCGGCAGCGACACGAGCGCGTCGTGCAGGACCGCCGGGTCGGGCGCCTCGGACAGCCCGACGGTCGCGTTGCGGCCGGGTACCCGCCACAGCCGCCGCAGGATGCCCGCGTCCCGCAGTTCTTGGGCGCGGGCCCGCTCGGCGGCCCTGAGTTTCTCCCACGCCGCTCGTCGGGGGCCGGGCCGTCTTCGGCCCGCCCGGGCCGCTGCGACCGCGGCAGGTGTGGCAGACCGTCGCCGACGAGGCCGTCACGATGATCATCGTGGCCGGCAAGGTCTACCCGGCGGAGGTCGAGGACGCGCTCGCGGAACACCTGCGGACCCGGCTGGCCGGCTACAAGGTGCCGCGCACCCTGGTCCTGGTGCCGACGCTGCCCCGGACCCCGACCGGAAAGATCGAACTGCGCCGGGCGAAAGATCTTGCCCAGGAGCATCAGCGGCTCCTCGACGCCCGCGCAATCGATCACGCGTGAGCAGGCCCGCTCCCCCTCCCGGGCAGTAGGTCGCCGGGCCCGTGGCGAAGCCGCCCGCCACAGGCGATCCGACCTTGGCGATCACCGGCTTCGTCGGCCGGCGGAGGGAGATCGCGACCGTCCGGGACGCGCCGTCCGCTTCCCGACTGGTCACTCTCACCGAGGTGGGAGGGGTCGGCAGGACCCGCCTGGCGACCCAGGTGGGCGGGGAACTGCGCAAGACCTTCCCGCCGCCGGCAGCGCTTCCCCGGCAGGGACGGCGATCCGCTCAGCCATCACCGCGGGCGTCGCCCGGCGCGGCTCCAGCCCGGCGCCCGCGCCCCCGGACAGCGGGATGAACAGCGCGTTGCCGATGCCGTGGACGAAGAACGGCCTGGCCACCGACAGGGATCCCCCGTCCGGCCGGGATCGGGCGACCACGGCGAGCCGGGATACATCGTCACGATCGAGGTCACGATCGAGCCAGACCGGGCAGCCGGGTGCATCCAAGCTTCGCGTCAGAGGTGCCTCCCCCGGCGCCGCCGACGGCGGAAAGCCCGGAACAACACCCACGTCGCGACGAGCGCGAACACCGCCCCGTAGAGCACGGCCGCGGACATCGCGTCCAGGAACGCCTGGTCGGCGACGCGGGCCAGGCCAGGGGACCGCAGCCGGGCCGCCAGCGCCTTGGTGGCCGCGGCGGACACGCCGGCGGATTCCCGCAACCGCTCAGGCAGCCGCGCCAGGGCCGAATTCATGGCGGTCTGATAGCGGGCGGCGAGTACCGAGCCGAGCACCGCGACCCCCATCGCGTTGCCCACTTGCCGCATCACGCTGATCACCGCGCTGGCGGTGCCGCTGCGCTCGAGCGGCAGCGCCGCGAGCATGGCGGTGGTGGTCGGCGCCATGATCAGGCCGACGCCCACCGCCTGCAAGGTGATCACCGTCTCGAACCAGGCGATCGGGGTATCGACGTCAAAGGTGACGAAGGCCACGATCGTGAGGGTGTTGAGCAGCATCCCGCCCGTGATCACCGGCCGGTTCGAGCTGCGCCGCACGAGCTCGGGCGACAACTGGCCGCCGATCACCACGCCGGCCGCGGGGCCGAGTTCGATCAGCCCGGCATCAAGGGGCCCCAGTCCCCGGACCACTTGCAGGTACTGGACGGCGAAGAAGAGCGTGCCACTCAGCGTGAAGAAGGCCAGCAGCAGGCCGATGCTTCCCCCTGCGAACTCCCGCACCCGGAAGAAGCGGACGTCGAAACTGGGGGTCGCCACGCTGGCCTGCACCACGGCGAAGGCGATGAGCAGTTCCGCCCCCGCGATCAGGCCCACCAACACCTCCGGTGCCAGGAAGGAGACCAGCTGACCGCCCCGGATCGTTCCGTAGACCAGCGTGACCAGTCCGGTGAAGGAGAGCACCAGACCGGTGAGGTCGAGCGGCCGGGGCTTGTCCGCGCGGAACTCCGGGACCAGCGCGAGCACCCCGGCGATCGACACCACGGCGATGGGCAGGTTGATCAAGAAGACCGAGCCCCACCAGTAGCGGCTCAGCAGCAGGCCACCGACGACCGGGCCGAGAGCGACCCCGACCCCGGCCGCCGACGACCACAGGGCCACGGCGCGGCTGCGGAACTCCGGTCCGCTGGCCTGCGCGACGAGGGACAGCGTGGCCGGCGTGAGCAGCGCGCTCCCCACGCCCATCAGCCCCCGGGCGATGATCAGCACGGTGACGGACGGCGCCATCGCCGCCACCGTTGAGGCACCCGCCAGCAGGATCAGCCCGGCCAGCACCATCCGGCGGACGCCGAACCGCTCGGCCAGGGCGCCGCCGAGCAGCAGGAGCGAGCCGAACGACACGGCGTAGCCGCTCAGCAGCCATTCCAGCTGCCCGGGACCGGCGCCCAGACCCAGCACCGGGTCGGCGAGCCGGGGCAGGGCAAGGTTGATGACGGACCCATCCACCCATACCAACAGCTGGGCCATGATCGCGACGGCGACGACCGCTCCTTCGCGGGCCTGGCGTGGCTGCGACCGCACCCGTTCGGTGCGAAGAAGGGCCTGCGAGGCAGTCACCGATCGGAGCCCTCAGACCCGGACGGAGCCGGGCGAACCGCCGAGAAGCAACGGCCACACACTCGGCATCTGCTGGACCGGAACCTCGATCACGACCGGCCCCGGGGCCGACAGGGCGTCCTTCAGCGCCCCCGAGAGCTCTGCCGGGGTGGTGACCCGTGACCCGGGTACGCCGAAGGACTCCGCGAGCCGGACGAAGTCCGGGCTGACCAGCTCGCTGCCGATGTACCTGCCCCCGAACTCCTCCCGCTGGATGGTGCGCACGTTCCCGAAGGCGTTGTCGTTGAAGACGACCGCCGTCACGGCGAGGTCGTACTTGCGGGCGGTGGCCAGTTCCTGCAGATTCCAGCAGAACCCGCCGTCCCCGTTGATCGAGACGACGGCACGGTCGGGATGCCCCACCTTCACGCCCAGCGCGGTGGGGTAGCCGTACCCGAGGGTGCCTTGATACCCAGGGGTGAGGAACGTTCCCGGCCGGTGGACCGGGTAACCGACCGAGGCGAGGTAGCCCACCTGGGTCAGCTCGTTCACCAGAAAGCCGTCCTCGGGGATGGCTTCGCGCAGCGCCCGGACGAATCCCCACTGCGGCTGGATACTCTCGACCTGCTCCTGGCACCGGGCCCGAATCGCGGCGAGTTCCTGCGCGGGCCAGTCGGACGCCGACTGGTCGGCTGCCGTGAGGCGGGCGAGGAGTTCTCCCAGGACCACCCGGGCGTCGGCCTGGATCGCGTGGCCGGCTCGCCGTGGCGGCCCGAGGTCGAGCGGGTCGGCGTTGATCAGGACGACGGACGCCGTGTCTGCGACCGGGATGGCCGAGCCACGAGGGGTGACGAACCGGGAACCCACCACGAGCACGACGTCCGCCGCCGGCAGCAGCTGGGGTGCGGCGAGGCTCGAGAAGCCGAGCGCATGGGCCGACGAGACCGCACCGCCGGCGTTCCGGCTGACCACCACGGGGGCCCGCAGCGTCTCGGCCAGGGCGGTCAGGGCCGCGGTGGCCCCGGCGGCCAGCACGCCACCGCCGGCGAAGATCAGGGGTCGCCGGGCCGCGGCCAGCAGGACTGCGACCTCGTCGAGCCGGTCAGGGTCAGGCCGGTGCGCCGGGTCCGGTCCGGCACCCGCTCCGGCCACGGTATCGGCTGCCCGGGCGACGACGTCCGGTTCCGGCGACGGGACGTCCGGGTCCAGCGGCGCGGCCAGCAGGTCCGCCGGCAGGGTCAGCGCCACCGGGCGGGGCCGGCCCGCCTGCGTCTGCCGCAGCGCCTCCCGCGCCAGCGCGGGGATCTCCTCGGCGGTCCGGGCGCGCGCCGTCCACTTGGTCAGCGAGCGCAGGATGCCTTCCTGGTCAGGCAGTTCGTGCAACAGGCCGAGCCCTCGGCCCACGAGGGCCGAGGGGAGGTCCGCGGCGAGGCACAGCAGCGGTGACGAGCAGGCGTACCCGGTGGCCAGCGCGGGCAGGGCGTTGAGCACTCCCGGCCCGGGGACCACCAGGCAGACCCCGGGCCGTCCGGTGCTCCGGGCGTACCCCTCGGCCAGGTGAGCCGCTCCCTGTTCGTGCCGGGCCACGATGTACTCGATCCGTCCCCCGGCGTCGCGGGACCGGGCCAGGGCGTCCAGGACATGGTCGAGCTGGACGCCGGGGACGCCGAACACGTGCCGGACGCCCCCCGCCTCCAGCTGGGCGACCAGAGCCTCCGCCCCGCTCCGGCTCACGGAGCAGTCGAAGCGGAGGGAACAGGGGCGGCAGCCGCGGCGAGGGGATCGCCCGCGGTCTGCGCAGCGGCCTCGCGCCGTTCCAGCAGGTTCAGCACCGGGACCGTCATGACGGTGGTCACCAGGGCCACCAGCACCAACGCGGCGAACAGTTCGGTACTGACCAGCCCGGCCGCGAGCCCGATGTTGAGGGCGATCAGCTGCATCAGCCCCCGCGCGTTCATCAGCGCACCCACCCGCAGGGCTACCGGGGACGGCTCCCCGCGCCACCGGGCCGCGGCCCAGCAACCGCCGAACTTGCCGAGCACCGCCAGGAGCACGCAGACGGCGCCGAACGCCAGGACGGCGCCGTCCGCGAACACGTTGAAGCGCGTGTTCAGCCCGGAGAAGGCGAAGAACATCGGCACGAACACCACCTGCGTGAACGCCTGCGTGCTCGCCACCACCCGCTCGGCCTCCTCGCTGCGCGGCATCACCATCCCGATGCAGAAGGCGCCGAACACCGCGTAGAGGCCGATCACGTCGGTGAACCAGGCACCCGCGAACAGCACCGCCATCGTGCCCAGCAACCGGGTGCGAGCACTGATCCCCGGCCGCTCCACGACCCAGCCGAGCACGCGCCGTCCGCCGGTCAGCAGCAACCCGAGGAACACCACCGAGCCACCGACCGCCAGCGTGATCTTGCCGGCGTCACCCTTGGCCACGCTGAGCACCCCGGCCAGCAGGATCCAGGCCACGGCGTCGTCCGCGGCGCCGGACGCCAGGGCGAGGACGCCGAACCGGGACCCGGACAGCTGCCGCTCCGTGATGATCCGGGCCAGCATCGGGAAGGCGGTGATCGACAGGGCGACCCCGACGAACGCCGCCGTCACCCCGGGCGAGACCTTGGGGACGAAGATCGGCACGTGGCCGTGGACCGCCAGCGTCAGGCCTACCCCCAGCAGCAGCGGAAGCAGCACTCCCGCGCTGGAGACCGTGACCGCGACCCCGGCCAGGCCGCGCCCGGCGTAGGTCCGGAACTCGTACCCGGCGTGGAACATCAGGGCCACCAGCCCGACCTGGCCGGCGACGTAGAGGATCGGTCGCAGCTCGGGCGGGAAGATCGCCCGGGACGCCGCGGGCGCCAGCAGGCCGAAGACGGACGGCCCCAGCACCACCCCGGCGATCATCTCACCGACGACCGGCGGCTGCCCGAAGCGGGCGGCCACCGCCCCCACTGCCCGGCAGGTCAGCCGGATGACGACGGCGGCCGCGAAGAAGGCCGGCGCAAGTTCGGTGGCTGTCACTCCAGTGATCCTTTCGACGGCTGGGCGCCCGGCGTCCCGGACCGGTCCGGCGGGATGGCGAAGTACGTGCGGCACAGGCCCTGACGGCGCGCGTCCCACACCATGTAGCTGCCCAGCACGAGTTGGACGACGCTGCGCGGGATCGCCTCCCAGCGATCCGCCAGGCGCATCCGGGCGAGCCGGGCCCGGCGCCCCAGCGCTCCCCCGGAGGCGCCGGGTCGCGAGCGCGGGACCAGCCAGCACGGCCCCCGGTTGGGCAGGGACCGGGTGTGCTCCGCGGAAGACTCCAGCACGTAGCGGCGCAGCACCTCCTGCGCGGCGACCGCCGCGGTGAGCACGGCGAACCCGCGGGCCGGGCAGGGCCGGTTGGTGGTCACCCCGAACGGGATGAACCTCGACGGGCTGGTCTCCGGCGACAACCACCGGTCCGGATCGAAGGCGGTGCGGCCCGCGAGTCCGGAGGTCTGGTAGTCCGCGTAGTTGAACAGCAGCACCGACCCGGCCGGGATCGGCTCGCCCCGCTGCCGCGGGATGGGGGCGCTCGTGATCCGGTGAGCGACGCCGAACAGGGGGAAGTGCAGCAGGGTCTCGTTGATCATCCGGTCCAGCAGCTCCCCGGACTCCCCGTCGGCGACCAGCCGCTCCTGCTCCGCCGGGTGGGTGGCCAGGGCCAGCAGCAAGTGGGTCATCGCCTCCGACATCTGCACCACCGCGGTGTTGAAGAAGCCTCCCTGGATGAAGTAGACCTGCTCCTGCGGGGACATCAGGGAGGGCAGCGGTATCGGGGGCGGCGCGGTGGAGAACCGCTCCCGCAGGTACTCGGTCAACCGGTTCCGGCGGTCCAGGTGGCGCAGGCTGGTGCACTTCAGTGCATTGATCACATCCTCAGCATGCCCGACGATCAGGTCCCGCGCGTCCGGGGGGCAGGGATTTTTGAAGATTACCTCGTAGTAGACCGCGGCCCAGATCGGCATCATCAGGTCACGCAGCCTGACGCGGCGCACACCACCACCACCACCGCCGCGCGCGTCGAACTCATCGAGCGTCTGCCGGGTGCAGCGGGCGACCAGTTCCTCCCACTGCGGCTTGGTCAATGCGGCCAGGATCTGCCGGGTGACCCGGGCCGCTTCGTCATAGCGGGGACCGGGCTCCAGGTGCTCCTGATGCATCTGCGGGCCGGGCGCCAGCCAGTACCAGAACAGGTCGGACAGGCCGGCGCCCTGGCTGCGGCCGTTGGCCGCGTGATGCCCGTAGACCTGCTTGAACTCCTCCGCGGTGACCTCCGGTCCTGGCGCCTCCAGACCCTCGGTGCCGTTGACCCGGGCGAAGACGCGCTCCCGCAGCGAGATCACCGCCGTCGGAAGCCAGCCCGGGAGCGAGCCGGCGACGGCGACCGCTCCCCCGAGGAGGAGCAGCCGCGGCGGGACGGTCATCAGGGCACCTCGCCCGGCGTCCGCTGCCGGTCCCCGGTGGGGGTGGCCGGCACCTGCCGGCAGGCGGCACCCCACCCGATCGGCCACGACGGGACCCGGACCAGCTCCGGTGTCAGGCCGGTCACGGCGGAGGCGCCGCACAACGCCACCGCGTCGTCGACTTCCTCGCGCAGCAACTCCAGCAGCCGCCGCACGCCCTTCTCTCCCCCCTCGGCCAGCGCCCACAGCACCGGACGGCCGATTCCGACCGCGCTGGCGCCCAGGGCCAGCGCCTTGACCACGTCGGTACCCCGGCGCACTCCGCCGTCCAGCAGGAGCGGGATCGCGCCGTCCACCGCCGCCGCCAGCTCCGGCAGCAGTTCCACGGTCGACGGCACGGTGTCCAGCTGGCGCCCCCCGTGATTGGAGATCATCAGCCCGTCCACCCCGTGCTGCACCGCGAGCCGGGCATCCGCCGGATGCAGTACGCCCTTGAGCAGAATGCGCAGCGAGGTCTTGGCCCGGAGCCGGTCGAGGTGATCCCAGCTGAACTCCGGGGACATCTGGATCTGCCGGATGTGGCCCGTCTCGCCGTCCCGCAGGTCCCGCAGGTTCTCGCACCGCAGGCCGGCCGGCAGATCGTGGAACCTGTTCCGGCGGTTGCGCTCGTGGGCCCCGAGCACCGGGGAGTCGACAGTGATCACCAGCGCTCGGCAGCCCGCGTCCTCCGCCCGCCGGACCAGGACGTCGGTGATGCCGGCGTCGGGCTGGAGGTAGAGCTGGAACCACAGCACGGCCTCGTCCCCGGCCACCGCGCGGGCGGCGTCCGCGATCTCACCCACCGCGGTGGTCGCGGCCATGCTGACGATCATGACGGCGCCCTCCGCGGCAGCCGCGCGGACGGTGGCCAGCTCACCTTCCGGATCGACCAGCTTGTGGAAGGCCGTGGGCGACAGCACCACCGGCAGCCGCGCCCGGTCACCGAACAGGGTCACCCCGAGCTCCCGCTCGCTGGCCCCCGCGCACAGGACGCGAGGCAGCAACTGCAGGTGGCGGAAGGCCTCCTCGTTCGCCCGGACGGTGATCTCGTCCCGGGCTCCGCCGTCGATGAAGTCTCGGTAGACCGGGTCCAGCACGGCCCGGGCCGCCACCTCGAAATCCCGGACACTCAGCATCATCGCGGTCTCACCGGCCGACGTTGGCGGATTCGAGACCCAGCTCGCGTGCCAGGAAGTCCGCAAGCGGCACCTGGTGGACGTCAGGGTCATCCCACTGGTTCGCGAGATTCTCCGCCAGGTGGTGGACGCCCAACAGTTGCCCCGCCCGGTAGTGCCGGACCACTGGATGCAGGTAGGCGGCGTCCAGCACTCCGTCCAGCGAGTTCTGGGCGACACGGCGCACGGTGACATCGAAGGGGTCGACCTTGTCGTGGTCGGGTCCGTACTCCAGCGTGATCACGAAATAGTCCTGCCCCTGCGTCAGCGGACTGCCGTGGGCGTGCTCGACGGGCACCTCCTCGTGGTACCGGGCCGGCTCCCCGGGCCCGGCGACCAGCAGATCGCCCAGGACGCCGAACTGCTGCCACAAGGCCGACGAGCGATTCACCCGGGCGATCACCGCCTCGGCCATCGCGGACGGCGACGAGTCCAGCACCACGGACGGCCACGGCCGGTCGTGGTAGCGCTCCTCGAAGATCCGGCTCAGCGACCGGACGGCGTAGCGGAAACCGTGGATGAATCCACCCGTGGACTTCTTGAAGTCGCGCTCCTGCATCAGCGTCCCGGCGAAGTACAGGCCAGGAACGTTCACAGACTCGTACGCAGGGGTGAGGGCCACGAAGCGACCGTTGATGGCCGGTTGCGGAAGGCACTCCTCGTCGAAGATCGAGGAGTCGAATCGGAAGCCCGTGCAGCAGATGATCCGGTCATAGTTCAACTCCATCACCTTCTCGTCGGCCCGCACGAAACTGAACCGCACCCGATAGCCAGCCCCCGACCCGCCACGCTCGATCGAGAGCACCTGCCCATCGAGCAACGCGTTCTGCGACTTGAGCTGATAGGTGTCGAGGAAGTTGTTGTTGACCGCGCGCAGATGCCCCACGAAGTGGCTGCTCCAGGCCAGCCGAACGGAGTTCGGTCCAGCCACGTGGATCACAGCGGCCGTCTCGACAAGATGATCGGCGGTCTCGAAGGCCGAATTCCCCTTGCCCAGGATCAGGACCCGCTGATCAATAAAGTCCCGCTTGTTCACCGAGACTGTGGAGTAGTTCTCGGCCAGCTGCACCCCAGGAATGTCGGGAATATTCTCGAGACTCACTCCGGTAGCCACCACCACTCGACGCGCACTATAGTCGACGCCTCGTTGATCAGTCACGATGAAGCCTTCGCCGACCTTGCGGACGCGGACGACGCGCGCAGAGTAGGTGACGCTCAAAGCGAACGTCTTGGCATAGTGCTCGAGATAGCGAACCATCTCGTCCGCCGCCGGGAAGTAGCGCTCGCTGTAGCGAGTGAACAGCATTTCGGGGTCAGCCGAGAGCAGCGAGTTCCAGTCCATCCGCAGATTCAGCTCCGGGTCGGTCGACCCCGTGTAACGCTTGTTGATAGAAATTAGCTGGCGGTGTCGAGGAAAGGTGCGAAAAAAGTATCCCGGCCCATCCCCCGCCTCCAGGATCCGGTAACTTCGTCGGTTCACCCCGAGCAGATAGCCCAGCTGCAACCCGGCCGGACCAGCTCCGATGATGAGGTAGTCAAGGACATCCTGCTCCATTGCTCTCATTCCTCCTGAACTCTCCGATGGCAGCGGATCGCGCAGTCTTCACGGCAGGACTGCGGCCAAGTACCCGCTCGAGGGTGCGGAACTAACGGAAACCTCCCGGCACGATCCTCCCCGCACGAGGGAGGAGGATCGCCGCCATGGCAGCGCACTTCGGCCAGGTACCAGTACCTTCCGAGCTCCGGGATGAACGCCAAGACATTTCAGGTGAACGCCATAGTGTCCAAGTACTTGCTGTGAATTCTTTTCGCCTCATGGCCAGCCAAGCTCGCCGACCGATTCCCCCACACGTCGAAGCACGCCGGCGCCGAGCCGGCGATCCGGCGATCCGCACTGCCCAGTGGCGCCGGCGGCGTCTCCACTGTGCAGACACGCGGTTCCGCGCGACAAGACCCGGATCAGGATCGGGCACGGATCGGCACGGTTTGGCCACGGACTGGGCGCCCTCTGGCTCCCCCAGGGGACAATGCCCCGATCGAGGCGCTGGGCCGGATCCGCGCCGACGTCCCGGACCTGCCGGTCGTCGTGATAAGGGGCCCGCTCCGAAAGACGTCCCGCCGGGGTCACCTGAACTCCGTCCAACCCGTGCCCACTATGCATCCAATCCGTGCCAGAACCTTGTTCGTCCTGCGGGCAGGGCCGAGTTTGGCGGATATCGAGCCGCGGACGGCAGGGGTCAGGCCGCTCCGGCAGGCCGGGAACGGTCTCCTGCGCGGCCCGGTAGCCGATGCCCGTCCGCCGACCTGGCGGGAGCCCGCGACACCTGGCAGCTGACGTGGTGCAGGAAACAAGAGAAGGAGCCCTGGTGACGTCGATCGACACCGCGAAGGTCGCCGAGCAGTCGTCCCCGCTGATCGCGGCGGACCTGGCCAACGTGATCCATCCCAGCCTGCCGGGAGGGCGGCGCGATCGAACGGTGCTGGTGTCCGGTTCCGGATGCCGGGTCACCGACACGAACGGGCGGGAGTACCTGGATGCCTCGGGGGTCCTCGCCGTGTCGCAGGTCGGGCACGGGCGCGCGGAACTGGCCCGCGCTGCCGCCGATCAGATGACCCGCCTGGAGTACTTCCACACGTGGGGCACGATCTCCAACGACAAGGCCATCGAGTTGGCGGCACGTCTCGTCGCGCTCAGCCCGGAACCGTTGCGCAAGGTGTACTTCACCAGCGGGGGTGCCGAGGGGAACGAGGTGGCCCTGCGGATGGCCCGGCTCTTCCACCATCGCCGGGGCCACTCCGAGCGGACCTGGATCCTCTCGCGGAAGTTCGGGTACCACGGGATCGGGTACGGCAGCGGGGGCGTGTCGGGTTTCCCCGTCTTCCATGAGGGATTCGGGCCGTCGATGCCCGACGTCCACTTCCTGACGCCGCCGTACCCCTACCGGCAGGAGCTCTACTCCGGGACTGACGTCACCGAGTTCTGCCTGGCGGAACTGCGCGAGACGATCGAACGGATCGGTCCGGAGCGGATCGCGGCGATGATCGGGGAGCCGGTGATGGGCGTGATGGGCGCGGTGATCCCGCCCCTGGACTACTGGCCGAGAGTGGCGCAGCTGCTCCGGTCCTACGGGATCCTGCTGATCCTGGACGAGGTGATCACCGGCTACGGCCGGGTGGGGCACTGGTTCGCCGCGGAGCACTTCGGCGTGACCCCGGACATCATGGTCACGGCGAAGGGGTTGACGTCCGGTTACATCCCGCACGGTGCGGTCCTGGTGACCGAAGACGTCGCAGCCGCGCTGACGGACGGCGGCGGCCTGCCCCTCGGGTACACCTACACGGGGCACCCGACCGCCTGCGCCGTCGCGCTGGCGAACCTCGACATCATCGAGCGGGAGGGTCTGCTGGCCAACGCCGTCGCCGTGGGCGGCCACCTGCGGGCCAGGCTGGAGGAGGTGGCGGATCTGCCGGTGGTCGGGCAGGTGCGGCAACTGGGGCTGATGCTGGCGGTGGAGCTGTCCTCGGACCGGGCCGCGCGCCGTCCGCTGCCGCAGGGCACGGGTGAGGTGGCGGACGCGTTGCGGGAGCAGGAAGGGATCATCGTGCGGAACAACCCCTACGCCGTGGTGCTCTATCCACCGCTGATCTTGACCGCTGACGACGCGGACGAGCTGGCGGAGGGCATGCGGCGCGTCCTGGCCCGGGTGGACGCCGACGGCCGGGTGCGCTGAGCACGGGCGCCGCGCCGCCTCCGTCAGCGTTCCGGCGGGCCGGAGGCTCTGCGCGGCGGTGGAGCGATCTCGTTCGCCCACAGCACCTCGGCGACCTGGCCGACCGCCTGGCGGAGGTAGCGGCGGAAGGTGCTGATGGGCAGGTCGAGCGCGCGGGCGGCGGCCTTCTGAGACCGGGCGGGCTGCAGGTAGGTCAGCTCGAGGATCTGGGCGAGCAGCCGCGCCCGGTCGCCCTGCCCGATCGAGCGGGCGGCCGACACGATCTGGTGTCGGAGCGTCTCGACGGGCGTGGGCGAGCTCCCCACCAGCATGGTGCTGATGAGCGGGTTGTCGGCGAGCCGGTGCGGCTGGTGCAGGTTCCGCAGTGCCTCCTGCACCGCGCCGGAGAACTGGTCGTGGCTGAGCGGCAGCGGTCTCCGCGGGGGCGTTCGCAGGCCGTGCGCGGCCCGCGTGCCGCGCTCGTACAGGAACTCGAACCACTCGTCCGCGGGCAGCCGGCGAAAGTCCAGCACGAACAGGTCGGCGGTGTCGGCGGTGTCCACCGGCTCCATCGTCAGGTCGGCGAGCAGCTGTCGCCAGCGACGGTCGAAGGGACCGGCGACGAAGGCGAGGGACGGCCGCTCGGCGAGCCAGTCCACGACCGCCGCCGCCACCGCGACGTACATGGCCTCGGGGCTGTCGCGGTTGCCGTCGACGTCGGCGACGAAGCGGAGCACCTGGACGGTCTCGAAGGGGCGGGCCGGCCCGGAGCCGTCGAGGAAGTCCCGGATCCGTCGGAGGACGGGATCGCCGAGGTGGTGGCTCTCCGGGGTGACCGTGACGTTCATCGCTGCGGCGACGATCCTGCCGTCGGACTCTGCCACGCACAGTCCGACCGGGTGACTCATGAGCCACGACCGGGCGCGCTCCGCGTTGTCCGGCTCCCCGCACTTCGAGAAGAGGTCCACCACGTCGTCGATCTCCCCCACCGACGCTCGGCGGGGCCACAGGTGCACGACGGCGGAGGAGCGCCAGAGCCGGGTCAACTGGCTGCCGGCGTGCCCTGCGAACAGGTTGCGCACCGGTCCGAGGCACCTGGCACCCGCCATGGGGTTGGTGGACAGGTGACGCCGGGCGTACTCATGGATGGCCAGGTTCAGGGCGCAGGCCCTGCGCGGGGCGCGTTGGAACATCCGCCGTTCGGCGAGCTCGGCGATCACCGGAGTGACGTGCAGGCCGAAAGGGTCCTGGTGCGCCACCCCGAGGGAGCACAACCACGTCCACGCAGTGGAGACGTCGGGGGTCGCCAGGACGTGACGCAGAATGTCCTCGTCCACCGAGGAGGCGTGCGCGCAGACGAAGAGCGCATCGCCGCAGCGCTGGTCCGGAGGTCTGACCAGCCGGTCGAGCAGCTGATCCACCAGGTCGGGGGAGCGCATCAGGCCGACGAGCGCCTGTTCGGACCAGTGTGGCGCGAGGAGGGCGAGGGTGAGGGGATGGCCGCCGGCGAGAGTCCAGAGCTCGTACCGGTCAGCCGCGGGCACCCCCAGTTGGGCCAGCAACGCCAGGCCGGCCTCGGCGTCCAGAGGTTGCAGGGAAATCCTCCGCACGAGCTCCCGCCATCCGAGGTCGGCCTCCCACTCCGGGGAGGGCGGATCGCTCGTCGCCAGGACGACGAGGCTGGTGGCCGGCAATCGGGGCAGCACCACGGAGCGCAGCATCTCCTGCACGGTGTCCGCGTCGTCGACGATGAGCACCGGCCCGGCGTGGCGGTTCGGCATGGCTGGCCGGGAGGTGGTCCCCGACCCCGCGTCGTGGGCACGCTGCGTGCCCAGCCAGTCGCGCAGGGCATCCTCGAGATCAGTGACCGTCGGGGCGGTCAGGCCGAGCACGGTGCCCCCGGACTTGGTGGTCCGGCTGGCCAGCTCCTGCAGCAGGGCCGTCTTGCCCAGCCCTCGGCGGCCGTGCACCAGGAGCACCCGGTGCGCGTTTCCGGTCAGCATCCGATCGAATTCGGTGAGTTCGGCAGCCCGACCGACAAAGGAGCGCCGCCTGAGCGACTCCAGGTGAATTTTCAAGGAAGAGGTGGCAGCAGCACCGGTAGGCATTGGCGTCTCCAGAAGCCCAGTCGGCAGCGATGCGGGACCGTGCGGCCGCGTCGCCGCCCGCCCAGCAACGGGTTTCCCAGCGAAAGCAGGACCCACCACTCTAGGCGCCGGCAACGTCAACCTCGAACCAGTCGTTGGTCAACGCACGGTGTCTCGCCGCAATGGGCCAGGTGTTGCCAGAGCTACCTTTAACGGGCCTTAGCGTCGATTTCCGAACAGGAGGATCTGGCCAGCGTCGGACCTGATCCCTGCGCCACCAAGGGCGGTGAACTGGGCGAACGCCAGCCGCAGCCACCCACCCCCGCATGTCGATCTCGCTGCCTTGTCTCGCAGGAGTCGGATCCGCCGGGGTCAGGGTCATTGCGAAGTCATGAATGGCCTGGTGAGGAGCGCGACCGCGCAGGTGTTCCTGATCGAGCGGACCACCGTGCGGACCGCCTACCAGCGCGGGACAAGAACTCCAAGAAGATCACGAAGGCCAAGGTCCGGCACTGCGTCGCCGCCCTCGGGATGACCAGCCTGACCACTGCCCAAGGCCACCGGTGAGCACCTTGCCGGCTACGTCCGGGGCCAGTGGGCCATCGAAGTCGGACATGAGGTCGCACTGGTTGTGAGTAGGATAACCCAAAAGGAGGGTCGAGGATGTTCGACGGTCGGCTCCGAGCGAGTGCTCAACGCTCGTCCTCGCTCCTGGCCTACGTCGCTGGTAACGGCGGGGTGTGAAGCCCGGGAGGAATCCCAAGGACCGACGATCCATCCGGAGGTCACAGGCAAGGGGAAGGCCGGAAGGGTGAATAACGTGAACCTCCGCAGCCTCGTTACCCAAGACCTCGGGGGACGGAAGGGCCACCAGAGAACAGATCAGTCCCCTAAAACGCGGCAGTGGTGGCGCCATGCCTGCACCCGCGACGCTTCGTGGGGCCAACGCGCTGCCCAGCGCCCCGACCTTGTGGCGGTTCCTGGCCGGGGCGGACCTGGGCCGGGTCGCCGCCGCCATCGAGGCCCACCACCGACGGCGCGGCGGGATCCCCGAGGACACCATCCGGGCGCAGAAGAACGACTACGGGGCGCTGAAGAAGACCAACGAGTGCGAACGCGCTGCGCAACCACCCCAAGGTCATTGCGTAGTCGTGAATGGCCTGGTCAGCAGCGCGATCGCTTGGTCTGAGTGCCTGCTGTAGTGGCGTAGGGCGCTGGCGATGTTGTCGT
>DATDMG010000434.1:0-5005 GCA_036518955.1 Kineosporiaceae bacterium | reverse complement strand
GGTTCGGCGCCGGACGGGTAGACCAGGGGTCGGATCAGGTCGTCCATCGACGACGTCGGGGTCACGCCGAGCTCCCGGAGGAGCAACGCCTTGAAGCCGTGGTAGTGCTTGAGCGCCGCTCCCAGGTTGCCCTCGGCCAGGTAGGCGGACACGACGGCGCGATGAGCGCTCTCCCGCAGCGGCTCCGATCGCGCGGCCACCAGGGCCGCCTCGATGGCGAGCGCGTGATTGCCCCTGGCGGTGAGCAGCCGGGAGGCGGCTTCGAGCGCGTGCAGGCGCAGCTGGTCCCAGCGTTCCTGCTCGAGGAGCAGCCAGTCGTCATGCCAGCCCGGCAACAGCCGCTTGCACAGTTGGGCGACGGTGCCTTCGTCGAAGGCCGCCTCGGGAGCCGCCCCGGGGGACCCACCGGTGGCGAGGCGCTGGCAGACCGGCGAGATCTCGCGCAGGTCCACCCGCACCTGCAGCGGCGGCAGGGACAGCCCGCCGTCGGCGGTCTCGGCCCAGCCCTTGCCGACGGCCTGACCGATGCGCCAGAGCGCTGTCCGGAGATTGGCTCCTGCCTGGCGTTGCTTGCTGTCGGGCCACAACGCACCGGCGAGTTCGATCCGGCTCACCGGGTGTTCCGACACAGCCAGGTAAGACAGAAGCCGTTGGGCGCCCAGCGGCAGGCTCGGCGTTCGTTCCGTTCGTCGAACGCTGAAACGGCCGAGCACGGTGACGACAACGGGTTCGGGTGCGTCGACGCGCGCGATCGGCATACGTCCCCCCCCGACCGCAGCACATGCTATTTCAGCCGCCTCGAGTGTCTTCTGCCACAGTCATCATGTGAGGGCCGCCGCCGGCGGTCAAGTGCTCCTTGCTGCAAATGCGGGGTGCGGTGCATGATTCCCTGCCCTGGGTGCGCTGCGTCGATGGCTTGCGGCCCGACACGCCGTGGATGTGCTGCTGGGTCCTCGAGCACTCGGCATGCGAGAACGGCAGCCTGGCCAGGACCTTCCCCAGTTCACCAGGTGAGCAGGTCCTCGAGCCGGTCGCCGGGAGCCGGCAAGGGGAGGGGGCGCAGCTCCTGGCACCGGCGGAGCAGCCGCTCGATCAGCACGCTCGCGGCGAGGATCCGGTCCGCGTCGATGCTTCCGGGCAGGCAACGGATCTCCACGGTATTCCGGCCGGGCCCGCCGCTCACCAGATCGGTGAGGTTGATGTCGGCGGACGTCGTCAGTCCGGTGCGCGCGGCGGCCCGCGCGACGTCCTCCCAACGGGACGGCAGCGGACGGGCGGCCAGTTCGACCAACGCCTGCGGGAGGGGCCCGAGCCGACGGCACCTGGGGTTGGTGGCGAACCCGGCGCGGAGGCGGTCACGCCAGGCGGAGAACAGCCGGACCAGGTTCGCGAACGCGTGCACCTGCCGCAGCGGCTCGGCGTCCACCCGGAGCTGGACCGCGGCCTCCTGCGGGACGGTGAATCCGAGGTCACGGGCCGGGGCGAGCAGGTGCCCCAGCCGGGCGCGGTGGTCGTGGTCGATCATGGGTGTGATCACCGCGCACGGGCGCTCGCACTCGCCCGACAGCGGGGCGGCGATGGCGATCGTCGCGCCCGCGGGGTCGTCGACCTTGACCGTTCCGCGGACGTGCTGTGCCGGGGCGCCGAACACCTCGGCCACCGGGTCGAGCACCGTTTCCAGCGGTGCGGTGGGGTCGACGAGGCGGTGCACCACCCGGATCAGGCGCGGCTCGTCGCTGAGGATGCGGTACCAGCCGGGTCGGGGCCCGGCCCCACGGTCGAGGTCCGCGCGGAGCGCGACGTCGTCGACGAGCGTGCACACCGGCGCGTCGTCCGGATCCAGCACCCGGAAACCCTGGGTGAGATGGACGAAGTGATCCATCCCCGGCACCAGCGACGGCTCGCTGTCCGAGTGGAAGATCGGCTCGACCGTCCCCCCGCCACGACGTGCCAGCTCGATCGCCAGGTCGGCCCGGGTCGAGCCGCGCGGAGCCAGCAGTTCGATCCGCCAACCGATCCGCGACGTCGGGGAGGCGGTCGGGTCGCTGAACGGAAGGGGCGGTCGGGGCAGCGCCACCGGCGACGGCACGCCTCCTCCCCGGCTCACGGACCACTCCCGATGCGATCGCGGACGCGACGTCGCGGCGTCATCACCACGCGCCCCCTTCTCCCGACGGGCCACCCCCGGGCGGCCGGCATGTTCATCCTTTCCACGCTGAACCCGCCCGAATGGTTGCATGCCGGCCGGTGCGCCGTCGCCACAGCCGGCTTATCATGATCAGAAGCTGACGGCCGAGCGGGGGTCGCTGTCGTTCCCGGGGACGAGCAGGCTCCGGGCGACAGCGCCCAGGGGTTCGGTCGCGTGCCGGGAACTCCGCGAGAAGGGGGGGCAAAACGAAGGCAAAATGGCGCAGATCACGCACAGTGGCTGGCAGCATGAGTACCGTGTTGTCACGCGTGGATGCCCGGACTCCTCCCCCTCTTGACGACCGGACCGCGGACGAGCAGCCTGCCCCCGACCTGGCCGCGCCGGTGCCGCTGCGACCCGGGGGGTCGCCGGTGCCGTCCGTGCCGCCCGCCGTGGCCTGGAGCGTGACCGCGCTGCCGAAGATCGTGGCAACCAAGCGGGCGACGCCGGTGGAGTGGGACGACGTGGTGGACGCTTCCCCCTGCGCCACCTTCTTCCACACCCGGGAGTGGGCGGAGCTCTGGCAGACCTACTCGGCCGGCGCGCTCACTCCCGCCGGTCAGCTGGTGCGCTTCGCCGACGGTGCCGTGGCGCTGCTGCCCGGGGTGGAGAAGGCGCTCGTCGGCGGCCCGCGGGTGGGCCGGCTGGGCCAGCCCCTGCGCAGTGTCATCTCCGCCCCGAGCAGCACCTACGGCGGGTGGGTCAGTGCCTGGCCCCTCACCGCCGACCATCACCGTGCGCTGTGGCGGCACGTCGGCCGGCTCAATCTGGACATGACCCAGAACCCGTACGACCCCGAGCTCGCCCACGCCGGTCTGCCCTGGACCCGGCACGACGTGACCCACGTCGTCGACCTGCGCCCCGGCTACGAGCAGGTTCGTCGTGGCTGGTCCCGAGGGCACCTGAGCGCCGTCAACAAGGCCGCTCGGGCGGGGCTGCGCGCCGTCCCCGCCACCCGGCCGGCCCAGTGGGAGGACTACTACCGCGTCTACGAGCTCTCGATGCGGCGCTGGGGCACCCCGAACTTCGTGTACCGCCCGGAATTCTTCCGGTCGCTGTCCCGGTCCGGCTCGGGAAAGGTGCGACTGTGGGTGGTGGAGCACGAGGGCCAGGTGATCGCGGGGATGATCTGTCTGTACCAGGGAACGACGGTGATGTACTGGCACGGCGCCTTCGACGCCGCTCTCCAGCACCTGAGGGCGGCCCCCCTCCTGCACGCCGAGGCCATGCGGCACGCCGCGGACGCCGGATATCACTGGTACGACTTCAACCCCAGCGGCGGGAACGAGGGTGTGATGACCTTCAAGGAGCGGTTCGGGGCCGAGCGCTATCCCGTCCAGAGCGTGGTGCAGCACACCGGTGTGAAGAAGGCGCTCGTGCGTCTCCGGGCGCAGGTGGCGCGCCCGCGGTAGCCGGGGATCGAGGCCTGCTGGTACGACGGACGGATGTCGTCGGCGGAGTCGAACCGCCTGCCGTACCGGCCCAGGTGGTCCGGTACGCCTCCTCGCGTCCTGTCCCCGAGCGGCGGTGGGTGGTGGGGATACCGGTGAGGTCCGCGGAGGGTCACGACCAGTCGGCGGCCGGTTCGGCGTCCCGGCCGTCGCGGCGCACCGAGACGGTGACGGCGGTCAGCACGACGCCCTCGCCGACCGTCCAGCGGCCCGGCATCCGGCGCAGGCGTGCGCCGTCCAGGAGTGGGCCGTCGACCAGCAGCTCCGCGGTCAGGGTGCGGCTGTCCGGGTGGATCGTGACGAACGCGCCCTCGAAGTCGAGCCAGCGGTGTGTCAGCGGGTACCAGGCCTTGTACACGCTCTCCTTCGCGCTGAACATCAGCCGGTCCCAGTGCACCGCGGGGTGCTCCCGCCGCAGCTCGGCCAGCTGACGGCGCTCGTCGGGCAGGGTGATCACGTCGAGGACGCCGTCCGGGAGCGGGCCGTGCGGTTCGGCGTCCACCCCCAGGCTGTGCATCCGGGCGGGCCGGGCAACGGCCGCCGCGGCGTAGCCCTCGCAGTGGGTCATGCTGCCGACGATGTCGTCCGGCCACGACGGGGCACCCCGAGGGCCGGGCACCATCGGTGCGCGGTCGACGCCGAACTGGGCCAGGGCGGCGCGGGCACAGGCCCGCACCGTCCGGAACTCCCTGCGGCGCTTGTCCACCGCCCGGGCCAGTGCGGCCTCCTCCTGGGGGAACAGCGCCTCCTCGAGGTGCCCGAACGCCTCGGCCGCGGCCACCGCGGAGGGCAGGATGGCCTGGATCATGCCGCCTGCGGCCGCGTCGAGAGGACCCACCCTTCGATCATAGGTGGGACCGGCGAAGGTCGGGCGGTGCGGGCCGACCGGGCGGTTCCTGCTGGTCGGAGGCCTGGAACGCGTCGGGGTGGATGCGCCGTCCGGGTGGAGCCGCCCGAGGGTTTCCGCGAATCAGCCCGGAGAACGTTGCGGTCGGGCAGGGTTCGCCTCACGGGTAGGGGCTGTCGTGGCGGCGGGAGCGGGGCTGATGGGTTCGATCGTGCACGGGCAGCGGCGGGTCCGGATCGGTGCGGTGCGCAGCCGGATCGGTGCGGTCCGCAGCCGGATCGGTGCGGTCCGCAGCCGGATCGGTGCGGTGCGCAGCCGGATCGGTGCGGTGCGCAGCCTGCCGCCGACGGCCCGGTTGCTGGCCGTGGGGACGGCCGCGCTGCTGATGGTCTGGGTGATCGTCTCGCCACCGCATCCGGCAGCGGCCGACGCCCCAGGGCAGTACACGGTTAGCGATACTCCGGTAACGCTGAGTCAACCCGCTGACGCCCTGCTCGGGCGGATGTCTCCGGCTGCCGA
>DATDMG010000433.1:0-9000 GCA_036518955.1 Kineosporiaceae bacterium | reverse complement strand
GGGACCGGGGGTCGTCGTGGGGACCGCGGTGGAGCCGGACCGGCTCGCCGTCCGCCTCTCCGCCACCACCGGGGTCTGCCGGGTGCAGCTTCGGTGGCACGGGGACGTCGGCGTCGGCGCGTTGTACCTGGGCGACCACTGGGAACGTGCCTATGGCGACCTGGAGTGGCGGGGCGAGGCCGCCGAGCGCGTGCTGCCGTGGTACGTGCTGACGCACCGGCCGGTGTCCGGAGCGACCCACGGGTACGGCGTCCGGGTCGGCGCGGGTGCCCTGTGCTTCTGGACGGCGGACCGGGCCGGGCTCAGCCTGTGGGCCGACGTCCGGAGCGGGGGGCGGCCGGTGCTGCTGGCTGGCCGGGCGCTCGCGGTGGCCGATGTGGTCGGGCGGGAGGGTGTGCCGGGCGAGACCCCGTTCGCGGCCCAGCAGGCCCTGTGCCGGGCGCTCTGCCCGCAGCCGCTGCTCCCCGACCATCCCGTCTACGGGACGAACGACTGGTACGCCCACTACGGGCGCAACAGCTACGAGCTGATCGTCCGAGTGTCGGAACAGATCTCCCGGCGCTCGCCCGCCCCGGAGAACCGGCCGTACTCGGTGATCGACGACGGCTGGTCGCAGGGCGGCCTGGGCCTCGGCCCCTGGTTCGGCAACGAACGGTTCGGCGACATGGGTGCGATGGCGGCCACCCTGCGCGACCTCGGCGTCCGGCCCGGCATCTGGTACCGGCCGCTGACGTGGATGCCCGGCGTCCCCGGCTGGCTCCGGATGCCGCACAACGGATGTCTGGATCCGAGCCTGCCGGAGGTGCTCGAGCTGGTGTCCGAGCACGTGGAGCGCCTGGTCGGCTGGGGCTACCAGCTGATCAAACACGACTACACCAGCTGGGACGTGTTCGGACGCTGGGGCTTCGCGATGGGTGCCACCGTCACCGACGACGGCTGGGGTTTCGCCCGGGCCGACCGGACGACGGCGGAGGTGCTGTCCGGGCTGTACGGCCGGCTCCGCGAGGCGGCCGGCGCCGCGCTGCTCCTCGGCTGCAACACGGTGGGGCACCTGGCCGCCGGGCTGGTGGAGCTGCAGCGGATCGGGGACGACGTCAGCGGCGTCTCGTGGAACCGCACCCGGCGGATGGGGGTCAACACGCTGGCGTTCCGGGCGGCGCAGCACGGCACGTTCTTCGCCGCGGACGCCGACATCGCCCCGGTCACGCCCGGCCTGCCGTGGCCGCTCGCCCGGCAGTGGCTCGACCTGCTCGCGGCGAGTGGCACGCCGCTGTTCGTCTCGGTCCCGGCCGACCTCAGCGACCCCGCGGTGCTCGGCGCGGTGGGTGACGCGCTGGCCCGCGCGGCCCGGCCCGCGCCGGTCGCCGAGCCGCTGGACTGGCTGCAGACGCGCTGCCCCGCCGGATGGCGGCTGGACGGCGAGGACCGTGCCTTCGACTGGAACCCCCCCGAGGGCGGCTGGCCCTTCGGGGACTGACCGCCCGGTGGTTCCGGTCTCGTCCACCCGAGCGGGCTCGCCCCGGAACTCATCGTGGCCGCCCATCCGGTCGCACTGGCCCCAGCCCCCACTGCTGTCACGAGTTGTGACTGGATGGTTACCCGTTCGGGAGGACGACCCTCGCTACCCCTCTGATAATTGCTCACAGGAGTTGCTTGATCGCGGACAGTGCTGAGGTGGTTCCGGGGACGACGGGAACGGGCTCCGGCTTCCGCCAGGGGGGAGCGTCCTGAGATGGGGTTGCAGCGTGGCCGAAGCAGGAGAAGCAGGAACAGGGTTGCGACCGGGGCCGACGGTGGCGGGGCGCCGGTGGGGCACGGGCCGGCGGGTGGGCGGGCGTTCGGCCTGCTGACCGCGTTCGTCGCGGTGAGCGTGATCGCCGGCACTCTGATGACGGCGTTCGTGCTGCCGGTCGTCGCGTCCGCCGGGTGGGCGGTGAACGCCGGCGTCGACTACTTCGATTCGCTCCCCGACGTCCTCGACAGCACCCCGCTGCCCCAGCGGTCGGTGATGCTCGCCGCGAACGGTGCTCCGATCGCCTACTTCTTCGACGAGAACCGCGCCGTCGTCCCGCTGGCGCGGATCGCGCCCGTGCTCCAGCAGGCCGTGATCGCGATCGAGGACTCGCGCTTCTACCGGCACGGCGGAGTCGACCTCAAGGGCGTGGCCCGGGCCGCGATCAACGACTCGGCGGGCGGGACCGTGCAAGGCGCGTCGACCCTCACCCAGCAGTACGTCAAGAACGTCATGGTGGAGCACGCGCTCGCGATGGGCAACGCGGCCGCGGCCCGGGAGGCGGTGGCGCGGTCGGCGACGCGCAAGGTGCGGGAGATGCGGCTGGCCATCTCCCTGGAGGATCGCCTGACCAAGCCGCAGATCCTGGAGAACTACCTCAACATCGCCTACTTCGGCGGCGACACCTACGGGGTCGAAGCCGCTGCGGAGCGCTACTTCGGGGTGTCCGCCGCCGCGGTCACGCTGCCCCAGGCGGCCACCCTCGCCGGCATGATCCAAGAACCCGGCACCTACGACCCGACCCGGCACCCGGCCGCCGCGACCCGGCGGCGCGACGTCGTCCTCGCCCGGATGCTCAGCCAGGGCCTGATCTCGACGGCGGACCGCGACCGGGCGGTCGCCGTCCAGCTGTCGGCCCGGGGACGCCCGCCGGCGCACGGCTGCACGGCCACCGGCGCCGCTGGCTACTTCTGCGACTACGTACTGCGGACGCTGGTCCAGGACACGACGTTCACCGACCTCGGTCGGACCCAGGCGGCTCGGCGGGCG
Organism: Kineosporiaceae bacterium; assembly: GCA_036518955.1. Lineage (GTDB taxonomy): Bacteria > Actinomycetota > Actinomycetes > Actinomycetales > Kineosporiaceae > DATDMG01. The sequence continues at coordinate 6,218 of DATDMG010000433.1, read as the reverse complement.
GCGGTCAACCGCGCCGGGCTGGTGATCCGGACGACGCTGGACGACGCCGCCCAGTACGCGGCCGACGACGCCGTCCGCAGCCACGTCCCGCCGACCGATCCGAGCGGGCTCGGGACAGCGGCCGTCACGGTCGAGCCGGGGAGCGGCCGGGTCCTCGCGATGGCGCAGAACCGCACCTACGCGGTGGACGCCGGCCCGGGCCGGACGTCCGTGAACTACAGCGTCGACTCGGACGTGGGCGGCGCCACCGGGTTCCAGACCGGCTCGTCGTTCAAGCCGTTCACGTTGGCGACCTGGCTGAACTCCGGGCGGTCGCTCTCCGACACCGTCGACGCCACCCAGCGGCCGTTCGCCCGGCAGGACTTCACCTCGTGCGGGCGGCACCTGCGCGGGACCCAGGCCTACACCCCGGGGAACTCGGAGGGTGCCGAGACGGGCACGATGTCCGTGCTGCAGGCCACCTTCAACTCGGTGAACGTGGCCTACGTGGACATGGAGTCGCAGCTCGACCTGTGCGACCTCACCGCGATCGCCGGGCGCCTCGGAGTCCATCTGGCGGTGCCCGGTCGGGAATGCGGCGAGGACCGGCCGACCACGAAGCTGCCGACCTGCGTGCCGTCCCTGACCCTGGGGGTCAAGGAGATCGCGCCACTGACCATGGCCGCCGCCTACGCCGGCTTCGCCAGCGGCGGGATCTACTGCCGGCCGACGGCGGTCGTATCGATCCAGCGGGCCGGCCCGACGCCGGACAGCTGGGCGACCGTCGCCACCCCGGGTCCGCAGTGCTCCCGGGCCCTCACCCCGGAGGTGGCCCACGGTGTCACCAGCGCGCTGACCCACGTGCTGACCGAGGGGACCGCGGCGGGGGTCGGACCGCTGTCTCCGTGGCCGTCCGCGGGCAAGACCGGGACGACGGACGGCCCCTACGACAGCTGGTTCGTCGGGTACACCGCCCAGCGCAGCACCGCGGTGTGGGTGGCGGACCCCGGTCGGGGCGCCGGCGGCCACGAGCGGCAGCGGCTGCGGGACATCACCGTGAACGGCCAGTACTACGGCACCGTCTACGGGGCCAGCATCGCGGCCCCGATCTGGAAGGCGATCATGGATCGGGCGATGAGCCGCCTGCCCGCCCGGGACTGGCCCTGACCGGTACCTCGCCGCGGCCCCACGACCCCACCAGGACGTAGGCGTCGACAACCTTGGCTTGTTGACACCGTTGTGACCCAAGGCATCGTGTTTGGGGAGTACTTTGCTGTCCGGCACGGCGGGCTCGGTCTCGCGCGCGGCACATTCCGGGTCGGCGCCAATCGATGCCCGCCGGTGCCTCGACGATGACGTCAGGGTGTCAGGAGAGGACTCCCGCGATGCGCACCAGACCGCAGCGAAGCGCCACCGCGGTGGCGATCATGCTGACTCTCGCGCTCGCGGCCTGCGGCGCCGGCGCAACCGGGGCGGGGTCCTCCAGCGGCGCGGCGTCCGTCGGCGGAAAGATCGGGGTCATCCTGCCGGACACCGCGTCGTCGTCCCGGTGGGAGTCCGCGGATCGCGCCTTCCTGGTGAGCGCGTTCCAGGGCGCCGGCGTCGAGTCCGACATCCGCAACGCGGACGGCGACACGGTGAAGTTCCGGCAGATCGCGGACTCGATGCTGGACGAGGGCGTGAACGTCCTGATGATGGCCAACCTGGACTCGACGACCGGAGCATCGGTCATCCGGAAGGCGGCGGCTGCCGGCGTCCCCGTGATCGACTACGACCGGCTGACCCTGGCCGGGGGCGCCAAGTACTACGTGTCCTTCGACAACGTCAACGTCGGGCGCGCGATGGGCGAGGGCCTGGTGGCCGGGCTGCGCGCCCAGGGCAAGCGCACCGGCCGGGTCCTGGAGCTCAACGGGTCCCCGACGGACAACAACGCGGCCCTCTTCCGGCAGGGCTACGACGAGGTGATCAGGAGGGCCGGGTACACCGTGATCGACTCGCAGCCGGTCCCGGACTGGGACAACACCAAGGCCGTCACGATCTTCGAGCAGATGTTCGCCCAGGCGGGCCACGACGTGGACGGCGTGGCCGCGGCCAACGACGGCCTCGCCGGCGCCGCGATCTCCGTGCTGCGCGCCAACGGGCTTGCCGGAAAGGTGCCGGTCACCGGCCAGGACGCCACGGACGAGGGCTTGCAGCGGATTCTCACGGGCACCCAGTACGTGTCCGTCTACAAGGCCATCAGGCTGGAGGCTCAGGCGGCCGCCCGGCTCGCCATCGCCCTCGTCCACGGGGACACCGTCGCGGCCGACAGGCTCGCCGCGGCCACCCTCCGGGACCCGGACACCGGGGTGTACATCAAGGCCGTCCTGCTGCCACCGAAACCGATCTTCAAACCGAGCGTGAAGGACGTGGTCGGGGACCGGTACACGACCACGGCCAGGATCTGCACAACTGCGCAGCTCAAGGCGGCGTGCGCCGTGAACGGAGTCCGTTGACGCGTGCGTGGCGCCGCACCGGGGCGGCGGGCGTGGCCCATCATCGAAGGGTGTACCTCGACCTCGACGCGGAGCGCGCGCGCTCGTTGCTGCTCGGAGCCGTCTGGCGCGACGGTGTCGATGTCTGGCGGGACATCGACACCATCCGGCTCCTGCCGGCCGCCCGCCGGCTGCTCGACGCCGGAGCCGACCCGCACGACCTCTCGGCAGCTCTGCGGGCCGCGGCGCTCGACGCCGCCTTCGCCCTGCTGGCCCGGCTGGACGCCGGCCGGGACGTCACGTCGTCCGGCGGCGACCCCGGGTGGTGCCTCGTCCGGACGCGGGGTGACGACCGTCCCACCGCCGAGCCGATCCGCGGGCTGCAGGCCGAGCTGCTCGCGCTCGACCCGAGTGGCACCGGGGGCGTCGATCTGCGCCGCTGAGCAGGGCGCCGGTCAGCCGCCGCCCCCGCCCGACGGCCAGACCGGGCGGCGCTTGCCGAGGAACGCCGCGATCCCCTCGGCCGCGTCCGCGTGCATCAGGTCGTCGACCATCGCCGTCCCTGCCCGGGCGTAGGCGGGCGCGAGCGGCACCTCCAGCTGCTCGTAGAAGGTGCGCTTGCCGTTCGCGATCACGGAGGCGCTGCGCGCCACCACGGCGGACGCCAGCCGGTCCACCTCGTCGTCCAGCGTCTCGGCCGGGACGACCCGGTTGACCAGGCCCCAGTCCCGCGCGGTCCGGGCGTCGATCGGGTCGCCGGTCAGCAGCATCTCCATGGCCCGTTTGCGGCCCACGTTCCGGACGACGCCCACCGCCGGCGTCGAGCAGAACACGCCGATGTCGACCCCGGGCAGGCCGAACCGCGCGTGGGCCGCGGCCACCGCCAGGTCACACATCGCGACGAGCTGGCAGCCCGCCGCCGTCGCGATCCCGTGGACTCGGGCGATCACCGGCTGGGGCAGGCGGGTGAGCCGTAGCATCATCGCCGCGCACTCGTCGAAGAGCGCGCGCTGCCATGCCTCGTCGTGCTGGTGGCAGCGCAGCTCGGCGAGGTCGTGCCCGGCGCAGAAGCCGCGGCCCTCGCCGGCCAGGACGACGACCCGGGCCGAGTCGTCGGCCTCGATCCGGTCCAGCTGGGTCGACAGATCGGCGATCATCGCCCGGGACAGCGGGTTGAACCGGTCACCCCGGTTCAGGGTCAACCGGACGACGCCGCTCGCCGGGTCGGTGCGGACGACGAGCGGTGGCTCGACCCGGTGCGCCACGGCCGGCTCCGACGGCCGGGCGGGCTCGGTGGTTGAGGTCATGGCCCATCGTGCCCCGAAGGCGCCCGTCCTGCCACGAGGCGCCCGCTGGCGCGGAGGGGGTTGCCTCTGACGTGCTGATATTCGTTACTCGGATGACCGTAACCTGGTTGCTTGAGGCTCCGTACTCGGGGCGAGTCGCGCCCCGGTAGCGACTGCACCTCCCGCTGCCTGGCCCAGGACAGCGGCTGCACAGTCTGCGGAGGATACCCATGAAGATCGGGGACAGGGACGCCACACCGTCCGGTGAGGAGGTGTGGTGGCTGCCGTCGGCCGGCATCAGCGGCCCCAGCCCCTCCTCGCGGCCCTGGCGTCCCGGCCGCCTCAAGGTCGTGGCGGCGGTGGCGACGGCGGTGGCCGTCATCGGCGGCCTGACCGCGACGGTGAGCCTCGCGGCGGCACCCGCACCGGCCTCCGCGGCCGCGAAGACCGCGACCGCGAAGACCACGATCGCGAAGACCACGACCGCGAAGACGTCTTCGGTCAGCTCGAAGGGCACCACCACGACGAAGCCGCCCGCGACCGCCACGGCGGCCGGCGGCCGGACCTGCGCCGTCATCTACGAGATCGAGAGCGAGTGGCCGTCGAACGGCCACCGGGCGTTCCAGGGCGACATCCAGATCGTCAACCTCACGCCGCGGACCCTGACCAGCTGGACGCTGGGTTGGACCTTCCCGAACGACCAGGTCGTCTACCAGCACTGGGGTACCGACCTCGACCAGCACGGGCAGAAGATCGTCGCCACCAGCGAGCCGAACGAGGGCTACCTCGGACCGAACGGCGGACGCTTCCACCTCGGCTTCCTGGCGAACGTGACGTCGACCAACGCCCTCCCGACCTCGTTCACGTTCAACGGCGCGACGTGCCCGCTCGTCGACGACAAGCTGGTGCCGGTGAAGCCGGCGCCGCCGACGGTGAAGCCGGCGGTCAGCTGCCAGGCGATCTACGAGATCGAGACCTCCTGGCCCACCTCGACGGGCCGGGCGTTCCTCGGCGACGTCCAGCTGGTGAACACGTCGGCGCAGCCGCTGACCACCTGGAGCTTCGGCTGGACGTTCGGCGGCAACCAGTCCGTGTACCAGTCCTGGGGCGCCGACTTCCGTCAGAAGGGCCAACGGATCACGGCCGACAGCGAACCGAACGAGGGCTACGTGGGCGCCAAGGGCGGCCGCTTCCACCTGGGCTTCCTGGCGAACTACACGGGCGCCAACGCGGTCCCGACCGGCTTCACGGTGAACGGGACGCCCTGCACCCTGATCAAGGGGTAGCCACGGACACCGGTGGCGCCCGGCCTACCCCCTCCAGGCCGGGTGCCACCGGGCTTGACGAGCCGCCCGGCACGGGCGCATCCCCCTCTTCCCGTGTCGGGCGGCTCTCCTGGTCGCGCTGCTCCTGCGGCCCACCCTGCCGACCGATCCCGGCAAGGTCTCCCGGTCGCGGCCCGGATCGAGCGGCACCAGACCGACCCGTCCATCTCGACGAACGGGTGGGTGTCCCTGACCGACCCGAAGTCCCTCTACACCGCCCAGAACGTGGTGCCGCTGGTCATCTCCGCGAAGGCGTCACCGACGGTGACGCAGGCGCTCAACGCCCGGCTGGCTGAAGAGCAACGGGCTCAGCTGACGGGCGGCTGCTCGCCGGCCGTCAGCGGCGCCCAGCCGTGCACCCGGTCGCGGGGGTCGGCGAGCAGGTCGACGAACTGTTGGTGAACGGAGGTCCAGCCGACAGCGAGGCGGTGGTCGGCCGGGTTCCACAGGCCGTAGGCGTTCGCGGCAGCCGTCACCTGATGGCGGACCGCGGCGTTGAGCGGTAGCACGATGGTCACTGGCGGTGAGGGCAGCGCCCACCAGAGCCGGGAGACCGCGAAGACGCCGTGCCGCGCGATCCCCCGGGCCACCGCCTCCTGCAGCGCGAACGCCGCGCCGAGGTGGTCCGGGTGTCGTTCCGCCGCCCAGGACATGGTCGCGAACGTGGCGTCAGGGAACCGCGCGGCGAACGCCTTGATCACCGCGAGCGCCTCGAGTTCGGTGAGCCGCGTACCGCCCGGTCCGTCGTCGCGGTCCAGGTGGGCGAGGTAGACGTCGTCGGGGCGCACCCCGAGCCGGGCCGTCGCCGCGTGGAGTTCGCGAATCCGCGCGGCGGCGATCTCGTCCCGGGTCACCGGGCGACGCAGGCGTCGCGCGATGGTGGCCAGCGCGCCGGTCGTGCGCCCGTCGGTGAGGCAGACGACGATCACGCGGTCCCCGCGGACGGCGGCGTCGGCCGTCCAGACCCCGAGGCTCAGGGTCTCGTCGTCCGGGTGCGGGCTGAGCACGATGTCGACCTGCCGCCCGTCGTGCGCCGGCGTCGGCAGGGCGTCCTGCGGGGCCCACGCCGGGGTGCTGTCCGGTGCCGGGAGGTGGGGGAGCCGCCCGGGCAGTGGCCGGGGACGACGGCAGGTCGCCCAGCAGGGTGAGCGCGC
>DATDMG010000432.1:0-3755 GCA_036518955.1 Kineosporiaceae bacterium | reverse complement strand
AGCCGGGATGCCCGCCGTCCAACTGGACCCCTACGACCTGCACGCCGACTTCGACCACGCCCGGCTGCCCGACGTCGGCGCGCTCGCCGACCTGCTGCTCGCGTAGGGCCCGGTCGGCGGGCAGGTGAGCATGTCCGCGCTGCCGAGCCTCAGTGGGCCCCGGCCTGGTCGGCGCGGGCACTGGTGTCCGGCGCGTCCAGCTGGTTGCATGAGATCGTGTTGGTGGTTTCCGTCCCGCCGGGGCAGTCGTCGTCCGCCCTGAGGGCCGCGGTCGCCGAGAGGGTGCCGGTCGGCTGCGGTCGGGCCGTCCTGCTGGTCCGGGTCAGCCCGCCGACACCGGCGTCGGCGTCGGTCGCGCACGACGTGATCGATGCCCTGTACGAGGCCGGCTGTGACACGGTGACCGTGGGCGTGGTGCTCGACCAGGCGGACGCCGACCGAGGCCACCGCGGTGCGCCGGGTCTCGCCTACGCGGCGGGCCTGACCGGGCGCACGCCGTCCGGTCGGGACTACCCGGTGCGCGACCTTCGCTCCGACCTCGTGGTGGCGACGGTTCCGGCCACCAGCGTGCTCGCCGGGCAGCGGGTCTCGCGGCTGTGGGCGGCGGCCGACGTCCGGGTGGTCCTCGGCCGGGTGGTGACCGACCTGTTCCTCGGGTACGCGGCCACGCTGGCGCCGCTGGCGGGGCTGGCCGTCGCGGCGTCCGGGGCCGACCCGGCGGACGTCGTCGCCGACGTGGTCGCCCACCTGCCGCCGCACCTGGCGCTTGCCGACGCGACGGTGCTGAGCCATGGCAGCGACGGGGCGCGGCTGCCGCTGCCGCTGGCCGCCGGCCAGGTGCTGATCGCCGAGGATCCGGTCGAGGCGGACTCCGCCGCGGCGCGGCTGCTGGGTGAGGATCGAGCCGCCTCGCCGCTGCTCACGACCGTGCTGCGCGGCGAGGACGGGCCGGCCGGCCCCGCGGGAGCCGGCGGGCCGGACGCGGGCGCAGCCGTCCGGGCGGTCAGCGGCGTCCAGCGGGTGCATCCCGCGGTGCGGGCGGCCGCCCGGGCGCTGGCCGCCGAACCGGCCGTGCAGCGCGTGGTGGCCGCCGCGATCGGCGGTCCCGACGAGGGTGCGGACCCCGCCGACCCGTTGCTGGCCGGAGTGCGCGCCCTGGCGACGCCGCTGGTGGCCGCGGCTCGTGGGCCCGCCGGGCAGGTGGTTCTGGCCGGTGCGCTGAGCGCGGTGGCGGCCCTGGCGGCGCAGCCCCAGGCGGTGGCGGCCAACCTGGCCAAGGACCGGGTGCGGCGCCGCACCGTGCCGCTCGGCTTCGACCCGTGGTCCATCGACGACGCCGCGTACGACACCCTGCCGGCCTTCCTCGCACCCTTCGAACAGCTGCTGGCGACCCTGCCGGCCGGGGGGGAGCTGCGCTGGTGCGTGCAGGACGGCGCGACGGTGTTCGAGACCTTCCGCGACGTCGCCGCCGACTTCGACGCGTTCGTGGCGCGGGTCGACGTCGCCGAAGGGATCAGCTTGATGGCGGACTACCTCGGCGGGCGCCGGGTCGAGGTGGGACGTCGCGCCGACGGCGCCGTCCGCCAGGCCGAACGCAATCTGTACCTGCCGCAGCCGAACTACCTGGCGCTGGCGGGCGGGCTGCCGATCGATGTGTGCAAGATCGAACTCGTCGAACGCTCGGCCGACGAGCACCGCCTCAGTTGGCGTACCGTGGTCAGCCCGAACGGCTCAGCCACCTGGGACGACGGCATCCTGACGCTGCGCCGCCAGGGCGCTGGCACCCGGGTGACGATCCGAGGGCGCCAACTGTTCGCCCTGCCGCCCGCCTGGTCCGCGGTCGACCTCGCCGCGCTGCCCGAGGTGCGCGATCCGTTGCTGGCGGAGGCCTACCGCCGGTTCTTCACCGCCACGTTCGACAACCTCGAGGCCTGCTTCGAGGGCCGACCGTTCCGGATCGGGCACGACGCCGATCCGGCCGGGCCGCTGCCCACCGCGGCGCTGCACCAGTTGCTCTCGCTCCTGCGCGACGTGCCCGGGGTCTCACCGGCGGGCTCGCCCGCAGGTGGCCACGGACACCGCGGAACCGCGCCGGTAGCCCTGGTCGACGAGCACGGTTTCCGCCACCTCCGCGGCCGGCACGGATGAGACTTGCCGTCACCGGAGCGAGCGGCCTGGTCGGTGGCCAGGTGGTCCGCGCCGCCCGGGCCGAGGGGCACCAGGTGGTGGCCCTGACCCGCGACCCGCGGTCGGTGCCCGCGGGAGCGGACGTGCGGGTCGTCGCCCTGGACGACGTCGCAGTCCTGGCCGCGGCGATGACCGGTGCCGACGCGCTGGTGCACTGCGCCGCCGTGTACGCGTACGGCCCCGATCGCGCCGCAGAGGTGCAGCGCGTGAACCGGGACGGCACCCGGTGCGTGGTCGAGGCGGCGGGACGAGCCGGGGTCCCGCGCGCCGTGGTCACCTCCTCGTCGGTGACCTGCGGGTCGAGCCCCACCCCGGTGGCACGGGACGAGACCGGGCGGCTCGGCGAGGAGGCCGTGCCGGCCTACTACGCGAGCAAGGCGGCCCAGGAGGAGGCCGCGCTGTCGGCGGGCGCCGAGGCAGGCGTGGACGTCGTCCTCGCGCTGCCGACCGTCGTGCTGGGCGGCCCGTACCGTCGGCTGGCGCCGAGCAACGCGATGGTGTTGCGCTATCTGCTCGATCCCACCCGCAGTACCTTCCCCGGCGGCTGCAACGTGGTCGACGCCCGCGACCTGGGCGAGGGTCACCTGCTGCTCGCCCGGCACGGAGCGCCCGGCGAGCGCTACCTGCTCGGCGGGCAGGACCTCACCTGGAGGATGCTGCACACGATGGTGGCCGAACTCGCCGGGCTGCCGGGACCGTTCGCGGAGATCGGCGTACACACCGCGTGGATGGCCGCGGCGGCGGCGGAGGCGGTGGCCAGGCTGACCGGTTCGACGCCGCTGTCCACCCGCGAGGAGGCGAGCACGGTGGGCCGCTACTACTGGTACTCCAGCGCGAAGGTCGCGGCGCTCGGGTACACGCCCCGCCCGGCCCGCGCGGCGATCGCCGCGAGCCTGGCGTGGTTGTGCGTCGGCGACGACCTGCCGCGCTGGGTCCGGGAAGGGCTGCGGCTGCTGCCCGAGGTGCGGGCCGCTCGTGACCTGGTGCCGCGGTCGCTCAGCCCGACACCACGACCGCCACGGCGACCTGCGCCTGCTCGCCGCCGGCCACGTTGACCGTCGTTCGGTAGGTCGCTCCCGCCCGGACCAGGTCGGCGGGCAACGCGACCGACAGCGCCACCGCGTGCTCCCCGTTCGCCGGGACGGTGACCCGCGCGGGATCGAACTCCAGGACGATCCCGGTCGCGGCGCCGGTCTCGTCGGCCAGCGGGGGCGCGGTCAGCTCGACGCGCCGCGCCCGCGGGTGCCGGTTCGCCACGGTGAGCGTGCCGTGCGTCGTGTCGCCGACCGCACCGCGCAGCACCACGACGGCCGGCGGCGGCGCAGGCTGCGGTGGGGGCTGCGACGAGGTCGGCGCGGTGGTCGGCGCGGGCATGCCGCCGCCGGGTGACGCCGCTGCCGGACGGTGCGGCTGGTCACCGGTCTCGTGCAGTACCCGGGCGGCGGCGGTGCTGGCGAGCGTGACGACGTCCTCGACGAAGGCCACGCCCACCGTCGTCACCGCTCGACAGTAGGCCGAGCCCTCGCGCAGCGTTGCCTCGAGGTAGGTCCGTCCCGCCTGGCCGGGGT
>DATDMG010000431.1:0-5859 GCA_036518955.1 Kineosporiaceae bacterium | reverse complement strand
AGGCCGAACTTGGTGAGGTCCTCGGGCCGGACCTGGGCGAACAGGTCGTCGGCGTCCCGCTCCTCGACGCCCTTGACCTCGGCGGTGAAGCCGAGGGTCTTCTTGCCGACCCGCTGCTCGATGATCTTCTCGAGCCCGGCGAAGGCGCCACCGCAGATGAACAGCACGTTCGTGGTATCGATCTGGATGAACTCCTGGTGGGGATGCTTGCGGCCGCCCTGGGGCGGGACCGAGGCCGTGGTGCCCTCGATGATCTTCAGCAGCGCCTGCTGGACACCCTCACCGGAGACGTCGCGGGTGATCGACGGGTTCTCCGACTTCCGCGCGATCTTGTCAACCTCGTCGATGTAGATGATCCCCGTCTCGGCCTTCTTGACGTCGTAGTCGGCCGCCTGGATCAGCTTGAGCAGGATGTTCTCGACGTCCTCGCCGACGTAGCCGGCCTCGGTCAGCGCCGTGGCGTCGGCGATCGCGAACGGAACGTTGAGCATCTTGGCCAGAGTCTGGGCCAGGTACGTCTTGCCGCAGCCCGTCGGGCCGATCAGAAGAATGTTCGATTTCGCGATTTCGACTGCGTCTTCGCCGCGACGGCCGGGCTCACCCGCCTGAATGCGCTTGTAGTGGTTGTAGACGGCGACGGCGAGGGACTTCTTCGCCGCCTCCTGGCCGACCACGTACTGTTCGAGGAACTCGAAGATCTCCTTCGGCTTGGGGAGCTCGACGAGCCCGAGCTCGCTGGCCTCGGCGAGCTCCTCCTCGATGATCTCATTACAGAGATCGATGCATTCGTCACAGATGTAGACACCCGGCCCCGCAATGAGCTTCTTGACCTGCTTCTGGCTCTTCCCGCAGAAAGAGCACTTGAGCAGGTCCCCGCCATCGCCGATGCGTGCCACGAGGTGTCCTTCCTCCGGGGTGCCGGGTTGCTCACGAGCGCCGGGCGTCGGTCACCCGCCCCGCTCCCATTGAACGCCACCCGGGCCCTGCTGTCAGCGGTTGTGCCCGAGCCGGTTCTGGTGTGTTCTGTCGTAAGGTCGACCGGGACGCCGGTCGCTTCAGCTGTCGGTACCGTACGCCGGCACACTGGTCTTGCGACTGCCGAGCACCTGGTCCACCAGACCGTACTCCACGGCCTGCTCAGCAGTCAGGATCTTGTCCCGTTCGATGTCGTTCCGGACCGTCTCGACCGTCTGGCTGGAGTGCCGGGCGATCGTCTCCTCCAGCCAGGCACGCATCCGCAACACCTCGTTGGCCTGGATCTCGATGTCCGAGGCCTGACCGTAGTCGCTGCCCGAGAGCGAGGGCTGGTGGATCATGACTCGGGCATTCGGCAGGGCGAGCCGCTTGCCCTTCGTCCCGGCGGCCAGCAGCACCGCCGCTGCCGACGCCGCCTGCCCGAGGCAGACCGTCTGGATGTCGGGGCGGATGTACTGCATGGTGTCATAGATTGCCGTCAGAGCCGTGAAGGAGCCGCCCGGCGAGTTGATGTACATGATGATGTCACGGTCGGGGTCCGCCGACTCCAGAACGATCAACTGGGCCATGATGTCGTCGGCGGAGGTGTCGTCGACGGGCGCTCCGAGGAAGATGATCCGGTCCTCGAAGAGTTTGTTGTACGGGTCCTGGCGCTTGATCCCGTAGGCCGTCCGCTCCTCGTACTGCGGGACGATGTAGCGGCCCATCGGGGCGGACAGGCCGGGCAGGCCGGCGCCACGGGCGCCGAGCGGGTTGACGTTCATCGCGGACTCCTCGAGAGCGGTGGCCAGGCGGGCGTCGGTGGGGGCGGGAGTGATTCGGCGGGCGGAAGGGCTCGACGCTCAGGCCTGCGTCGTCCCGCCGCCGCCGCTGACGTCGCGGGCGCTGCGGACGACGTGGTCCACCAGCCCGTACTCGAGAGCCTCCGTGGCGGTGAACCAGCGGTCGCGGTCCGAGTCGCGCTGGATGGTCTCCATGGTCTGGCCCGTCTGCTCCGCGATCAGCTGAGCCATCTGCCGCTTCATGTGCAGGATCAGCTCAGCCTGGATCTTGATGTCACTCGCGGTGCCGCCGATACCGCCCAGCGGCTGGTGCATCATGACGCGCGAGTGCGGCAGCGCGTACCGCTTGCCCTTCGCACCGGCCGACAGCAGGAACTGCCCCATCGAGGCGGCCAGCCCCATCGCGTAGGTGGCGACGTCCGGCTGGACGAACTGCATCGTGTCGTAGATCGCCATGCCGGCGGTGACGGAACCGCCCGGAGAGTTGATGTACAGGTGGATGTCCTTGACCGGATCCTCGGCGGCGAGCATCAGCAGCTGGGCACAGATCGCGTTGGCGTTCTCGTCCCGGACCTCGGACCCGAGGAACAGGATCCGATCCCGCAGCAGTCGGTTGTAGATGCTGTCCTCGAGGCCCATGCCTCCCGGCTGGGGACCCCGGGCGTACGGGTCGACGGACGGGAAGTCGGCCTCGGACGAACCCGGCAGGATGAGCTGGCTCACGGTCGCTCCCCGGTAGATCTCGGATGAACCCCGCGGGCGCGGGGCGGGTGGTGGTCACCCGGCTGTGCCGACCCTAACGCGACGGACCGTCTTCGATGCTCCCCCGCCGAGCCATGTTCGCTCTCGGCGCACCCCGGTCCGTCGCCGTTCCGCAGGCGGTGTCCGGGACACGACCACGGTCTCGGACACCTGCACCAGGGCATGCCAGGGGCCCCGGACGACACGCGCCCGGGGCCCGGATGGCTGTCGAACCCACCCCTCGATCCACCGCGGGGCGGTCCGCCGGAACGATCGGCTCAGGCCTCGGTACTCCGGGCCGCGCTCGCCGGGGCCTCCGGTGCGGCGTCCGGTTCGAGGTCGGGTTCGAAGCCGAGGGGGGCGAACGTCGGCAGCGCGCTGGGGTCGGCGGTAGCTGGACCCGTCGGCGCCGGCAGCTCGACGCCCTCCTCGGCCGAGGCCTGCTCCTCCCGCGCGGCGGGCAGCAGTTCGGCGAGGTCGATGACATGTCCCGAGGCGTCCTTGACGGATGACCGGGACAGTACGGCGGCGAGCGCCTTCCGACGCGCCACCTCCTGGACCATGGCGGGAAGCTGGCCGGACTCGTCGACCGTCTTGACGAACGTGTTCGGATCCATCCCGTACTGCCGGGACGCCGACACCAGGTACTCCACGAGCTCCTGCTGGCTCACCGAGACGCTCTCGTGTTCCGCGATGGTGTCCAGTAGCAATTGCGCGCCGAGGGCCTTGCGGGCCTCGGCGTCGACCTCGGCCCGGTGCTCGTCGTCCTCGAGCCGGTTCTCCCCCTCGAGGTGACGGTGCACCTCCTCCGAGACCAAGCCGTCGGGGATCGGCACCTGGACCACCTCGACCAGGTGGTCCAGCAGCCGCTGCCGGGCCTGCAGCCCCTGCTCGAACTTCTTCATCCTGCCGGCCTGCTCGTGCAGGCTCGAGCGCAGCTCCTCGAGGGTGTCGAACTCGCTGGCGAGCTGGGCGAAGTCGTCGTCCAGCTCCGGCAACTCGCGAATCTTGACGTTCTGCACGGTGACCGTGATCTGCGCCTCCTCACCCGCGCGCTCACCACCCGCCAGCGGCGCGTTGAACGTCGTGGTCTCCCCCGCGGACAGGTCGGTCAGGGCCTCGTCGATGCCGTCGAGCATGCCGCCGGCGCCGATCTGGTAGTTGACGCCCTTGACGCTGTCGATCTCGACACCGTCGATCTCGGCCCGGATGTCGATCGTGACGAAGTCACCGTCCGCCGCGGGACGCTCGACCGGCGTGAGGGTGCCGAAACGCTCACGGAGGTTCTCCACCTCCTTGTCGACGGCCTCGTCCGTGACGACCGCGTCGTCGACCGTCACCTCGATGCCGTCCAGGTCGGGCAGCGTGAGGTGAGGCCGGACGTCGACCTCCACGGTGAACTTCAGGTCGCCGTCGCCCTTGGCGTCGGGGACCTCGGTGACGTCGACCGTCGGACGGCCGAGGGGCCGCAGGTCACCCTCCTCCACGGCCTGGGCGTAGAACTGCGGGAGCGCCGCGTTCACCGCCTCCTCGATCACCGCGCCCCGGCCGATCCGCTGGTCGATGATGCGCGGCGGCACGTGCCCCTTCCGGAAGCCGGGCACCTGGACCTGGCTGCCGATGGTCTTGTAGGCGCGGTCGAGGCTCGGCTTGAGCTCGTCGAACGGCACCTCGACGGTGAGTTTGACCCGGGTCGGGTTGAGGGTCTCGACGGCGCTCTTCACAGCGGGGTTCTCCTGCGGACGGGTTGCGGGGACGGATCACGACGGGCACCCCCGCCAGACGCGCCCGGAAGGCACGCGCGCACGGTGGCACCGGCACCGTCGGCCATCGTAGCCGCCCCGCCGCGCCTCGGCGTCCGCCGCCCAACGCCGTCACGCAGCGTCACACCGAGATCAGGGTCGAACGCCAGGTGGCCGTCAGGGGCCCACCCTCACAGGTAGGCGTCCTGGATGAACTCCCCGATGACCCAGACCACGCCCACCAGGAGGGACAGCACGGAAGCGAGGACGACGAACAGTCCGACGAAGATCAGGAAGAGCCCGAGCCGCTCAGCCGGACGCGCCTTGCGCAGGCGCGCCTCGACCGGCCGGGTCAGGCCACCAGGCGGGGTGAACGGATAGGGCACCGGGGACGGCGCGCCAGGCGCGTGCCGGTGGTGATGCCCTTCCGTCCGGCGGGTGGCTGCGACGGCTCGGCGCAGTTCCGCGAGGCGCTCCCAGGCGGTGGCGGTGACCTGCGCCTCGTCGTCCTCCTCGCCTTCGTCGTCCTCCCCCCAGGCGAGCGCCTCGAGCATCAAGGCCGTGTCCTGGCCGCACGCGGTCCGGAAGGCCTGGATCTCCTCCTCCGGCGCGTTCTCGTCGAAGAAGCCCCACCGCCCCGCCTGCGGCAGGTCACCCAGGGTGCGGTACACCGCCGCGAGGCGGAGCCGCAGGTCGAGGCGGTGGGGGCGACTGATCAGCGCCTCGCGAAGACGGCGGCGCGCCGACGCATGGTCACCGTGCGCCAAGTCGTCCTCAACCTCCGCGAGGACGTCCTCGACCACCACCGTCACGTCTGTCCTCCAGCACAGCAGGCCGCCGACACCTGGCCGGACAGCTCGTCGGGGTACCCGGATTCGAACCGGGGGCCTTCCGCTCCCAAAGCGGACGCGCTACCAAACTGCGCCATACCCCGTCGCCCTCGACCGATCAGACGGTAGCGGACGTCGCGCCGCGCCACACCGGACGGGCGGCATCCACTAGAGTAAGCCGTGGACGGCCCGGTCGCTGTCGCCACGCACTCGTCGCACGACGTCAGGGAGCCGGGCCCTCTGCGGGTGTAGCTCAATGGCAGAGCCTCAGCCTTCCAAGCTGGTCATGCGGGTTCGATTCCCGTCACCCGCTCCACCGCATCTCGCCTGGTCAGGAACGGATTGGTCCGGATGCATACGGACTCGGCCCACCCCCCGGCAGGTTGGTTGGGCCACCCCTGGGCCACAGAGGACCCGGCGAGGCGCCTGCACGGCGTCATCCGATCGGATCACAGATCGGATCAACTTCGCTCTGCGCATGCGGCGGGTACGGGCGCAACCTCCCCCGGCCCCACCCGATTGATCGCCGCATAGGGGGTGAGCGAGGGCAACCCCTCGCTCACCCCACCCAGAGCTACCTGGCCGACCCGGACCAGCGCCCAGGGACCGCGCCCCGGGACCATCCCCTTCGCTCCCGCTTGTTACCTCTTGCGCGACATTCCCTGGCGGGCCGGGAGATTCCGGTCGAGAAACTCCTGCAAAGATGCAACCGAGGACGGCGACCCCCACTACTCTCCCCACCGCGGCGGCCCACGTCGCGGGATTACTACGCTCTCGACGGGAGAGGGA
>DATDMG010000430.1:0-2676 GCA_036518955.1 Kineosporiaceae bacterium | reverse complement strand
CGGGATCGATGACGAGTTCGGTGACTAAGCAGCATGAAAGAAACATGTCACCATCCGAACGCCCGAGGCGCACTGGGCGCTAAGCGCCTCGGCGTCTCCGATGGCGGTTAGGTCGGCAGTCTTTTGCCCGCCTCTGACTGGTTGGGACCTTCGGCCCTGCTGTCATGGGCGCGGTGACTCGCATCATTGGCTATCGCCTGCTCACGCTAAGGAGAGGGTGACGATGGTGAAGCGGTCCGCTCTTCCGCGTGACTATGACGTGCTTGTGATCGGCTCGGGCTTCGGTGGCTCCGTGGCCGCCCTTCGGCTGACCGAGAAGGGCTACCAGGTGGGCGTGCTCGAGGCGGGGCGCCGGTTCGCAGACGCCGACTATCCCAGGACGTCCTGGGACGCCCGCAGATTCTTGTGGGCGCCGAAGCTCGGCTGCCTGGGTATCCAGCGGATCCACATGCTGCGGAACGTGATCATCTTGGCCGGGGCAGGGGTCGGCGGAGGCTCGCTGGTGTACGCCAACACGCTGTACGAGCCGGGGGACGCGTTCTACCATGACCGCCAGTGGGCGCACATCACCGACTGGCGGGCAGAGTTGGCACCGTATTACGACCAGGCGGAACGGATGCTGGGCGTGGTGCGCAACCCGACGATGACGCCGACGGATGAGGTGGTGAAGCGGGTCGCCGGCCAGATGGGGGTGGGGCACACGTTTAGCCTGGCCCCGGTCGGCGTGTTCTTCGGCCGGGCGGGGCGCAAGGAGCCGGGCGTAGAGGCCGAAGACCCGTTCTTCGGTGGCATGGGACCCCGCCGCCACGGCTGCCTGGAGGTGGGGGAGTGCATGACCGGCTGCCGGCACAATGCGAAGAACACGCTGGTCAAGAACTATCTGTACCTAGCCGAAAGGGCTGGCGCGACGGTGTATCCGGAAACCACGGCGGTAACGGTGCGGCCGCTGGACCGCGGAGGGTACGCCGTGGACACGGTGCGCACTGGCGCGTGGCGGGCTGAACGGACAGCGTGCACGTTCACCGCCGGGCAGGTGGTGTTCGCCGCCGGGACGTGGGGCACGCAGCAACTCCTGCACAAGATGAAGGCCCGTGGCGTGCTCCCGGGGATCTCCGCGAGGCTGGGCGTCCTGACCCGCACGAACTCCGAGGCGCTCGGCGGTGTGCTGACCACGATGCGCAGCAGGAAGAGGCACGATTTCACCCGCGGGGTGGCCATCACGTCGTCCATCCACCCGGATCAGCACACCCACATCGAACCCGTTCGTTACGGCAAGGGCTCGAATGCGATGGGCCTGCTCAGCACGCTGATGACGGACGGCGGCGGACGGCTGCCACGCGGCGTGAAATGGCTTGCCCAGGCGGCGCGCCATCCGGGGCAGTTCGCATCGCTGTACGCGGGCATCGGCCACTGGTCCGAGCGGGCGATTATCGGACTCACCATGCAGACGCTGGACAACTCGATCACGGTCAAGCCTAGGCGTACCCGTCTCGGCCGGATCAAGCTGACCTCAGAGCAGGGGCACGGCGCCCCGAATCCCGCCTGGATACCTGTCGCCAACGAGGTGATGCGGCGGATCGCCGCCAATATCGGCGGGTTCCCACTGAGCAGCGTCGGCGAGATAGCCGATATCCCGATGACGGCGCACTTCCTCGGCGGCTGCGTCATCGGCGACTGCGCGGACAGCGGCGTGGTCGACCCTTACCACCGCATGTACGGCCAGCCCGGGCTGCACGTGGTCGATGGCTCCGCGATCTCCGCGAACCTGGGCGTCAACCCGGCACTGACCACCACGGCCCAGGCCGAACGGGCGATGGCTCTGTGGCCCAACAAGGACGACGGTGACCCCCGGCCTCCGCTCGGCGCCGCCTACCGGCGCGTCGCGCCCGCGCAACCGCGGAACCCGGCCGTGCCGCCGTCTGCGCCCGCAGCGCTGCGGCTACCAATCGTCGAGGTCCGCTAGATCCGGATTCCTGACAATCTCAAGACGTGCGATGCCCGAGGAGGCCGGTCATGACGACATCGGCAGACAGCTCAGCAAGTGTTGAACCGCGGCTTCTCGGTCCGCGGATCACCCGCGATCTGCTCGGCCGGCTGGCGGACCGCGCCGTCACCGCTGGGCCCAGGGAACTGGTCCCGGTCGAGATCCCAGCGACCGGGGGCATACTCGGGCATGTCCCGCACGGCACGGCGGACGACGTCGCCGCGGCCGCCGACACAGCACGCAATGCGCAGCGCGACTGGAGCCGGCTGCCCGCCGCCGAACGTTCGGAGGTGCTGCTCCGCTTCGCCAGGCTCCTGCTCGATCGGCAGGACCAGGTGCTCGACCTGATCCAGCTGGAGAACGGCAAGGCTCGCCGGCATGCCTTCGAGGAGATCATCGACGTCGCGCAGGTGAGCCGCTACTACGCACGCATCGCCCCGCGCTGCCTGCGGCCACACCGCCGCGCGGGCGCCTTTCCTGCCCTGACCCGGACGTGGGAGTACCACCACCCGAAAGGCGTCGTCGGCGTAATCTCGCCGTGGAACTATCCGCTTACGCTCGGGATCAGTGATGCTCTTCCGGCGCTCGCCGCGGGCAACGCGGTCATCGCTAAACCGGATAGCCAGACGCCGTACACGGCGCTGTGGGCGGCGGAGCTACTGGAAGAGGCCGGCCTGCCCCCGGGTGTCCTG
>DATDMG010000429.1:0-2085 GCA_036518955.1 Kineosporiaceae bacterium | reverse complement strand
GCCGAACCAGACGGACGGGGGCCCGAATGCGATGAGGACCGAGGGCAGGTCCTGGTCCTCGGACTCCCAGCTCTGGGTGGCGTCCAGCAATCGCTGGTACTCGTCGCCGGTAAGGGTCCGGTCCAGGTCCAACCACTGGTTGCGGTGCGCGAGGTCAGCGTAGACCGACGCGGCGGCGCCGTCGTCCTCGTAGCTGGTGAAGATCCCCTTGAAAGCGCCGTCAACGCCAGTGGTGCCGGAGGCTCCGGCACGCCCGAGTTCGCCGAGTTGCTCCTGCCAGAGTGCCTGCCGCCCGTCGATGAATGCCATGCCTTCCATCAGCAGGCGGATCGCAACCTCCCCGCCATACATCCCCGGCCGGCGCAGCACAGCATTGAGCCGCGCACGCTCGAAGTCCCGAACCTCCTCCGAACCGGGACGGGCCAGGGGCAGCGACTCCACCGCTGAATGCTCCCACGCGCCCGTTACGTCAACGCAAGAAGCGAACGGATCTGCCGCGACGAGTTCCTGGCCGTGGAGGCTGTTTCGGTGACGATGCGTCACGATGCTGGTGACGTTCGTGAGATGTTCTGGGGGAGCCGTCGCTTGGCACCATGGTCCTTGGGTGGGCTGGGGAGCTTTCGATCACGACGGGATCTGGATGATTCGTTCTGGCTGGGGGCGGGTCCGTGCGCTGCTAGGTTCATCAGGGTGTCACCGGTGTCTCGCGGTCGTGGCAAGAAGAATCGGTCTGCCAAGGGCCCCGTCGGGCGGCGGGACGCGCCGCCACGGCGCCTGCCGCCCAGCGATGTCTCCCAGGCCGCGGAGTGGCCGCTGCACGAGCCAGGAGGGATGAGCCTGGCCGGGGTAGTCGAGGCGATTCCGGGTCTGCGTGACGGACACCGTGTGCAGGACCCGGCTGCGGGGACGGTCGATGCGTCGGTGGGGATGTCGTGGGTAACGATCGAACGCTTCGCGCGGGAGAAGATCAGCCCGGGCTCTCGACCGGGCCGCCCATACCGCGCCGACGCCGAGCGGCTGACCGACGTGCAACTGCTGGACAAGCTGCGGGGCTTCGGCGTCGAGCTGGACCGGACCGGACTGGAGGGGCTCTGCCAGGACGCACTGTCCGCCCAGGAGGTGGCCACTCAGCTCCTGGACCGGCACCTGTCCACCGCCGTGCGACGTACGCAGGAATCGGACTGGGTATGGCTGGCCGTCCTGACCCTCTGGCAACGCTGGTGGCCTACCAAGCCGTGCCTGGAAACCATAGATGACAAGATCCAAGACGGCTACCAGCGGTCGGCACAGGATCTCGGTGCGGCCACGGACACCTGGCTGAGCGCCTGGTCGGATGTGCTGCACCTGTGCGATGCGGCGGGCATCACGAGCATCCGTGGGTTCGACGGGCAGTTCCCGATGACGCAGTCGCTGTTCAACTGGCATCAGGACCTGGAGATGGAGCTGGGCAACGCGGGCCTGGACGACCCGGCGAAGCTGCGGGCCAGGATCGCCGTGGGAGACGAGGTGCTGCGCCGTTTCACCGACTGTGATCAACTGGCGGTGCAGAACTGGCGCAGGGCCATCGCCGAGGCGTGGTTCTGGCTCGGGGACACCACCAGAGCTGACCAGATGTACCGAGACTGGCTGGACTCCGACCCGCAATGGGGTTACGGGTGGATCGGCTGGGCCTCCGGTTACCTGCCACCGGCCCGCACGGGCGCCGCCACGGACTATCAGCGAGCCGAGGACCTGCTGCGCCAAGGGCACGACATCAACGGAGTACGAGACCGCGACGCGCTCGCCGAGTGGCTACAACGAACCCGTGACGACGCCACACGCGCACGATCTACCTGACCCTCCAGAGGCCCCTCGGTTACGGATCCGAGTGGGGAGCGCATCTCCGTGCGGCTCGCCTCCCCTCGTGACTCCCGCCCGAAGACACCCTCATCTGCCGCGTGGAGGTGTCAAGCGGCGTGACCGGTTGCTCCGCTCACTCTCGGACCTGGTTACCGGGAGTGGTGGTCCGAGCGGAGGAGTTGCCAGTGCGTCCCGGTGGCGACTTGGGCTCCGGCCGCTCGGGCGGAGGCGAGGATCAAGGACTTC
>DATDMG010000428.1:0-12181 GCA_036518955.1 Kineosporiaceae bacterium | reverse complement strand
GGTCCGCGTGGTGTCCACGCACTCCCAGACCCTGTCCGGGACGCTGGGGCACACCTTCGTCGGCTGCGCCTTCCCCGCGCCCGAGCCGGTCCGGTCACGGCTGGTCGAGTACGCCGGGCGGGCCGGGCGGGCCCTCGCGGCCCGGGGCGTGCTCGGCCATCTCAGCATCGACTTCCTGGTGGGCGAGGGCGACGCCGTCCTCGCACTGGAGACCAATCTGCGGATGGGGGGCGCGACGGCGCCGTTCGCCCTGCTGGAGGGTTTGCTCGCGGGCCGGTGCGAGGCACGCGACGGCCGGTACCTCCACCCCGACGGGGACGAGCGGTGCTACGTGGCGAGCGACCGGGTCCACCGGCCCGCGCTCGAGGGGCGGACGGCGGCCGAAGCCATCACGGCGGTGGAACGGTCCGGCCTGGCATTCCGTCCGGACAGCGGAACCGGCGTCGCACTGTTCGCACTCGGTGCCGTCGGTGAATTCGGAAAGCTCGGCATTCTCGCGGTGGAACGTTCCGCGGCGAAGGCCGAGGAATTGTTCGACGCCGCACTCGAGGCCCTCGACGGCGTCACGCGCCCGCACTGACCACGCGCCCGGTTCAGAAGTCGCATCACCTTCCTGGCATTGACAGAATTGCCGCTGGCCGCCCACGCCGTCAATAATGGGGAAATGACATTTCTCGACGGTGCTCGGGAGATCGGCGGCGAACTCGTCGAACTGCGGCGCGCGCTCCATCGGGAACCGGAGGTCGGCCTGCGGTTGCCGCGCACCCAGGACCGCGTCGTCGCAGCCCTCGCCGGGCTGGGCCTCGAGGTCGGCCGGGGGCGGACGCTGTCGTCGGTGACCGCGGTGCTGCGCGGTTCGGCGCGCCCGGCGCTGCCCCGCCCGGCCGTGGTGCTGCGCGCGGACATGGATGCGCTGCCCGTTCCCGAGGCGGCCGACGTGCCGTTCCGGTCCGACGCGGACGGCGTCATGCACGCCTGCGGCCACGACCTGCACACCGCCATGCTGGTGGGCGCGGCGCGCCTGCTGGCTGCGCGCCGGTCCGAACTGCCGGGAGACGTGGTCCTCATGTTCCAACCGGGGGAGGAAGGGTACGACGGGGCCCGGCACATGCTCGACGAAGGCGTGCTCGACGCGGCCGGCGCCACCGTCAGCGCCGCGTACGCCGTCCACGTGACGAGCAGCCTGCTGCCACGCGGCGTCGTCGCGACCCGTTCCGGGCCCCTGCTCGCCGCGGGCGACGGCCTGTTCGTCACCGTGCGGGGGCGCGGCGGCCACGGGGCCTCCCCGCATCTCGCGGCCGACCCGATCCCGGCGGCCTGCGAGATGGTCATGGCACTGCAGACGGCGATGACGCGGCGCCTCGACCCGGTCCGACCGGCCGTCCTGACCGTGGGCAGGATCTGGGCAGGCCAGGAGCGCTACGTCATTCCCGACGAGGCCCGCTTCGAAGCGACGGTCCGCACCGTGGACCCGCAGGCGCGGGCCGCCGTGGCCGTGCTGGCGCGTGAGGTCTGCACCGGCATCGCGGCCGCGCACGGCGTGGAGGTCGACGTCCGATTCGAGACCGAGTACCCGCTCACCGTCAACGACAGCGCCGAGACGGAGCGTGCCCGTGAGGTGGCGGCCGCCCTGTTCGGCGCCGACCGGGTGCTGACGTTGCCGAACCCCCTGATGGCGTCGGAGGACTTCGCCCGGGTCCTGGCGCGGGTCCCGGGGGCCATGGTGCTGCTCGGCGCGACCGCCGCGGGGGCGGACCCGGTGGCGGCCGCCCCGAACCACTCCCCCCGGGCCGTTTTCGACGACGCCGTGGTTCCTGCCGGTGCCGCGCTGCTCGCCGGGCTCGCCGCCGCCCGGCTGAGGGTCGCTGCCTCCGGCTGAGGTCGCCACGGCCCGGACGGCGACGGCTCGAGCGCGCGGCCTCGCCCGGCCGGCGCAGAGGCGTGAAGGTGACCACCAGTCACCACGCCGAGAGCTGGGACTGAAGTGCTACAACATTCCCCCCAAGCCACAACATCATGATACGTTGGAAGCACCTGGGGGGGTTGCGATCTGCCGTCCCCTCATCTGGACGCTTTCCTCTGCGACGACGCAGGGCAAGGTGCCTGGCCCAAGGTCGATCCGTGTATCAGCGCGCTCGACCGGCGCCTCTTCTGCGTCAGTCATGGAGGGATTGCACATGCCTATTTCCGCTACGCCGACATTCGTAGATGTCATCTCGTCCCGAGCTCGTTCGACGCCCGACGCCATTGCCTTCCGCTTCGTTTCCCGCGCGAGACGATCCGGTGAACTCAGCGAGCAGGCCCTGACCTACGGCCAGTTGCACCAGCGCGCCCGAGCCGCGGCACTCACGCTGCGCGAGCGCGGCGAACGGGGCGACCGGATCCTCCTTCTCTGCGCCCCCGGCCTGGACTACGTGGTCTCCTTCTTCGCCTGCATGTACGCCGCCATGGTGCCCGTCCCGGCCTATCCACCAGGTTCGATTCGACATCTGGGTCGCGTCACGAGCATCATCCAGGACTGCGAGTCCCGCCTGGTCGTCGGGGAAGAGCCGCCGGAGGAAGCACTCCCCCTGCTCGCCGGCAGCGGCATCGGGTGGTTGCGCCAGCACGAACTCGGCGAGGGGATGGCCGCCGACGACTGGGCCGGAGCCGGTCTTCAGGGCACCGACCTGGCCTTCCTGCAGTACACGTCCGGCTCCACCGCCTCGCCCAAGGGCGTGATGGTGCGGCACGAGAACCTGATCGCGAACTGCCGCGACGCCGCGTCCTGCTTCGGCGTCACCGTCGAGTCGGTCGGCGCGTCCTGGCTGCCGCCCTACCACGACATGGGCCTCATCGGGACCGTCTGCACCCCCCTCCTCGTCGGGTTCCCCTGTACCTTGATGTCGCCCACCGCCTTCGTCCGCGACCCCGCGCTGTGGCTCGACGTCATCTCCCAGCACCGGGCGACTCACTCGGCCGGTCCCAATTTCGGCTACCAGCTGTGCGTGGACCGGATCGACGAGCCCACGCTCGACCGGCTGGACCTGTCCACCTGGACCCACGCCCTCAACGGCGCGGAACCAGTACGGGCCGAGGTGCTGGACGCCTTCACCGCACGCTTCGCTCCTCGTGGGTTCCGCCGCACCGCCTTCAAACCGTGCTACGGGCTGGCCGAGAACACCCTCCTGGTCACCGGTGGGCACCCGGCGGACGGCCCCCGTCAGCGCGAGGTGGATGCCGATGCGCTGGAGGCCCGGCGGATGCGGCCCGCGCAGGCTGGGTCACGTAGGCGCATCCTGGTCAGCTGCGGCTCCCGCGCCGCCGGTTCCGAGGTACGCATCGTCGACCCGCAGACCGCCCGGCCACTGGCCGACGGAGAGGTGGGCGAGATCTGGGTGCGGGGTTCCAGCCTCGCCTCCGGGTACTACCGCAAGCCTGACGCGACGGCCGAGACGTTCGCGGCGCACGTACTCGGCGACGACCGGCACCACCTGCGTACCGGGGATCTCGGAGCGCTGGTCGACGGTGAGCTGTACGTCTGCGGCCGGCTGAAGGACCTCATCATCGTCAACGGCCGGAACATCGCCCCCCAGGACATCGAGATGGTCGCGGCAGGCTGCCATCCGGCCGTCGCCAACGCTCGCTGCGCGGCGTTCCAGCTGGAGCGGGAGGGCGTCGACGGTGTCGTCGTCGTCCAGGGAGTGCTCACCTCGTCCCTCGACGCTGCCACCGTCGAGGAGGTACGAGGCGCGGTCCGCCGCGCGGTGGGACAGGAATTCATGCTGCCCGTCCATGACGTGCTGATCGTCCCTCAGCGCGCCCTGCCCACCACCTCCAGCGGCAAGCTCCAGCGTTCTGCCAGCCGCGCCGCCTACCTCGCCGGAGACCTCCTCCCGATCGCCCCCCGACAGGACTCCCCCCGGGGCACCACGAGCCAGGGCGCCGTGGCCTCGGCCGAGTCCGCTCCGGCACCGGCCGCCGGTCCTCCCGCCCCCACCCGCCCCGGAGCCCCCGGCGCTCGGCCGGTCACGGTCGGGGAGGTGCGCGGCATCCTGCGCCGGCTGCTGTCCACGCACCTCGGCATCCCCGACCCCGACCTCAGCCAGCCCGTCGACGGCTACGGGCTGGACTCCCTGCGGGCGGTGGCGATGGCCGGCGAGCTCAGCGACCACTTGGGCATCGCGGTGCCGACCACCTTCGCCTGGGACCACCCCACCCTGGACGACGCGGCCGTCGCACTCGCCGCCGAGGTCACCGCGATCGCTCGTGCCGACGACACGGCCCGTCCGGTGTCGGACGCACGACCTGTCGCGACGGGCGCGGGAACGGGTCAGCGAGCCGGTGCGTCTGCGCATCCCCGGCGAGGACCGGTGACCCCTGGGCCGCGACCGCTGGACGAGGATCCGGTGATCGTGGCCGGGGTGGGGTGCCGCTTCCCCTCCGCGAACGGCCCCCAGGAGTTCTGGAACCTGCTCCAGAACGGCCGATGCGCCGTCACCACCGTCCCCCCCGACCGCTGGGACCTCACCCACCACTACGACCCCGACCCCACCACCCCCGGACGCACCTACACCCGACACGGCGCCTTCCTCACCAACCACACCCACTTCGACCCCACCCTGTTCGGCATCCACCCCCGCGAAGCCGCCACCATCGACCCCCAACAACGCCTCCTCCTGGAAACCACCTGGCACGCCCTCGAAGACGCCGGCATCGCCCCCGACAGCCTGCGCAACACCCCCACCGGCGTCTACATCGCCGCCAGCGGCAGCGACTACGAACGCCACCAACTCACCCACACCACCATCCACCACATCGACGCCCACACCGCCACCGGCAACGCCACCGCCCTGACCGCCAACCGCATCTCCTACCTGCTCGGCCTCACCGGACCCAGCCTGGTCACCGACACCGCCTGCTCCAGCGCCCTGGTCGCCCTCCACCTCGCCACCACCGCCCTGCGCACCGGCCAGATCACCCACGCCATCGTCGGCGCCGCCAACCTCATCCTCACCCCCCACACCACCATCGCCCTGTCCAAAGCCCGCATGCTCTCCCCCACCGGCCGCTGCCACACCTTCGACGCCACCGCAGACGGCTACGTCCGCGGCGAAGGCGCCGGCGTCATCATCCTCACCCGCGCAGATCCGGACGGTGAGGCGCCTGCGCCACAGCGACCGGGGGCACGTCCCAGCGGCACGGCGGCCCGGTGCCGACCCCGGGCGGTCATCCTGGGGACCGCGGTGAACCAGGACGGGCGCAGCTCGGGGATCACGGTGCCGAACGGAGCCGCGCAGCAGGCCGTCATCCGCGCCGCCCTGGCCGACGCCCGGATCGACCCCCACACCGTCGACTACGTCGAAGCCCACGGCACCGGAACCCCGCTCGGCGACCCGATCGAACTCAACGCCCTGCACGCCGCCTACCACCACCCCCAACGCACCACCCCCCTCACCGTCGCCTCCGTCAAAACCAACATCGGCCACCTCGAAGCCGCCGCCGGCATGGCCGGACTCATCAAGACCATCCTCAGCCTCGAACACGCCCTCATCCCCGCCCACCTCGGACTCACCCAACCCAGCCCCGCCATCAACTGGACCACCCTCAACCTCACCATCCCCACCACCCCCACCCCCTGGCCCCACCCCACCCGCACCGCAGGCGTCTCCTCCTTCGGCTTCGGCGGCACCAACGCCCACGTCATCCTGGCCGCGGCGGACCGCCTGACCGGCACGCCCGAACCGGAGGAGCCGCACCCGGCCTTCACCGCGCTCAGCCGGCCGACGGACCCGCTAGTGATCAAGCTCTCGGCGGCCCACCCCGAGACCGCTGCCACGTGGGCCGGCGTGCTGGCGGACCATCTCACGGCCCGGTCCGACGTCCACGTCACCCACGTGGCGTGGGTGATGAACACGGCTCGGGCGGACCTGCCGTACCGGACGATCCTCACGGTGCATCCGCAGGAGGGTGGCGCCGCAGACGTCGACCAACTGCTCCACGCGCTGCGTGGCGTGCGGGCCGACGATCAGGCGGTGCGGTTCGCCGGCACCGTGCCGCCCAGCCTGGCCATGGTGCTCGCCGACCCCTTGACGGCGTCCGACGACCCGCTCCGGCGGTTCGACGTTCTGCTCGCCCGATCCCGGGCCTGGGTCGGGGCAGGGCTCCGGCCCGCCGAACTCCTCGTGGACGCGGATGTGCCCGGTCCCGCCCTGGCGGCGGCAGCGGTGCTGGCCGGGGTCTTCCCCGAGGACGACGGGCGAGCACTCGTGGCGTGCTGGGCCGCCGGGCACGCGGGCACGCCGGGGGGACCGCTGGGGAACCCCGCACCGCGGCTGGTCCTCGCCGGGTGGCCCGACAGCCACGAAACGCAGCTGGTGGATCCTGCCTGGTGGACCGCTCTCGAGCCAGGCACGAACGGGATGCGCGGGCACGGGCCGCAGGCGGCCGACCAGATCCTGGCCAGCGCCGGGGTGATCTTCGTGATCGGCGCTTCCACCCGCGGGGCAGCCCTGCGGCAGCGTGTCGAGCAGGCCGCGAGGCAGAAGGTCGTGGTCGACGACCAGGGCCCCGCTTGCCACGTCGCCGGTGCGCTGTGGCGAGCCGGCGTCGAGGTGGACTGGGAGGCTTTCACCCCCGCGCCGGCCGGGCCGGTGACTCGGCTGCCGGGCTATCCTTTCCGTCACGCGCCCTACGCACGTGAGCTGACAGCAGCCGCTCCCGCCGCCGTCCCGCTCCCCGGCGCCGCTCCCGCCACGCCCTCGTCGGCAGCCGGCGGCCCGGACGGCGGCCCGGACCCGGTCTCCCCCGTCGTCCGGCCGCCCGGTGCCCTCCAGCGGCAGTCCTTCGACGGACTCCTCGGGTACCTCCAGCGGTGCATCGCCGAGCAGGTCCAGCACCCTCGGCCGACCGAGATCGACCTGGATGCCGGGGTGTTCGACCTCGGCCTGACGTCGGTCATGGTGACGGAGCTTCGGGGCCGGATCGAGACCGACCTCGGCATCACCCTGAGCAGCACCGCGGTCTTCGAGCACCCGACCATCCGGGCCATGGCGGCACATCTGACCGAGCAGCCGGCCACCGCACCCGCCAGCACCGCGCCCGCCGCCACCGCACCCGCCAGCACCGCACCCGCCAGCACCGCACCCGCCGCACCCAGTTCGCCCGGCGGGCGGCGGGAAGCCGCGCACGGCCTTCCGATCGCCGTCATCGGCCTGGGATGCCGCTTCCCGGGGGGAGCCGACAGCCCGGAAAGGTTCTGGCGCCTGCTGATGGACGCCGAGCATTCCGCCGGTTCGGTTCCGGCCCACCGCTGGCCGGCCGGCTGGGATGCCGGTCTCGCCGATCCGATCGCGCGGTCCGTCCGCCACGGCTCCTTCCTGCAGGGACCGGTCGACGAGTTCGACGCCCAGGCCTTCTCGATCTCCCCGCGGGAGGCCCTCCACCTGGACCCCCAGCAACGGCTCCTGCTGGAGGTGGTCTGGGAAGCGCTGGAAGACGCGGGGGTGCCGCTCGAGCGGGTACGTCAGGCACGCACCGGCGTCTTCGTCGGCATCAATACCTCCGACTACCTCCACCTGCTGATCCGGGACGGAGCAGCGGTCGACCCCTACGTGACGACCGGGAACACGCCCAGCGTGGCCGCCGGCCGGCTCTCGTACGTCCTCGGCGCGCAGGGCCCGAGCCTGGCCGTGGACACCGCGTGCTCCTCCTCGCTGGTGGCCACCCACCTGGCCATGCGCAGCCTGCGGGACGGCGAGTGCGACCTGGCCATCGTGGCGGGCGTGAACCTGATGCTGGACCCGGCGACGTCCGTGGGCATGGCCCACCTGGGTGCGCTGGCCGGCGACGGCCGCTGCAAGACCTTCGCCGCCCCTGCCGACGGCTACGGCCGAGGTGAAGGATGCGGGGCGCTGGTGCTGGCCCGGGTGACCGACGCGGTCACCGCCGGGGACCGCATCTGGGCAAGCCTGCTGGGTAGTGCGACGAACCAGGACGGAGCCAGCGGCGGCCTCACCGTGCCCAATGGCCAGGCCCAGGAAACGGTGATCCGCGAGGCGCTGGCGGACGCCGGTCTGGCGCCGACTGCCGTGACCTACCTCGAGGCGCACGGCACCGGCACCCCGTTGGGGGACCCGATCGAGTTGGAGGCGGCGGCCCGCGCCTTCGGTCGGCACCGGGCGGCCGACGCTCCGGTGCTGGTCGTCGGCTCGGCCAAGGCGAACGTCGGCCACCTCGAAGCGGCCGCCGGGGTGTGCGGCCTGGTGAAACTCGCCCTCATGGTGCGCCACCGGCGCATCCCGCCGCACCCTTGGGCGGGTCCTGCCACCACCATGGTCCCCTGGTCCGAGCTCGGCCTGCGGGTAGCCGACCCGCAGGCTCCGGCTCCCGGCATCGCGGGTATCAGCTCCTTCGGCTTCGGCGGCACCAACGCCCACGTCCTGGTCGGTCCACCGCCCGAGCTGGCGGCCCCCGCCCCGGCGCCGGAGGGACCCCACCTGCTGGTCGTCTCGGCCCGCACGGCCCCGGCGCTGCGGCAGCGCGTGACCGACCTCAGGGCCGCCCTGGCGGGGCCGCTGGCCACCGCCTCGCTGGCCGACGTCGCCCGCGGCGCGGGCGCGGGCCGTACCCACCTGCCTCACCGGGCCGCCCTGGTGGTCCGTTCCCGCGAGGACGTCGGGCACTTCGACCTGCGGGCACCGGCCGTCCCCGGCCGCCCCCAGGTGCACCACAGCGTGGTACGCCCCGAGACGACCCGGCGCCTGGTGTGGGTCTTCACCGGGCAGGGATCGCAGTGGGACGGCATGGGACGGGAGCTCCTCGCCCATGCGATCGCCGGGCCCGTTCTGCGGGAGTGCGCCGAACGCGCCGAACGCGACGCCGGGCTACCGCTGCTCGATGCTCTGACCTCCATCGGCCGGTCCCGGCTGGACGACACCGCTGTCGCCCAGCCGGCGATCTTCGCCGTCGAGGCCGCTCTGGTGGAGGTGTGGCGCAGCCTCGGCCTGCGCCCGGACGCCGTGGTCGGCCACAGCGTCGGTGAGGTAGCCGCCGCCTACGCCACCGGAGCCCTCGACCTGGGCACCGCGTTCACCCTGGTCGCCCGGCGCGGACAGGTGATGTCGGCCAGCCGGGGCCACGGCGCGATGGCGGCGGCGGGTGTCGGTGAGGAAGCCCTCCGCGCCCTGATGGCAGACCTGGCCGGGCTGTTCGTGGCTGCCGTGAACAGCCCGGCCAACACCGTCGTCGCGGGTGACCCCGCCGCGCTCGCGGTGCTGCAGGGGCGGGTCCGCGAACGGGGCGGCTGGTGGGCTCCGCTGCAGTCGGACTACGCGTTCCACAGCCCGCTGATGGAGCCCTTCCGGGAGAGCCTGACCCGGGCTCTGGCGGATCTGCCGTCCCGTCCCGACGGCGGCCCGATCACCTCCACCGTCGTCGGCGCGGAGCTGGCAGCCGGCTGCCTCGACGCTGCCTACTGGGCCGACAACGTGGTGCGCCCGGTCCGTTTCGCCGAAGCTCTCGCCGCGGCCGTCGGAGATCGGCACGGCGTGATCCTGGAGATCGGTCCGACGTCGGCCGTGGGCACCTCCGCCGAGCAGACCTTGGCCACGAACGAGGCCGGCGTCACGGTCCTCACCTCCATGCGCCGCGGGCGGGCGCTCGGCGAAACGCTGCTCCATGCGGCGGGCGGCCTCTACGTGAAGGGGTACGACCTCGACCACGGCCGCCTGCACGGTCCGGGCCCACGCGCGGACCTGCCGCACTACCCCTGGCAGCGGCAGCGCTACTGGGCTCCGCGCACGCCCCGCCCGGCGGACACCCCGGCGCCCTCCGCAGAGCCCTTCCGGCCGGACCTCGCCGGGGCCGCTCCTGGTGCCACCGGCAGTGCTACCGGCAACGGTTCGGCCGGCACGTCCGCACCGGACACCTCGGGCCTCCTGTACGGCATCGACTGGGTTCGCCACTCGCCGGCCGACCGCGCCGCCCTGTCCGAGGCGGGCTCCGGCCCGCGCCCGTGGGTGCTCGTCACCGGGCCGGCCCCGACCGCAGGTCTGGCCGAACAGTTCGCGGAGCAGGGAGCAGTCACGCGGCTGCTCGTCCCCGCTGCCCTGGCCGCCGACCCCCTCGAGACGGGACAGCTGGACGCTGAGTTCGCCTCCGCTCTCGCTGACGTGGGTTCGCCGGCCGGGATCGTCCTCGACCTGCCGGCCTTCCCCGGGTGGGATGATCACGTCCGGGCGACAGCGGTAGCCGCCGCCTTGGTGCCTGCGGCCGTGCGGGCCCTGACCGACACCGCCGCGCCCGACGACGTCCCGGCACCCGGAGCGCCTGGGGGCGCGGTCCCGGCCCCACGCATCTGGCTGATCGCCCGGGGAGGCAGCACCGCGGGAGCCGGAGTCCCGGCCCAGGCGGTCGGGTGGGGTCTGGGGCGGGTTGCCGCTCTGGAGCACCCTCAGCTGTGGGGTGGAATGATCGACCTTGACCCTCGGGTGGCCGGTGGCGCCCAGGTCGCCCGGGCGGTCGCCCACCTGCTCTCCGGCTCGGTCGAAGAGGAGGTCTCCCTGCGCGCGGGCGAGGTGCTGGCTCCCCGGCTGCACCGGATCGGTCCGGACGGCCCGCACGCGCGTGAGCTGACGATCCGTCCCGACGGCACCTACCTGGTGACGGGCGGCCGAGGCAGTCTCGGTCTGCGCCTTGCCCGATGGCTCGCCGCCCGAGGAGCTCGCCATCTGATCCTGCTCGGCCGGTCCCCGGTGCCGGACGACCCGGCGCACCCGGTGGTCGAGACCCTCGCCCACCTCCGCGAGGACGGCGTCTCGGTCCACACGCCGGTCGCCGACGTCACGGATGCTCACGCCGTGGCCGAGGCGCTGGTCGGCCCGTGGCCCCCCCTGCGGGGCGTCTTCCACGCCGCCGGTGTCTTCGAGCCGCTGGCCCTGCGCGACGTCACCCGATCCACGCTGGCCGCCGTCGTAGCTCCCAAACTGGCCGGTGCTCTCGCCCTGCGCGAGGCGCTCTCCGCCACCCACGCGGCCGAGCAGCTCGACGTGATGGTCTTGTTCTCCTCCGCCGCCGCGGTCTGGGGTTCGGCCCTGGCCGGTCCCTACACGGCCGCCAATCACGCCCTCGACGTGATCGCCCAGGACCGCTCCGGCCCACCGATGATCTCGGTCGACTGGGGCTGGTGGGAATCGTCCACGATGGGCGCCCACGGGGAGGGGTACTTCGGCCGGATGGGGCTGGGGGCCCTGTCCACCGAACAGGCTCTGGAGCTGCTGGATCGGGTCATGCCGAGCACGGCTCGCCAGGTGGTCGTGGCTCCGGTGGACTGGCCGCGCTTCCTGGGGGTGATGGAGGCCCGCCGCCCCCACCCGCTGTTCGCCCGGCAACGCGGCGAGGGCTCCGTCACCCGGACGCTCACCGAGTTCTCGGCCCGGGTCGCGGGTCTGCCCAGTCACCTGGCGCGTGTCACCACGCTGCGCAATGAGATCCATCAGCACGTCGCCGGGGTTCTGGGCCTGCCCCAGGGCCAGCGTCTGGACGCCGATCAGGGCTTCTTCGACGCCGGGATGGACTCGCTGATGAGCATGGAACTCAAGAGCCGGCTCGAGCATCTGCTCGGTCTCGAGCTGCCCGCGACCACCGCGCTGGAGCATCCGACGGTCACCGCGTTGACCCAGCGCCTGCTGAGCCAGATCGTCGCCGCCGCCGGGCCACCGGCCGGGCTCACCCCGGACGGCGACGGCGCCAGCCGTTCCCTGCCCACCACCGTTCCCGTCGGGCCGCCACCGGCTGATCGAGGGGAGATCCCCGAGACAGATCTGACCGAGCAGGAGCTGGTCGCCCTGCTCGATCGCGAACTGAACGGGTTGGGCGAGCTCGACGAGCAGATCGGAGAGCGGTCATGACCCAGTCCATCGAGAGCCCGGGTCCCGTCACGAGCCGTTCCGGCGCGGCACCGGACACCGGAACCTCCGCCGGCCCAGGCGCGTCCGTGGCCGTGTTGCGCCGGGCCCTGCAGGAGATCCGTGCGGCCAAGGCCGAGCTGGCCCGGCAGCACGCGCCGGTGATCGTGGCCGGGGTGGGGTGCCGCTTCCCCTCCGCGAACGGCCCCCAGGAGTTCTGGAACCTGCTCCAGAACGGCCGATGCGCCGTCACCACCGTCCCCCCCGACCGCTGGGACCTCACCCACCACTACGAC
>DATDMG010000427.1:0-3974 GCA_036518955.1 Kineosporiaceae bacterium | reverse complement strand
GCCCCGGCCCGACCGGATCAGAGCTTGCCTGCGTAGATCACGTCGGTGAGTGCGTCGAGGTCCGCCAGCAGTCCGGACTGCGCGGCCCGGACGGCGTCCAGCGGCAGCGCGGCGCCCAGCGCGGCGGCCTCGGTGGTCGCGCCGTCGGCCGCGCCGACCACCCAGCGCAGTCCGTCGGTGCCCACCTTCAGCGCGGCCTCCCGGGCGAAGATCCGGCTGATGGTTGCGAGCGTCGAGCCGTCGAACCGCCGGTCGGACTTCTGGTGCGGCGTGCCGGCCAGCGTCGCCGCGGCACGCCGGGCCGCCGCCCCGGCGGTCTCCGCGTAGGCGATGAGCTCGCCGAGGCGGAACAGCACGTGCTGGTTGCGGGTGAGCCGGCCCCGCTGCGCCGCGTCGAGGACCGCGGCGAGCGCCCGGTTGGCGAGCGCCGCGGTGTCCGCGCCGACCGACGGTGCGGTGGCGTGCAGCGCCTGGAGTTCCTGTGCGGCGGCGAGGTAGTACTGGCCCCGGGTCTTGAGGTGGTGCTGCCAGCGGTCCCGGGCGATCGTCATCTCGAGGATCTCCGAGGTGCCCTCGTAGATCAGAGTGATCCGGACGTCGCGCTTGATCTTCTCGACGACGTACTCCCGGGTGTAGCCGTACCCGCCGTGCGCCTGGATCGCGGCCTCGGCCGCCGCGTTGCCCGCCTCGGTGCACATGTACTTGGCGATGGCTCCCTCGGTGTTCATCGCCCCGTTCTCGCCCTCGCCGGCGTCGATCCGGGCCGCGGCCTCTTCCAGGAAGGCGCGCGCGGCCTCGAGCCGGGCGACGTGCGGGGTGATGAGTTTGTGCGTATAGCCCTGCTTGCGGGCCAGCACCGAGCCGCCCTGCTCCCGGCCGATCGAGTAGGCGATGGCGCGGTCCACCGCCTCCCAGCCGCCGCCGAGCCCGAACGCGGCCACCATCACCCGGGTGTAGCCGAACACCTGCTGCGCCTGGATCAGGCCCTGGCCCTCGACCCCACCGATGAGCTGCTCGATGGGGACGTACACGTCGTCCAGGAAGATGCCGGTCGTGTTCGAGAGCCGGATGCCGTGCTTGTCCTCGGGTCGGGCCGGGTTGAGCCCGGGCGTGCCCTTCGCCACCACGAACCAGGTCGGACCGGCCGGCGCGTTGGCCAGGATCGTGGTGGCGTCGGCGATTCCTCCGTTGCTGATCCATTGCTTGCGGCCGTTGATCCGGTAGCCGACGACCTTGCCGTCCTGCTCCACCGGAGTGGCCTTCGTCGTCAGTGCGCCGAGGTCGCTGCCGGCGTCCGGTTCGGTGGCGCCGTAGGCGAAGACGATGCCCTGCTCCGCGATCCGGCCGAGCCACTCCTTCTTCTGGTCCTCGGTGGCGCCCACCAGGACCGGGTCGCTGCCGAGGAAGGTGGCGAACACGGCGGTCGCCAGGCCGATGTCGTGCCGGGCCATCCGTTCGCAGACCCGGTAGGAGTCGACGGCCCCTCCTCCCATGCCGCCGTAGGCCTCCGGGATGAACACCAGCTGGACGCCGAGCTCGTCGCTGCACATCGCCCGGACGATGTCCTCGGGACAGACGTCCTCGTGGTCGAGCTCGAGCTGCTTCTCGGGCGTCAGGGCCGCGTCGACGAAGTCGTCGAGGGCCTCCAGCATCATCTTCAGGGTGTCGGCGTCGAGTCCCGCACCGCCGAGGTGCGTGGTTTCCGGGCCGGTCGTCGTCATCGTTCGTCCTCCTGGCCCGTGGCTCAGCTCGTGCGCTTCGAGATCTCGTCGATGAGTTGCGGAATCACCACGTGCAGGTCGCCCACGACGCCGAAGTCCGAGATCGAGAAGATCGGCGCCTTCGGGTCCTTGTTGATGGCGACCACGGTCTTGGATCCCTGCATGCCGGCCCGGTGCTGGATCGCACCGCTGATCCCGGTCGCCAGGTAGAGCTGCGGCGCGACGGTCTTGCCGGTCTGGCCGACCTGGAACTCGTGCGGGTACCACTGCTCGTCGGTGGCCGCCCGGGAGGCGCCCACGGCCGCGCCGAGGGCGTCGGCCAGGTGCTCGATCAGGGTGAAGCCGTCGGCGGAACCGACCCCGCGACCGCCCGACACGATGACGGCGGCGTCGGCCAGCTCGGGTCGTCCGGTCGCGGTCTTCGGTGCCCGGTTGACGATCCGCGCGCTGCGCGACGCGACGCCGAACTCGACGTCCGCGGGCTCGACGACCGCGGTGACCGGGGCGGGTTCCGGCGTCACCGCGTTCGGCATCACCGTGACGACGGGGATGCCCCGGACGATCCGGCTGGTCGCCAGCCACTCGCCGGCGACGACGGACTGGTCTGCCTCCAGCCCGGCGCTCCCGGCGCGCACGTCCACGGCGTCGGTGATGATGCCGGATCCGAGGCGGACGGCGACCCGGCCGGCGACGTCCTTGCCCTCCGCGCTCGACGTCAACAGGACGGCGGCGGGCTGTACCCGCTGTGCCACGGCCGAGACGACGTCCACCTTGGGAACGACGAGGTACTCGCCGATGGCCGGGTCCTGCGCGAGATAGACCTTCCGGGCGCCGAACTCTCCGAGTTGGTCGACCACGGCGGCGTCCGCCGGGCCGAACAGCACGGCACTCGGCTCGCCCAGCCGGCGCGCCAGGGTGAGCAGTTCGAGTGTCGGCTTGCGGACACCGCCGTCCGTGCGTTCGGCGATGACCAGGACTTCGGACACATTGACTCCTGCGCGTGGGATCGGGATCGGGGGATCAGATGAACTTGCGCTCGGCCAGGAAGTCGGCGATCTGCGTGGCGCCGTCCCCTTCGTCGACCACCACCACGCCGGCCTGCTTGGGCGGGCGCGGTGCCAGCGACGTCACCACGGCCGCGGCGGCGGCGCTGCCGACCTCGGACGGTGAGATGCCGAGATCCGCGAGCGACCAGGTGGTGACCGGCTTCTTCTTGCTCGCCATGATCGCCTTGAAGGCCGGGTAGCGGGGCTCGCCGGTTTGGTCCGTCACCGACACCACGGCGGGCAACGGCGCCTGGACCTGCTCGGACGCGGTGTCGCCGTCCCGTCGTATGGTCACCGTGCCGGCGCTCGCGTCGACGGACAGCGACGAGGCGAAGGTGACCTGTGCGGCGCCCAGCCGCTCCGCGACCATCGCGGGGACGACGGACATCTCGGCGTCCGTGGACGCCATGCCGGTGACGACGACGTCGAACCCGGTCTGCCGGATCGCGGCGGCGAGCACCAGCGAGGTGGACATCGCGTCCGAGCCGTGCATCGCGTCGTCGAGCACGTGGACGCCGGAATGCGCGCCCATCGCGAGCGCCTTGCGCAGCGCGTCGGTGGCCTTGGCCGGCCCGACCGTGAGCGCGACGATCTCGGCGTCCACGCCCCCTTCCACGACGCGCACGGCCTGCTCCATCGCGTACTCGTCGAGTTCGGAGAGCCGGCCCTCGACGCCGTCGCGGTCCAGGGTGAGGTCGTCTGCAAATCGCCAGGCCGCCGTCGGTTCGGGAACGTACTTGACCGGGACGACGATCTTCATGTGGGTCCTCGCTCTCAGGCGGCGGCACCGCTGTGGCGGACGTCAAATTCGTGATGTGCCCGCAATCTAGGTGCCGCGTCCCGAGGGGGGACCGGGACCTACGCCGCTTCGGGGTGACCGGGTGTGCACGCAGCAGCGCGTTGCGGGACCTTCGTCTGGAAACCTGTCGATAGACAGGTGAAGCGTCCTTGGGGGTATCGGTCAGGGCCTCTCCCCGCGGCCGGGTGCGTCGGTGCGGTGCGCGACCTCGTTCTCACGTCAGATCAGCAGCAACTCCCGGCCGTCGGTGCCGCGCGGGAGGCGCTGGGTGCTCACCACGGCCCACGCGCGAGCCAGCCGACGCACTCCCTCGGTGAGGATCTCGGGGGTCTCGACCACGGCGATCCGGAGGTGATCGGTGAGCGCCGAGCGGGGGGAGAACGCCGGCCCGGGCGTCACCGGCGCATC
>DATDMG010000426.1:0-20584 GCA_036518955.1 Kineosporiaceae bacterium | reverse complement strand
GCAACGGTGCCAGCACCCCAGGGCGGCTTCCCGCGGCGTTTCTCACGCCCGGGATGTCATCCTTCACCGAGTTCCTGTCCGGGTACGCCCCGCACCTGCTGCCCAGTGGGCGCGGGCTCCCGCCGGGAGCTGTCCCCGAGGTACCGCATGCCACGACGATCGTGGCCCTCACCTACCGGGGCGGGGTGGTGCTGGCCGGTGACCGGCGCGCGACGATGGGCAACCTGATCGCGCACCGTGAGATGGAGAAGGTCTTCCCCGCAGACGACTACAGCGCCATCGGCATCGCCGGGACCGCCGGGGTCGCGGTAGAGCTGGTCAAGCTCTTCCAGGTGCAGTTGGAGCACTACGAGAAGATCGAGGGCACTCTGCTGTCCTTCGACGGCAAGGCCAACCAGCTCTCCACGATGATCCGGAGCAATCTCGGCCTGGCCATGCAGGGTCTCGCGGTCGTGCCGCTGTTCGTCGGGTACGACCTGGACCGGCGGGCCGGGCGGATCTTCTCCTTCGACGTCACGGGGGGGCGCTACGAGGAGCGCGACCACCACAGCGTCGGCTCCGGGTCGCTCTTCGCCCGCGGCTCGCTGAAGAAGCGCTGGCGGCCCGACCTGGACGCCGGGGGGGCGGTCGCGGTGGCGGTCGAGGCCCTGTTCGACGCCGCGGACGACGACTCCGCGACCGGTGGCCCCGATGCCGGCCGCCAGATCTTCCCCGTCGTCGCAACCGTCAGTGTCGAGGGTTACCGCCGGGTGCCCGACGACGAGATCGCCCCGGTGGTGGCCACGCTCCGGGCCCAGGAGAGCAGCCAGCCATGACGATGCCGTTCTACGTCTCCCCGGAGCAGCGCTACAAGGAGAACGCGGACTATGCGCGCCGGAACATCGCCCGCGGCCGGCCGGCGATCGTCCTGGGCTATGACGGCGGGATCGCGTTCATCACCGAGAATCCGTCCCGTTCGCTGCGCAAGATCAGCGAGATCTACGATCGCATCGGGTTCGCCGCGGTCGGCAAGTACAACGAGTTCGAGAACCTCCGGCAGGGCGGCATCCGCTACGCGGACCTGCGCGGGTACTCCAACGACCGGCGTGACGTGTCGGCGCGAGCCCTGGCCAACGTCTACGCGCAGACGCTCGGCGCGATCTTCACCGAGACCAAGCCGCTCGAGGTCGAGATCGTGGTGGCGGAGGTCGGCGACACCCCGGACGACGACCAGATCTTCCGGCTCAGCTACGACGGGTCCGTCGCGGAGCAGAGCGGGTTCGTCGCGATGGGCGGCCAGGCCGAGCAGATCACCACGGGTCTGACCGAGCGCTGGCGCCCGGGCCTGTCTCTCGCCGAGGCGCTCGCGCTGGCCGTCGAGGTGCTCGGCCGCGATCCGTCCGGGAACGCCAACCGACAGCTCACCGCGGCCCAGTTGGAGGTCGCGATCCTCGACCGACACCGGCCCAGGCGGGCCTTCCGCCGACTCGTCGGGCCGCTGCTGGAACGTCTGCTCAGCAGCGAGGACCCCACCAGCGACGTCCCGCACACGGATGACAGCCGTCCCGGTATGCACGAAACCCTCACCGGTGACGACGACACTGCCGAGCCTGGCCCGGCTCCGGCCGGCGACTCGGAAGGCTGAGCGTTGTGGGCAGTGCCGAAGGCCTTCCGGGCACCTACAGTGGGGTGATGGACCGCCGGATATTCGGGATTGAGACGGAATTCGGCGTCACGTGCGCCTTCGAAGGGCAACGCAAGCTGTCGCCGGACGAGGTGGCGCGGTACCTCTTCCGCAAGGTCGTGTCGTGGGGCCGGTCGAGCAATGTCTTCCTGCGCAACGGGGCCCGGCTCTACCTGGACGTCGGCTCGCACCCGGAGTACGCCACGCCGGAGTGCGATGACGTCCGCCAACTGGTGATCCACGACCGGGCGGGGGAGCGGATCCTGGAGGGACTGCTCGTCGACGCGGAACGGCGCCTGCACGAGGAGGGAATCGCCGGGGAGGTCTTCCTCTTCAAGAACAACACTGATTCGGCCGGCAACTCCTACGGTTGCCACGAGAACTATCTGGTCAGCCGGCATGGGGAGTTCGGGCGGCTGTCCGACGTCCTGATCCCGTTCCTGGTGACCCGCCAGTTGATCGTCGGTGCGGGCAAGGTGCTGCAGACTCCCCGCGGCGCGGTCTTCTGTCTGTCCCAGCGGGCCGACCACATCTGGGAGGGCGTGTCGAGCGCCACCACCCGGTCCCGGCCCATCATCAACACCCGCGACGAACCTCACGCCGACGCCGAACGGTACCGCCGACTGCACGTGATCGTGGGCGACTCCAACATGTCGGAGACCACCACGATGCTCAAGATCGGTGCGACCGACCTGGTGCTGCGCATGATCGAGGCAGGCGTCACGATGCGGGACCACAGCCTGGAGAACCCGATCCGGGCGATCCGTGAGGTCAGCCACGACCTGACCGGTCGGCGCCGGGTCCGGTTGGCCAACGGCCGGGAAGCCAGCGCGCTGGAGATCCAGGAGGAGTACCTGAGCCGGGCCAAGGACTTCGTCGACGCCCGGGGACTGCACTCGGACGTCATCAAGCGGGTGCTGGACCTGTGGGAGCGCGGGCTGCGGGCCGTGGCCACGGGCGACCTCGGAGTGGTCGACCGGGAGATCGACTGGGTGATCAAGCATCGCCTGGTCGAGCGGTACCGGGCCCGGCTCGACCTGCCGCTGTCCTCACCGCGGATCGCCCGGCTCGACCTGGCCTACCACGACATCCACCGCGAGCGCGGACTGCACTACCTGCTGGTCAAGCGCGGGTTGGCTGATCGCGTCACGCGAGACATCGAAGTGTTCGAGGCGACGTCCGTGCCCCCGCAGACCACCCGGGCCAAGCTCCGCGGGGACTTCGTGCGGCGGGCCCAGGAGCGCCGCCGGGACTTCACCGTCGACTGGGTGCACCTGAAGCTCAACGACCAGGCGCAGCGGACGGTCCTCTGCAAGGACCCGTTCCGCAGCGTCGACGAGCGGGTGGAGCGGCTCATCCAGAGCATGTGACGCGCCCTCCGGAGCCCCGACCGGCGTCGGTGCGGCGTCGTCCGTCCTGCGGGTGGACGCCGGCCGACACCCGCCCGACCGCGGGAGGCCTGGCCCCGGTTCCGTCCGGGGCCCGGCTCCGTAGGCCCGGCTCCGTAGGCCCGGTTCCGTAGGCCCGGTTCCGTAGGCCCGGTTCCGTCCGGGGCCAGGCCTCCGGTTAGGGTGAGTCGGTCCGTCTCCGCTGACGACGAAGGTCTGCCGTGACTCGTTCTCTGTTCACCCGTGCCGTGCTAGCCTTCGCCGTTCTCGCGGTCCTGACCACTGCCGCCTGCGGCGGCGGTTCCAGCGGGACCTCGGGCTCCGCGGCGGCGTCGCCGGCGTCGGGCGATCTGCATGCCGTGACCGTCACCGGGGCCGCCGGCAGCAAGCCGACCCTGAAGATCCCGACTCCGTTCTCGGTCAAGCAGACCAGCTGGTTGGTGCTCACCCCGGGCGCCGGCCCGAAGGTGACCGCGGGCCAGAAGGTGACGGTGGACTACTCCGGCTTCAACGGTGCCGACGGCAAGGAGTTCGACAGCTCGCTCGGGGCCAGCAAGAAGTCGCCGGCCTTCGTGCTCGACCAGGCGCAGACCCTGCCCGGGCTCGTCAAGGGGCTGATCGGGCGGAACGTCGGGTCCCGGCTGCTGCTCGCCATCCCGCCGTCGGATGGCTACGGCACCCAGGGCGCGCCGTCCGCCGGGATCGGCCCCACCGACACCATCGTCATCCTGGTGGAGATCAAGTCGGTGAAGAACCTGCTGACCCGGGCGACCGGGACGGCGGTGGCGCCCCAGCAGGGCCTGCCGACCGTCGCCCTCGCGGGGAACGGCAAGCCGACGATCACGGTGCCCGGCGGCAACCCGCCGGCACGGCTGGTCGTGCAGCCGCTGATCGTCGGTACCGGCCCCAAGGTAGCCAAGGGTGAGCAGATCACGGTCCATTACACCGGGGTGATCTGGCCCGGGGGCAAGCAGTTCGACTCGTCCTGGGACCGAGGCAAACCCGCGACCTTCGGTATCGGGGTCGGCCAGGTGATCGCCGGGTGGGACGAAGGCCTGGTCGGCCAGCCGATCGGCAGCCAGGTGCTGCTCGTGATCCCGCCGGACAAGGGGTACGGTGCAGCCGGCAAGCCGGACGGCGGCATCAAGGGGACCGACACGCTGGTGTTCGTCGTCGACGTCCTCGACGCGAGCTGAACGGCCGGCGCCCGGGAGACCCGGGGCACCGGAGCACGACCGGTGCGCCGACCGGCGCGCCGACCCCCATCGCCGACCCCGGTGACGTGCCGCACCGCTGCGTCGGCCCACGCACGGAGGACCCATGGCGTTCGACCGCACCAGGCCTGAGATCGACTTCCCCGGCGGCGAGCCTCCGGGCGACCTGATCATCGAGGACGAGATCGTCGGGGAGGGCCCCGAGGCGCAGCCCGGGAACACGGTGAAGGCGCACTACGTCGGGGTGGCGTTCTCCTCCGGGGAGGAGTTCGACGCCTCCTGGAACCGGGGTGCGCCGCTGGAGTTCGGCCTCGGCCGTGGGCAGGTCATCGCCGGCTGGGACCGAGGTATCGCCGGGATGCGGGTCGGGGGCCGGCGCAAGCTGGTGATCCCGCCGCACCTGGCGTACGGCAACCGGGGCGCCGGCGGTATGATCAAGCCGGGAGAGACCCTGATCTTCGTGGTGGATCTCGTCGGCGTGCGCTGAGAACCGCTCCGGCCCTGCCCGCCCGGCGCCCGCCGTCAGGGCAGAAGGCTCGCGGCGTGCACCCCGGCGGCTGCCGCCGCCAGGAACGCCGGCTCGTCGCCGTCCACGTCGCGGCCCATCGTGGACAGCGGCACCGGGCAGGCGTCCAGGGCGGCCCGCAGCCCGCCCACCGGCACCTCCACCAGCCGGTGCCGCCCGGACGGCGGCCCGAGGGTCGCCGCCTGCGCGCGCACCAGGTCGCCGAACGGGCCGGGCAGGCTGGGCAGGACCACGTCCGCCGGTAGCAGCGCGACCCGCCCGTAGGCGGTGAGCGAGTGGTGGGACACGCCGTGGTGGCGTTCCCGGGGGTCGGCGGCGGAGAGCCGCAGGCAGGCCACCGGCCGCCCGTGGAGCACCCCGGCCGCGTTCACCGCCTC
The DNA here is from genome assembly GCA_036518955.1 of Kineosporiaceae bacterium. Lineage (GTDB taxonomy): Bacteria > Actinomycetota > Actinomycetes > Actinomycetales > Kineosporiaceae > DATDMG01. The sequence continues at coordinate 15,416 of DATDMG010000426.1, read as the reverse complement.
GCCGGCCGCGACCCCGGAGAACCCCCACCGGGTACCGGTGCCGAGATTGCCGGGTCCCTGCCCGACGACGGCCAGGTCCGCCCCCAGCACCAGCCGCGCGGCCAGCAGCGCGGTGTGCACGGTCACCGCCTCCAGGTCACCACCGAAAGCCTGTCCTGCGGTCACCGTCGCCGCCAGCCAGCCGGCCGCCCGCAGCCCCGCAGCGGTCCGGGAGAACCAGGCCGGCAACGCGCCGCCGTCCGTCATCACGTACGCCACCCGGACGTCCGGCCGGCGGGACCGCGCCCCGGCGACCACCGCGGGCAGGCTCGAGTGCAGATCGACGACCACGACGGGCATCCCGAGCAGGTCGTCCGCGTCGGCGAGGACCGGGTGATGAGGCGAGTCCTGCTCGTCGACACCCTGGACCATCGCCTGCTGCGGGGTGTACCGCGCCTTGACCAGGTGTCCCGGTCCGAGGGCAAGGCCCTCCCGGGGCAGGCCGGGGCGGCCGATCACCAGGGCGTACCCGCCGGTGCCCAGACGTCGCTCCAGGGCGGCGGTGTTGAGCAGGACCCGGTCACCCACGTGCGGGCGCCCGACGAGTGCCGGGTACGCCAGCGCGGAGCAGGCCACCCAGCGGCCGGTGCCGGGGTCGTAGACCTCGACCCCCAGCTCGAGGGCGCCTTCCCACTCCCGGACGGACGCGACGACGCGGCCCTCCCGCCACTGGATCACTGCGTCCCACCACCCGGATCCGCGCTCGATCAGCCTGACCTCCGTGGAGCGGCACGCTACCTCGGGTAGCGTTCTGGCGATGGCAACCCAGCGCACCGAGCGCCTGCTCAACCTCGTCATCGCTCTGGTCGCCACGAGACGGTGGCTGACCAAGGGGCAGATCCGGCGCGCCGTGCCCCAGTACGCGGAGTGCGAGTCAGCGGAAGCCTTCGACCGGATGTTCGAGCGGGACAAGGAGGACCTGCGCGAGCTCGGCGTCCCGCTGGTCACCGGCAGCTACGACCCACTGTTCGACGAGCAGGGGTACCGGATCGACCGGGAACGCTACGCCCTGCCCGGGATCGAGTTCACCGCGCACGAGCTCGCGGTGCTGGGCCTGGCCAGCCGGGTCTGGCAGCAGGCGAGCCTCGCCGGCCCGGCCGCCCGGGCGATGACCAAGCTGAAGGCCCTCGGTGTGGAGGTGGACGCCGAGTCGCTGGTCGGCGTGGAACCTCGGGTACGGGCCGCCGAGCCCGCGTTCGACCCGATGTACGCCGCGACCCGCGACCGGGCCGAGGTCCGGTTCCGCTACCGGAAGGCCGACGGCGAGGTGTCCGAACGCCGGTTCCAGCCCTGGGCGCTGACCAGCCGCGGCGGCTTCTGGTACGTGGTCGGCCTGGACGTCGACCGGCGGGCTCCGCGGGCGTTCAGGCTGTCCCGGGTGCAGGGCGCCGTCCGGGCCGGGCAGCCGGGGGCCTACGAGGTCCCGCCGGACGTCGACGCGGACGCCATGGTCGGCCCGCCGTCCGTGGTCGACACCCGCACGGCGGTGCTGCTGGTGCGACCAGGGCGTGGGGCGGGGCTGCGGCTGCAGGCCCGCGCGCACGCCGCGCCTGACGACGCCGACCGGCCTGCGCGGGATCCCGCGACGCCCCCCTCCGCCGCCGATGACTGGGACCGGGTGGAGCTGCCGGTGGGAGATCTGATGAACCTCGCCGAGCAGGTGGCCAGCCATGGCCCGGACGTCGTCGCGGTGCAACCGGCCGACCTGCGCCAGGCCGTCGTCAAGCTGCTCACCGGGGCCGCCGAGGCAGTACCGGGCAGCGGGCGTCGGGCCCGGGCCGCCCCGGTCCCGGCTCGGGCCGCCGCCCGCACGACCCGATGGCCGGCCGGCCCGGTGCGCGGGGACCGGCGATGAGGCACCGGCCCACCGGCCCGGGGCGGAGGGCAGCGTGAGCGCGACCGGTGCGACGCAGCGGCTCTCCCGGCTGCTGGCGATGGTGCCGTGGCTGCTGCACCGCCAGGGCGTGTCGCTGGCCGAGGCGTCCCAGCACTTCGGGATCACCGAGCAGCAACTGGTCAAGGACCTGGAGCTGCTGTTCGTCTGCGGCACGCCCGGCCACCTGCCGGACGACCTGATCGACGCCAACTGGGACTCCGGGCGGATCTTCCTGGACAACGCCGACCCGCTGTCGCGGCCACTGCGCCTGGGCGTCGACGAGGCGGTGGCGCTGATCGCCGGGTTGCGGACGCTGGCCGACGTGCCCGGGCTGCACGACCGGGACGTGCTGACCACGGTGCTGGACAAGCTGTCGGCCGCGGCGGGCGAGGCCGCGCCCCGCGCCGCTGCGCTGCATGTGGACCTGTCCCGCGGGGCGCAGGAGCACGTCCTGGCGGCCGCCCGGGACGCGGTGCGCCGCCGTCGCCGGGTGCGGCTGCGCTACCTGGTGCCCAGCCGCGACGAGACGACCGACCGGGACGTCGACCCGATCCGGGTGCTCAACGCGGGCGACCGCTGGTACGTGGAGGGTTGGTGCCACCGGGCGGAGGCCGTCCGCCGGTTCCGGCTGGACCGGATCCTGCGGATCGAGATCCTGGACGTCGACGGGACCCCACCCACGGACGCGGCCGCCCCCGGCGACGACCTGTTCACGCCCTCCCCGGACGACCTCGTGGTCACGGTGGAGCTGCGACCGGCGGCCCGCTGGGTCGCCGAGTACTATCCCGTCGAGGACGTCGAGGAGATGACCGGCGGCAGGCTCCGGGCCCGGCTGCGGACGGCGTCGGCGGACTGGCTGCCGCGGCTGGCGCTGCGGCTGGGCGGCCAGCTGGTCGTGGTGAGCCCGCGACACGTCGCCGACCGGGTCCGCGAACTGGCCCGGCAGGCGCTGGAGCGGTACCCGGACGAGGTGATCGACACGGCTCCGGACAGCCCTGCGCGCAGACCCGCGACCACCTCGCCCGTTGCCGCCTCCGGACCGACGTCCGCGCACGTCAACGAGCCGGGGGAGGCGACCCCCCTGGCCTAACGGGGGAGATTTGACCCGGCTCGGGTGTCGCCGGCCACGGGCGGAAACAGCGATGCGAGCATGCAGGTGACCGGCACCGAAAGTCCTCAAGGGATCTGAAAGGGCGACCGACGGTTAGGTCGACGAGCTGATCAGGGTAGGACACCGGAGGTGCCTCGACCATGACGACCATCAAGGCGTCGTGCCCCAGTTGCGGTGATGTCGAGCTGACCCCGGCACAGGTGCGTCTCGTCGTGTGCTCGGTCAAGGCATGGTCGTACTACGCGTTCATCTGCACCTCGTGCCTGGAGGAGGTCCGCAAGCCGGCAGGTCGTGACGTGGTCGCCCTGCTGATCTCGGGCGGGGTGATCGCCGAACCGTGGTCGGTGCCCGCCGAGGTCCTCGAGGAGCACACCGGCCCGGTGCTCAGCTATGACGACGTCCTCGACTTCGCACTCTGGCTGGACGGCGCGGACCTGGTCGCCGCAGCCGCCGGAGCCGCCGGCCCGGCGCGCCGCACCACCCCGGAGACCGCCGCCTGACCCGATAGCCTGCTGCCCGTGACGTGGTGGCTGTGGACCCTCGTCTGGGTCGCGCTGGTGGCCGGCGCCCTCGGCGTGCTCTTCCTCCTCCTCCGCTCGCTGTGGCGCAAGGGGATGGTGCTGGCGCGCGAGCTCGCCGAGGCGGGGGAGCGGCTGTCCGTCGTCGCCGCGGAGTTGGAGAGCCTGTCCGGCACGGGTGCCGCCGAGCCGGCCGCCGACGCCGAACCGGCTGTGTTCCGCAGCCCGGCCCGGCTGCGGGCCGAACGCATCGCCGCCCGGCGGGGCAGGGCGCGGACGGGCAGGGCCCGGACCGAGGGCGGCGGGGGCGTGGCCCGAGGGCGGCGGGGGCCCGGACCGAGGGCGGCGCGAGAAGGCGGCACCGGCAGGGCGTAAGGCGACCGGGGCGCTCCCCCCGGTCGCGGGGGTGAGCATTCGGCCCGACGTACGTGTAGACCTGCTGGCGGCACGTACGATGGCGCCATGTTTCGAGCGTTGGAGCCCTGGCACCTCATCGTGCTGGTCGTCGTGATCGCGCTGCTGTTCGGCAGCAAGCGCCTGCCGGACGCCGCCCGTGGTCTGGGCCGGTCCATGCGGATCTTCAAGGCCGAGGTCAAGGAGATGCGGGAGGACGACGTCCGTCGCCAGTCCGGCTCCACCGCGCCCCGGCCCAGCGAGCCGCTGGAGGGCCGGATCGTCGACGGGGACGGTACCCGCAGCGGCGCGCCGTCCGAGCAGCGCACCGACCTCTGAGGCCGGCGGCGTGGCCCTCACCACGCCCCGGCGGCGACCGAACAAGGATCCCGAGGGGCGGATGCCCCTGCGGGAGCACCTGCGGGAGCTGCGGTCCCGGCTGGTGAAGTCGGGGCTGGCCGTCGCGATCGGCGCCGGCGGCGGCTGGTTCCTCTACGACTCTTTGATCAAGCAGCTGCAGGCCCCGCTGGTCCAGATCGCCCACCAGCGCCACACTCTGGCCACGCTGAACTTCGGTCAGGTGGCCTCGCCGTTCAACCTCAAGCTCAAGTTGGCGGTCTACCTGGGAATCGTGATCGCCAGCCCGGTCTGGCTCTACCAGCTGTGGGCCTTCATCGTCCCCGGGCTGACCAAGCGCGAGAAGCGGTACGCCCTGGGCTTCGTCGCCGCCGCGGTGCCGCTGTTCGGTGCGGGCATCGCGTTGGCCTGGGTGGTGCTGCCCAAGGCGATCGAGTTCTTCGCCGCGTTCACCCCCTCCGACTCGGCCAACATCATCAGCGCCGACGACTACCTGACCTTCGTCACCCAGGTCTTCCTCGCCTTCGGGGTCGCGTTCGTCGTCCCGCTGCTGCTGGTCGCCCTGAACCTGGTCGGTGTGCTGTCCGCCCTCACCCTGGCCAAGGGGTGGCGGATCGCGGTCTTCGTGACCTTTCTGTTCGCCGCCATCGCCTCGCCGTCCCCGGACGCCGGATCCATGCTCGCCCTCGCCTTCCCGATGACCGGGCTGTACCTGCTCGCCGTGGGGATCTGCTGGCTGAACGACCGCCGGCGCCGCCGCCGGGACCTGGAGCAGGGCTTCGCCGGGCTGGACGACGACCAGGCCAGCTCGCTCGACACCACCCCGGAGCCGACCCACCAGGCCGAATCGCTCGACGAACTGTGACCCGCCGGGTCGTGCTGGCCGTCAACCCGCAGGCCGGCGGCGGTCGCGCCACCGCCGCCGGCGCCGTGGCGGACCAGCGGCTGCGGGCCCGGGAGCTGGACGTCGTCCCGGTCCACGGCGACACCGCGCAGGCGCAGGCGGCCGGCGTCCGGCAGGCGCTCGCCGACGGTGCCGAGGCGCTGGTCGTGGTCGGCGGTGACGGCGCCGTCCACCTCGCGGTCAACCTCGTCGCCGGCACCGGGTGCCCGCTGGGCATCGTGCCCGCCGGCACCGGCAACGACGTCGCCCGGGCGCTGGGCCTTCGCCTTCGCGACCCCGCCGCCGCCGCGGACGACGTCGCCGAGGCGATCTGGTCCGGCCGGTCGCGGACCGTCGACGCCGTCCGCCGCCTGCCCGACACCCCACCCGCCGACGAGGTCGACACCGCGGCCCGCTGGTTCGCCGGTGTTCTCGGAGCGGGGTTCGACGCTCTCGTCAACGAACGCGCCAACGGCTGGCGGTGGCCCCGCGGCCACCTGCGGTACGACCTGGCGATCCTGCGTGAGCTGCCCGTGCTGCGGCCCCGGGAGTACCACCTGGACCTGGACGGCGAGTCCTGGACGGTCCCCGCCGTGATGGTGGTCGTCGCCAACACTCCCAGCTACGGGGGCGGGATGCGGATCTGCCCACGGGCGCGGCTGGATGACGGGTTGCTCGACGTCCTGGTGGTGGCGCCGCTGTCCCGGGCGGCGTTCCTGCGGATCTACCCGCGGGTGTACGCCGGCAGGCATCTGGGGGACCCCCGGGTGACCGTCCGGCGAGCCCGCCGGGTGAGCGTACGGGCCCCGGGGATCGTCGCGTACGCGGACGGCGAGCGGTGGGGACCGCTGCCACTCACCGTGGAGGTGGTCCCCGGGGCCCTGCGTGTCCTGGGCCCCCCGACGACGAACGGTCCGTCATGACGAGGGCGGCCTCCGGCAGGTGGCGGTCGCCCGATGGGTAGCGTAGGGGCATGAGCACGGCTGCCGGCGGTTCCGATCTTCCGCCTGCCGCCCGGTACGCCGCCTCCCGGCGCCGGGCCCGGGAGGCGGGCACCCCGCTGGGTACCTTCCGGGGGCAGTACGACTTCGAGCTCGACCTGTTCCAGGTGCGCGCCTGCGAGGCGCTCCAGGAGGGCCGCGGCGTCCTGGTGGCCGCCCCGACCGGCTCGGGCAAGACGGTGGTCGGCGAGTTCGCCGTCCACCTGGCGCTGGCAGGCGGCCGTAAGGCGTTCTACACCACGCCGATCAAGGCTTTGTCCAACCAGAAGTACACCGATCTGGCACGCCGGTACGGGACTGCCGCGGTCGGGCTGCTGACCGGCGACAACACCATCAACGGTGAGGCACCGATCGTGGTGATGACCACCGAGGTGCTGCGCAACATGCTGTACGCCGAGTCGGCGACCCTGACCGGTCTCGGGTACGTCGTGATGGACGAGGTGCACTACCTCGCCGACCGGTTCCGCGGTGCGGTCTGGGAGGAGGTGATCATCCACCTGCCCGAGCCGGTGCGCGTCGTGTCCCTGTCGGCCACGGTCAGCAACGCCGAGGAGTTCGGTGAGTGGCTCGACACCGTGCGAGGCGACACCGAGGTGGTCGTGTCCGAGCACCGGCCGGTCCCGCTCTGGCAGCACGTGCTGGTCGGGCGGCGGCTGTACGACCTGTTCGCCGACGAGGGCCCCGCCGGGGCGCCCGTGACCGACGCCGGAGCGGGCTCCGACGCCGGAGCCGGCTCCGCGGAGGGCTCCGGGGCGGTGAGCGCCGCCCGGGACGCCACCCTCGGCGCGCGGCTCACCCCCAGCCTGGAGTCCGCGTCGATGGCGAGCCAGGTCCATCCGGAGCTGCGGCGCCTGGCCCGGGAGGAGCTGCGGATCGGGCGGATCGGCCGGGGCCGGCACGGCCGCGGCCGGGGCCGGGGCGCCCGCTCGGGCCGGGGCGTGCCACCCCGGTTCGACGTCATCAACACCCTCGACCACGCGGGGCTGCTGCCGGCGATCACCTTCATCTTCAGTCGTGCCGGCTGCGACGCCGCCGTCGCCCAGTGCCTGGCGGCGGGCGTACGGCTGACCAGCCCGGAGGAGCGGGAGGAGATCCGCACCCTGGTCGAGCTGCGGTGCGCGGAGATCCCCGACGAAGACCTGGCCGTGCTGGGCTACTGGGAGTGGGCCGACGGGCTCGAGCGGGGCCTCGCCGCCCACCACGCGGGGCTGCTGCCGGCGTTCAAGGAGGTGGTCGAGGAACTGTTCTCCCGTGGCCTGGTCAAGGCCGTCTTCGCCACCGAGACCCTGGCGCTCGGGGTCAACATGCCGGCCCGCACCGTCGTCCTGGAGAAGCTCGTCAAGTGGAACGGCGAGACGCACGCCGATGTGACGCCGGGGGAGTACACGCAGCTGACCGGTCGGGCCGGCCGGCGGGGCATCGACGTGGAGGGGCACGCGGTGGTGCTCTGGCAACCCACGCTCGACCCCGAAGCGGTCGCGGGCCTGGCCTCGACCCGCACCTACCCGCTGCGCTCCAGCTTCCGACCCACGTACAACATGGCCGTCAACCTCGTCGACCAGGTCGGCAGGTCCCGGGCGCGGGAGATCCTCGAGACCTCGTTCGCCCAGTTCCAGGCCGACCGGGCGGTGGTCGGGCTGGCCCGCCAGGCACGCCGGCAGGAGGAGGCGCTCGCCGGGTACGCCGAGGCGATGCGCTGTCACCTGGGCGACTTCACCGAGTACGCGGCGCTACGACGGCGGATCGGCGAACGGGAGACCGAGCTGTCCCGTGCCGGATCGCGAGACCGGCGGGCCGACGCGCTGGCGTCCCTGGAGCGGTTGCGTCGCGGCGACGTCATCCGGGTCTCCGGCGGACGACGACCCGGCTGGGCCGTCGTGGTCGACCCCGGGTCACCCGCCGGGCCCGACGGGCCGCGCCCGACCGTGCTCACCACCGACCGGCAGATGAACCGGATCTCGCTGGTCGACGTCCAGGGCGGGGGGGCGCTGGAGCCGCTGACCCGAGTACCCGTGCCGAAGAGCTTCAACTCCCGGAACCCCCAGTCCCGACGCGACCTGGCGTCGACGCTGCGCAACGCACTCGGCGCCGTCGCGGACGACCCGCCACCGCGCCGGCGCCGGGAGCGCTCGCCCGCCGCGGACGACGAGGAGCTGAACCGGCTGCGCCAGCAACTGCGGTCGCACCCGTGCCACGGCTGCGCCGATCGGGAGGACCACGCCCGCTGGGCGGAGCGCTGGTGGCGGCTGGCCCGGGAGACCGAGCAGCTGACCCGCCGGATCGAGGGCCGTACCAACACCATCGCCCGGGTCTTCGACCGGGTCTGCGATCTGCTCACCGAGCGTGGCTACCTCGCCGGCGACACGGTCACCCCGGCCGGTCGGAGGCTGCAACGGCTCTACGCCGAGTCCGACCTGCTGATCGCGGAGTGCCTCCGTGAGGGTGTCTGGCGCGATGTGGACGGCGCCGGGCTGGCCGCGTGCGTGAGCGCCCTGGTGTACGAGTCACGCCGCGACGAGGGCGGCCTCGAACCCCGGGTGCCCGGGGGTGCGGTCAAGGCGGCGATCGCCGAGACGGTGCGGATCTGGTCGGCGCTCGATGACCGCGAGCGCGACCTGTACCTGGACCCGACCCGCGAACCCGACCTCGGCCTCACCTGGGCCATCCACCGCTGGGCGAGTGGGCACCGGTTGGAGTCGGTGCTGGCCGACTCCGACCTGGCCGCCGGCGACTTCGTCCGGTGGTGCAAGCAGGTGATCGACCTGCTCGGCCAGGTGCAGCAGGCGGCCGCCGCCGACGACGCCGGCCGGGTGCTGGCCCGGGCGGCGGCGGCCGCGATCGACGGCGTCCGCCGCGGTGTGGTCGCCTACTCGTCGCTCGTGTGAGCCGTGGTCGGTTGCCGCCCAGCCGGCAGGGCCAACCGAGGCATCCCTGACCCGACGTTCCGCGGTGCAGCGGCGGGTGGACCCCCTTCACGGGAGGACGAACCGGTAGCCCTGGTCCAGCAGGCGGGGCAGGGCTGTGCCCAGGGCTGCGACGGTCTGGCTGCGGTCCCCACCGCCGTCGTGGTCGAGGATGATCGAGCCGGGGTGGGTTCTGGTGAGCAGGACGTCGACGATGTGGGCGGTGCCGGGGCGGGACCAGTCACGGGTGTCGACGGACCAGTCCAGCGCGCGCATCCCGGCCGCTGCGGCCGAGTCCAGGATGGTCCGCGACCAGGCGCCTCCCGGGGCCCGGAACAGGGTGGGGCGCACCCCGTGCCCGGCCTGGGTCAGCAGGTCGGTGGTTCGGTGGAGCTGGTCGTCCACCTGGGGTCTGGCCATCACGGCCAGGTTCATCGGGTGGGTGTACGTGTGGTTGGCGATCTGGTGTCCGCCGTCCAGGACCCGCTGGACCAGGTCCGGGTGCGCGACCACGTTCTGGCCGATCACGCAGAAGGTGGCCCGCACGTCCAGGCGGGCCAGCAGGGCGAGGACCTGGGGGGTCCAGACCGGAGTGCCGCCGGTCGGGGGGAGGCCGCGGGCGACGTCGAGGAGGGTGCAGGGGTCGTGGGGGGCGAGTCCGGGCCCGTCGACCCTGCCGGAGACGCACCGGACCCGGTGCCGGCGGATGGCGACGGTGTGGTGACGCGACTGCCGCCCGGAGCGCAGCCGGCGACCAGGACGGCGGCCCCGAGGGTCAGTACTGCCCGGCGTCCGACCTCGGCTGCTGCGTCACCTGCGGGCATGCGTTCCTCACCAGGATCGATCGAGCGTCGCTCTCGGGTGGGCACCTGCCTGTCGGCCACGGCGGCGCTCCCGTCGCCGTCAGACAGGTCCGGCCGCGGTGGCTGCCGTGGACAGCGCCTCCACCAGCCGGGCCAGGCTGGAGTCCAGGCCCCAGCGCCGTCCGAGCTCGACCACGGCGTCGGGGTCGGCCGGAGTCGCCGGGGCGGTGTCGGCGACCGGGGGCAACGGCGCGTCACGGATCACGCGGACCACCCTCGGGGCGACCGCCAGGTAGTCCGCGGCCGCGGTGAGCCTGCGCGCGACGCCGGGGGAGAGCGCCGCGTCCTGGTCCCGGACGGCGGCCAGCAGCCCCTCGAGCGACCCGTACCGGCTGATCAGCGCGGCCCCTGTCTTCTCACCGATGCCGGTCACCCCGGGCAGCCCGTCGCTCGGGTCCCCGCGCAGGACGGCGAGGTCGGCGTAGGCGGGTCCGGTGGGCACGCCGTACGTGCGCGCCAGCCAGGCCTCGTCCACGGTCTCCAGGTTCCGTACCCCGCGCCCGGTGTAGAGCACCCGCACCCCGGCGGCGTCGTCCACGAGTTGGAACAGGTCCCGGTCGCCGGTGACCACGTCCACGTCGGCCCGGACACCGGCGTGCGCGGCCAGGTCGTGCGCTGCGAGGGTGCCGATGACGTCGTCCGCCTCCAGCCCCGGCGCGCCGACCCGGGCGATCCCGACGGCGGCCAGCACCGCGGCGATGACCGGCACCTGGGCCGCCAACGCGGCCGGCACCTGTTCCAGGTTCGAGGCGGCGTTCGCCAGCCGGTGCGCCTTGTACGACGGGATCGCCGCGACCCGGAAGGCCGGGCGCCAGTCCTCGTCCCAGCACGCGACCAGGCGGTGCGGACGACGCAGGGTCACCAACGTGGAGACCATGTCCAGGAACCCACGGACGGCGTTGACGGGCGTGCCGTCCGGTGCCGTGATCGTCTCGGGCACGCCGTGGAACGCGCGGAAGTACAGCGAGGCGCTGTCCAGCAGCATCAGGCGTCGGAGCAGGGTCGAGGAGGGCACCGCAGCGGTCACCCCGCCGATCCTGCCAGCCCCCGCCCACGGTGTGCTGCGGCGCACGCATTTCCTGCGGACCAGCGGTCGACGGACGCTAACCTGCAGGGGTGGAGGAGATCGATCGGCAGATCCTCACCCTGCTGGCCCGGGACGGCCGGATGAGCTTCACCGACCTGGGCAAGGCCACCGGCTTGTCGACATCCGCCGTCCACCAGCGGGTCCGCCGGCTCGAGCAACGCGGCGTGATCCGAGGGTACACCGCCGTGATCGACCCGGAGGCGGTCGGCCTGCCGCTGACGGCGTTCATCTCGGTCACCCCGCTGGACCAGGCCGCACCGGACGACGTCCCCGAACGGCTCGCGGAACTCCCGGAGATCGAGGCCTGCCACTCGGTGGCCGGCGAGGAGAACTACATCCTCAAGGTGCGGGTGGCCACGCCGGGCACGCTGGAGCAGCTCCTGGCGCGGATCCGGGCGGCCGCGTCCGTCTCCACCCGAACCACGATCGTGCTGTCGACCCCCTACGAGTCGCGCCCGCTGCCCTCCTGACCCGCCCGGGCACGCCACCAGGCCCGACCCTCGGCGGGCAGGGTGTCGATCGGGTCGTAGTACCGGTACGTCCGGGTGAGCGCCTGCGGGTCGTCGGCCTCGATCGAGGTGCGGTAGTTCTTGGTCCACCCGCTGATCCCGCGCACCCGATCGTACTCGTGCGCCTGGTGCACCCACCGCTTGCCCACGAACGGGACGTCGCAGACGATCCGCGGGGTGGCGAACCCCGGCAGGTAGCCCATGATGCCGTGCTGCAGCTCCTGCGCCTGGGCGAGCGGGACCCGCCAGTGCTCGCTGTTCGGGATCATGTCGCACATGTAGAGGTAGTACGGTGTGATCATCGCCTGGTCCTGCAGGGCGAAGCACAGATCGAGCAGGACGTCGACGTCGGCGTTCACCCCGCGCAGGAGCACGCCCTGGTTGCGGACGTCGCGCACCCCGGCGTCCAGCAACGCCCGGGCCGCCTCCGCCACCAGGGGCGTCACCGACTGGGTGTGGTTGACGTGCGTGTGGATCGCCAGACTCACCCCCCGTGAGCGCGCGGTGCGGGCGACCCGAGCCACGCCCTCGACGACCTCCGGCTGCAGCCAGTGCTGCGGCAGCCCCATCAGGGCTTTCGTGGCGAGCCGCACGTCCCGGATGTGCTCGATCTCCAGCAGCCGGGTCAGGAACGCCTCCAGGTTCCGCCAGGGCAGGTTCGCCACGTCACCGCCGGACACCACCACGTCCCGCACCTGCGGCGATCGGAGCAGGTAGTCGAGCATCCGCTCGATCCGGTCGACCGGCTTGAGCCCGAACCTCAGCTTGGCCACCGACGGCGTCGAATTGCCGACGAGATCCATCCGGGTGCAGTGGCCGCAGTACTGCGGGCAGGTCGGCAGCAGCTCGGCGAGCACCTTGGTGGGGTAGCGGTGGGTCAGCCCCTCGACGGCCCACATGTCGTGCTCGTGCAAGGAGTCACGGCTGGCGAACGGGTGGCTCGGCCACTCGGTGAGCCGGTCGGAGAAGACGGGGATCATGTAGCGGCGGATCGGGTCCGGGTAGAACGCCGCGGTGAACGCCGGACCGCCCGCGGGCATCGCGGCGGCCGTCCCCGGGACCATGGTGTTGAGCATCTGCGGGGGGACCAGCATCGACATGGTCGCCCGCTCCGCCTGGTCCCGCGTCAGGTCGGCGTAGAAGTCGTCGTCCAGCAGGTCGCCCAGCACCGCGCGCAGCTGGGCGGCCGTCTTCACGCAGTGGGCGCGCTGCCACTGGGCGCTGCGCCACTCGTGCTCGGTGACCTGCCGCCACCCGGGGAACCGGCGCCAGTCGGGCTCCTCCAGAGCGGTGGAGCGGTACCGGTACGGCTGACGGTCGGCGGCGGCCGGACGGCGTCGCGCGGGAGCCGCAGCTCGCATCAGTGTTTCGCTCATCGCCCAACTGTACGAGAAGTATTGCTGTCATGGCAGTGGTAGACCGCAGGATCTGCGGCAATATGATGATGACTATGGAAACACAACTCGCCTCGCCCGTGGGTCTGCACCGCGTCGTGGAGCCCATCGGGGTGCTCCCGCAGGCCGCCTGGCGGCTCAACCCTGACCCTCGGCTGTACCGCGACGAGGTCCGGGTGCGGGTGGAGCGGCTCAACCTGGACGCCGCGAGCTTCCGGCAACTGGCCGACCGGCACGCCGGTGACGGGGACGCCGTCCGGGCCGAGGTGCTCTCGATCATCAGCACTCGGGGCAAGATGCACAATCCGGTCACCGGGTCCGGCGGGATGCTCGTCGGCACGGTCGAGGAGGTCGGGCCGGACAGCCCGCTCGGCCTGGCCGCCGGTGACCGGATCGCCACCCTGGTCTCGCTGACCCTCACCCCGCTCGCCGTCCACGACGGGCTGGCCCGCTGGGACGGCAGGAGCGAGCAGATCCCCTGTACCGGGCACGCCATCCTCTTCGGCCGGTCGATCGCCGCCCACCTTCCCCCCGACCTGCCGCCCGAGCTCGCCCTCGCGGTGATGGATGTCTGCGGCGCCCCCGCGCTCACCCGTCGGGTCGTCGCCCGGTACGTCGCCCACGGCCGGCCCCCCGTGGTCGCCGTGATCGGGGGGGCCGGCAAGAGCGGCTGCCTCGCACTGGTCGCCGCGCGCCGCAGCGGCGCCGCCCGGACCATCGGGGTCGTCCCCCTCCCGTCCGAGCGGGACGCCCTGGCCGAGGCCGGGCTCGCCGACGCGGTCGCGCTCGCCGACGCCCGCGACCCGGTCGCGCTCGCCCAGGCCGTCCGGGCCGCCGGCGGCCCCGCCGACGTCACCGTGGTCTGCGTGGACGTGCCCGGCTGCGAGCACGGCGCCATCCTCGCCACCGCCGACCTCGGCACCGTCCTCTTCTTCTCGATGGCCACGTCGTTCGCCACCGCGGCGCTGGGCGCCGAGGGCCTGGCCGCCGACGTCACGCTGATGATCGGCAACGGCTACGCCGCCGGGCACGCCGACTTCGCCCTCGACGTGCTGCGCTCCTCGCCAGGCGCGCGCGCCCTCGTCGAGGCCCGGGTCGCCGCCCCTTCCGGCACCTCCCGCCCACCTGGCTGAACCGACGCCAGCCACGGACTCTCCGAGATCCGGACCACACCCCCGACCAAGGTCGGCAAGACTGGCCCCATGACGACCGTCTACCGCGCCGGCGCCGTCCACACCCCCGACCACCCCGCGGCGACCGCCCTCGTCGTGGAGGCCGGCACGGTGGTCTGGGCGGGCCCGGCCGCAGCGGCTCGCTCCCGGTCGGGCGAGCCCACCGTCGTCGACCTCGGTGACACCCTGGTCACGCCGGCGTTCGTGGACGCGCACGCCCACACGACCGAGACCGGGCTGCTGCTGCGTGGGGTCGACTGCCGGACCGCCCGCAGCCTGGGCGCCCTGCTGGACCTGGTCGCGGCCGCGGCCGCCGGCGGCCCGGGCCCGATCCTCGGGCACGGCTGGGACGAGACGCTCCTCGCCGAGCGCCGCCCACCCACGGCCGCGGAGTTGCAGCGCGCCGCGCCCGGAGTGCCCGTCTACCTGTCCCGGATCGACGGGCACTCCGCCGTGATCTCCCCGGCGCTGGCCAGTAGCTCCCACGCCGCGGCGCTGCCCGGGTGGAGCCCGGACGGCCGGGTGGAGCGGGACGCCCACCACGCCGCCCGCGACGCCACCCGGACCCACCTGGCACCACCCGCCCGCCGAGAGGCCCAGCTCGCCGCCCTGCGCGCAGCCGCGGCCGAGGGCATCGCAGCGGTGCACGAGATGTCCGCCCCACACATCGTCCCGGAGGACGACCTGCGCGCCCTGGTCGCGCTCACCGCCGAGCCGGGCCAGACGCTCCCGCACGTGGTCGCCTATCGCGGCGTGCTCGTGCAGACCCCCCACGAGGCCCGGCAACTGATCGACAGGCTCGGCGTGCCGGTCGCCGGCCTGGCGGGCGACCTGTGCATCGACGGATCGATCGGGTCACGCACCGCCGCCTGGTACCAGGACTACGCCGATGCCCCCGGCTGCCGGGGCCACCTCTACCTGGATATCGATCAGATCCGCGACCACGTCGCCGCCTGTACCCGGGCCGGGGTCCAGGCCGGCTTCCACGTCATCGGGGACGCCGCGGTCGAGGCCGCCCGCCAGGGCCTCCGCCGGGCCGCCGAGCGGGTGGGCATCGCCGCCGTCCGCACCGCGCGCCACCGGCTCGA
Source organism: Kineosporiaceae bacterium (assembly GCA_036518955.1). GTDB lineage: Bacteria > Actinomycetota > Actinomycetes > Actinomycetales > Kineosporiaceae > DATDMG01. Next base: position 222 of record DATDMG010000426.1, on the reverse strand, counting down.
GCACGTCGAGGCCATCGACCGGGAGGGGATCGCCGACCTGGCCGACCTCGGGGTCACCGCATCGGTCCAGCCCGCGTTCGAGGCGCTCTGGGGCGGGGCCGCCGGGATGTACGCGGCCCGCCTCGGGCCCGACCGGCAGGCGGCGCTCAAGCCGCTCAACGCGCTCAGCCGCGCCCGGGTGCCGTTGGCGCTCGGCTCCGACTCACCGGTCACCCCGTTCGA
>DATDMG010000425.1:0-5259 GCA_036518955.1 Kineosporiaceae bacterium | reverse complement strand
ACCAGCCGCACCTCGGCGGCCCCGTGCGGCCGCGGCGAGGCCTGCGACCGCCGGTCGGGCCCAGCGCCGCGCCGCAGCCGAGGTGCTGGCCGTGCCGGGGCCGGTCCTGCTGGACCTCGTCGCGGAGGTCATCGGCGGCGGGGCTCCGTTAACCCGGGCGGTCGCCGCCGTGGGCGAGGCATTGGCTGCCGTCGACGACCACCAGGCGGCGGGAATGTTCCGACTGGCCGAACAGTTGGCGAGCCCGGTGACGGCGGATGAGGTTGTCGGCCGGCCCACCCGCCGGTTCGGTGCCTCGCCGCGACGCGCCTCGCCCCGGCGGGGGCTCGGACGGGTCACTCGGCAGGCTTCCGATCCGCCGCCCGCCATCGGCCGGTTGGCCGAAGCCCTCGATCTCGCGATCGCGACCGGTGCCGGACCGGTCGGCCTGATCCGAGCGGTGGCGCAGGCCGAAAGGCACGCTCGCGTCTCTCGCGGCGTGCACCAGGCCCGCCGGCTGGGCGTATTGGTCCTGTTGCCGACCGGGCTCTGCCTCCTGCCCGCCTTTCTGCTGCTGACCGTCGTCCCGCTCGCCATCGGGCTCGCCGCCGGGTGAGATCCCGCCAGTCGAGGGCACGACCCGTGCACAGCTGGCTCGCCACCTTCGTCGTCCACAGGTCCGGGACCGGACCTGCGCGGCGAGCGCGCGGCGGCCGCAGGCTCGAACCATGCCGTCACAGGGCGGCCAGCGCACCGGCCGCCACGCCGGCAGAGGAGGACTCGATGGACCGTCCCGTCCCGCCCAGCCAGCCGCTCGACTCTTGGACTGCACCCGTTGGGCGCGGCAACACTCGTGACCATAGGGGCCCGGTGGATCGCGGCCAGCGTCGGGACGAGGGCATGGCCACCGCGGAATACGCGGTGGCCACCGTGGCCGCGTGCACCTTTGCCGGCCTCCTCGTGTTGATCATGCGCAGCGACGAGGTTCGCGCGCTGCTGACCGGCATCATCCAGCGGGCGCTCTCGATCGGGTGATGCAGATGCGCGGGTCTCGGCCGGCGGCACGAGCCGCCGGCGAGCGAGGGCGGCGCGATGCCGGCTCGGTAACGGCCGAGTTCGCGATCGCGTTGCCCGCGGTCATGCTGGTGCTCGCCCTGGGCCTCGGGTCGCTGCAGGCGGCGCTCGTCCAGCTGCGGTGCGTCGACGCGGCCCGGGCGGCCGCCCGCTTCGCCGCGCGCGGCGAGTCCGATCAGGCCTCGCTGGCCGAGGCTCGCCGGCTCGGCCCGCCGGGCGGTCGGGTGGAGGTCGCCGCGCTCGGTGACCACGTTCGGGTGCGGGTGGCGGCAGTTGTCCCGCTGCCGCTCGGCCCCGCGGTCACGGTCGCGGCCGCAGCGGTCGCCGCTCGGGAGCAGCCGTGACGGGTACGACCCGCCGACCGGTTGTTCAGGCGCGCAGCGGCCGGGCGCGACCACGGTCGGACGTCGGTAGCGGGACCGTACTCGCGTTGGGGCTTGCTGCGGTGCTGTTCGGGCTGCTCCTGGCCATCGCGGCGCTGGGCTCTGCCGCGACCGCACGACATCGCGCCGAGTCGGCGGCTGACCTGGCGGCCCTGGCCGCGGCCGCCTCCGTGGACGCCGCCGAAGGGTGCAGTCGAGCCGCGGCGATCGCCGCCGCCGCGGGGGCCGCGGTGAGTCGGTGCCGGCCACTGAACGATGGCAGCGTCATCGTCGAGACGGAGGTGACCTTGCCGGGTTGGCTCGACGGGCTGGCCGCCGGCCGGCGTCCGTCCGGGCGGGCGCGGGCCGGGAGGCTTGCCGGCGATGGGGGCGTTCCGGCAGGAGGCGCTTCCGCAGCCTCCGCCGTGGCGAGGCGGGCTAGGTTTCGTCCAGGGCCCGGATGGACAAAGGCACAGGTGTTCGGAAGGGTCCCGACGGGTGCGGTACCGCCCGGGGTGCGCGCTGAGCGCGCCACGTGCGTGACCCATCAGGGGGGAGTGATTGAATGCCGTGGTGACCGCAGGTCCCTGTGGACAGGTCCCGCAAGGAGGAGTCAGTGGAGCTGAGCGTCACCAGTCGCCAAGAAGGTGACCGGACCGTCATCTCGGTCAGCGGGGAGATCGACGTGTACACCGCGCCGAGCCTGAGGGAGAGATTGAACGAGTTGGTGGCGTCCGGCCACTACAACCTCGTGGTCGACATGGAGGGGGTCGAGTTCCTCGACTCCACCGGCCTCGGCGTGCTCGTCGGCGGCCTGAAGCGGGTGCGTTCCCACGACGGGACCCTGCGCCTGGTATGTGCCCAGGAGAAGATCCTCAAGGTCTTTCGGATCACCGGTCTGACGAAGGTCTTCCCCATCCACGCGACCTTGGCCGAAGCGCTGGCGGACACCTCGGTCGCACCTGACGGGTCGGCCGGCTGAGGGCCGGGGGCGGGGTGGAGGCCGAGAGGTGATCACGGTCGCGCTGACCGCCCGGCAGGTCGATGTCCGGCTGAGGGGCGAGGCGTGACCACGGTCACGCTCACCTTTCACCCGGCTCCCGAACACGTTCGGACGGCACGTCTCGTCGCGGTGGCCGTGGCGCGGCGCGCCGGGTTGGACGAGGCTCGGCTCGACGAGGTCCGGCTCGCGGTCGGTGAGGTCTGCGCGCGAGCGGTGCGGCGGTGCCTGGGCACCGCCGCGCTCGGTGCCGTCGAGGTGGGGATCGATGACGTGGGCCCGGTGTTCTGGATCACCATCACTGATCCGGCGTCCATGGTCGACGGCGACGACGAGGCGGTCTCCCTCGCGCTCGTGCGGGGGCTGGCCGACAGCGTCACCGTGGACGACGGGCCAGGCGGCGGAACGGGCGGCGCCGTCTGCCTCCGATGGGCCCGCTGACGGGAAAACGCGCGGGGCGTGGGATCCGCCTGCGCGGAGCCCGGCGGGGATGAAAGGGTCGGCGCCGAGCCGTTGACGTGCGCGTCGCCCTCACCCGACCGGGTGACGCTGCACGACGGAACGGACCTGCCTGGCACACCGGGCCCGGTCCGATGGTGGACAATACCGGCCGAACGCCGGTCTACAACGTCACACGGACCCAGCTTGGAGCCCCCCAACACGGTCCGTAGACTGCGCACGGCCTGGCGTCCCTCGGCATCAGCTCGAGGGTTCGTCATGAACATGGACCCGTCCATCGGCGGCTCTCGCTGCTCCTGCGGGCGGGGCATCCCGACGTCGAGGAGGACGCATGATCGCCAAGACTGTTGCGCAGGAGAGCGGTCAGGGGGTGACTCTCGCCGGATCCAATCTCACTCTCGTCGCCGTGGTCGGGATCATCGCGCTCGCCGCCCTGGCCATGGCCTTCCTCTTCCGCGGCCAGGTCCTTGCCCATGACGAGGGCACGGAGAACATGAAGACGATCGCTCGCGCGGTCCAGGAGGGGGCGTCGGCGTATCTCGGCCGCCAGTTCCGCACCCTCGGCTGGTTCGTGGTCATCGTGTTCGCGCTGCTCTTCCTGTTGCCCGCCGACGACGGCTCCGTGCGGATCGGCCGGAGCGTGTTCTTCGTCGTCGGCGCGGTGTTCTCCGCCTCGATCGGCTACCTGGGGATGAACCTCGCGGTGCGGGCCAACGTCCGCGTCGCTGCCGCCGCGCAGAACACCGGCCGGGACGACGGCATGCGGGTCGCGATCCGGACCGGCGGTGTCGTCGGCATGGCGACGGTCGGCCTCGGTCTGCTCGGCGCAACCATCGTCGTGCTCACCTACAAGGGCCACGCGCCCGCCGTCCTCGAAGGCTTCGGCTTCGGGGCGGCGCTGCTGGCGATGTTCATGCGGGTCGGCGGTGGGATCTTCACCAAGGCCGCCGACGTGGGCGCCGACCTCGTCGGCAAGGTCGAGCAGGGCATCCCCGAGGACGACCCGCGCAACGCCGCCACCATCGCGGACAACGTCGGCGACAACGTCGGCGACTGCGCCGGGATGGCCGCCGACCTGTTCGAGTCCTACGCCGTGACCCTCGTCGCGGCGCTCATCCTCGGCAAGGCCGCCTTCGGCGACCAGGGCCTGGTCTTCCCGTTGATCGTGCCGGGCATCGGCGCGATCACTGCCGCGCTGGGCATCTACGCCACCCGCCCCCGGGACGGTGAGAACGGCCTGGTGGCCATCAACCGTGGCTTCTACATCGCCGCAGTCGTCTCCGCGGTGCTCTGCGCGATCGCGGCCTACGCCTACCTGCCGAGCAGCTTCGCCAAGTTGAGCCACACCGATCCGGCGGTCGCCTCGCTCGGACGCGACCCTCGGCTCGTCGCGGTGGGTGCCGTCTTCCTGGGCATCGTCCTGGCCGGTGTCATCCTCTGGCTGACCGGGTACTTCACCGGCACCGACCGCAAGCCGACCAGCAACGTGGCGGACACCGCGCTCACCGGTCCGGCCACCGTCGTCCTGTCCGGTATCGGTGTCGGCCTGGAGTCCGCTGTGTACACCGCGGTCATCATCGCCGGGGCGGTGTACGCGGCGTTCCTGCTCGGTGGCGGCTCGATCATCCTGTCGCTCTTCCTGATCGCGCTCGCCGGCTGCGGCCTCCTCACCACGGTCGGGGTCATCGTCACGATGGACACCTTCGGGCCGGTGAGCGACAACGCCCAGGGCATCGCCGAGATGTCCGGCGACGTCGACGAGAACGGGGCCAGGATCCTCACTGAGCTCGACGCCGTTGGGAACACCACCAAGGCGATCACCAAGGGGATCGCGATCGCGACCGCGGTGCTCGCCGCGACCGCCCTGTTCGGTTCCTACAACGACGCGGTGACCGGCGCCCTGGGCAAGGCAGGGAAGAGCATCAACGACTCGGTGGTGTCGGGGTACCAGATCGTGTCCCCCAACATCCTCGTCGGCCTGATCCTGGGGGCGTCGGTGGTGTTCCTGTTCTCCGGCCTGGCGATCGACGCGGTCACCCGGGCCGCCGGGGCGATCGTGTTCGAGGTTCGGCGGCAGTTCCGTGAGCTGCCGGGGATCATGGATTACACGCAGAAGCCCGAGTACGGGAAGGTCGTCGACATCTGCACCCGGGACTCCCTGCGTGAGCTCGCCACGCCTGGCCTGCTCGCCGCGATGGCACCGATCGCCGTCGGCTTCGGCCTCGGCGCCGGCCCGCTCGCCGGGTACCTGGCGGGCGCCATCGGCGCGGGCGTCCTGATGGCGGTGTTCCTGGCCAACTCCGGTGGCTCGTGGGACAACGCCAAGAAGATCGTCGAGGACGGGCGCCACGGCGGGAAGGGCACCGACGCCCATGCCGCCACCGT